>CAVEDD010000142.1:0-5561 GCA_963614515.1 Treponemataceae bacterium | reverse complement strand
CTTACCGGAGGCTATGAGATGAACCTCCGCCCGTACAGTCTCATCGATCTCTGATTCCACATTACAGATTCTCCGAGAGGTATTTCTTCACATATTCTTCCAGTTCGGGAGAATCCACTATCGTGATATGCGACTTGCCGAGGCTGATATAGAACCTTCCCACACCGTCAAGAGAGCGGACATCCGTCTGCAGATACCAGGACGTCTTGTTGGAATCGGGGATGATGAGGTCGATCGCCTTCGGGAATTCCTCGCAAAGCAGCAGCTTGGAATAATGGTCCAACTGAAGCTTTACCGGAATCCCCCTTTCGCCCGTCATGCGGAAGATGTCAGTGTCGCCCTGCCTGTGCTTTGCACCGTTGGTCCATGCCTTGTCAAGAATTTCCGTGGACCCTATTCTTGACACCTTGTAACTCTTGCACTTGTCCGTTGAAGGGTCATAGCACCATACGGTCTGATAATCGTCATCAAATGCAAAAGGCTCCATATCAATGCGGTCCTCTGTCGCCCTGCTCGAAGAGTAGCCGTGCAGAATGACTTTCTTCCGTCCTTCGATGGCCTCCATGAGATTCCGGACATTGTTGGACTCGTCTTTCTTGGACAGGAGCTTCTTCCTGACCACTTCATCCTTCATCCGTGAATCCATCTCAATGGACTCGCTGTCCATTCTGAGGAATGCCCTTCCGTCCATCTCCACGATTCCTCCGCCCCACGGTTCGGCCTTGATGGCGAGAACTCTTCCGTCTTCAACCGGGGTGAATGTCAGGTTCATCAGGACTGCGTTGTTGGGGAAGAACTTCTTCGCATCATCGAGGATGTATCGCTTGTATCCGTCAAGATTGTCCGCATATGAATGATTCCCGATCTTGCCAAGATTCCACAGGTCCCTGTCCAGGCCGAGGGAATAACCGGAATCCGCCACTCCCATGTACAGGGTACCGCCTAGCTCCGAGTTCAGGAATGCGCACAGTTCCTTGAAGACGTTCCAGTCCTGAGGGTGCTCGCTGTCGTCCGGAGCCTCAAAGAACGACGGCTTGAATTCCTTCGTTGCATCCTCCGTCCCGTAGTATGTCCCTTTCTTGACTTCAAGATCGGTCTTCTTCTCCGAATCTATGGACAGATTGGATATGATCTCCTTCTTTATGTGGACGAGAAGATTGTCCGAAACCACGTTCCGGATTCTGTTCGCAGACTGGACTAGTTTCGAGAGCTTCACCAGCATCGGATCGGCGGCCGCATCTATGAAGGAGTCAAGGACGTCGCTGTCTTCCCCTTTCCCGTATTCCATCAGGATATCCACAATATCCTTCCTTCTGCGGATTCCGTCTTCTTCCATTCCGGCCTCATAATTCAAAGGCCTCATTTCTTCATATGCATCGTCGGCGAAAGCGACGACATTCTCAAGATAGGAGGCCACGAAATCAATATACTTCACAGCCTCGTCATCTTCCACAAGTTGGGAGAGGATGCGGCAGACCGACAGAAGCCTGTAACGTGCGACCGCGCTGCGGAGGGTCCTCTGGTAGAAGAAGAGCATGCGGCAAAGCTGACGCGCCAGATTCTCGCTCAGCTCGACGTCATTGCTTTCCGACGGCGGAGTGTCATTCTCAGCGTAGGTGAAATATGTGATGGTATTCTTCTTCGTCAGCTCCTCGTCAAATCTCTCTTCGGGAAGTGCCGGCGAATCATAATACGCATTTATGAAATGCCTGTATGCCCCCGTTCCCGTATCGGAGAGCTCTATCCTGCCATACTGACCCCCTTCGATTCCGTCGACATAATCCGTGTACGCAGGAAAACCGAATTCCGTCCACCATAACATCTGCTCCTTGCCGTTCCTGTTGACTATGGTGTCCATGAGTTTGGCCAGCACAACCTTATACCTGTGGTCTTCCTTGTAGACCGTCTCCACCACATAGTCCTTGAACTCCTCGTCCACCGAAAACTTGGAATTTCCCTTTTCCGAATATGACTGCATCTTGACGGGGAACTGGTCCCCGACGTTAAGGTACAGTCTGAAGTCATCGAGCGTATAATAAAGCAGCTTGTCAGGCTGGGATATCAGGAAATCCCCCTCTATCGGTTCATAGTCGGGATCCACGGTGCGCACCCTCAAGGTGTCACCTTTCGAGACAAGTTCCACATCCATCAGATCTCCGGCGACATACTGTTTGAGTTTCCGGACCGCCGGCTTCACGGAAGCCTGCTTCCTGACGAACTCGTCGGTGAACTTCTCTATCCTGTCAATGTCCTCCGATTCCCCCTGCTTGATCCTGTTGGTCTTGCTGTCCATGACCTGAAGGGAATCCTGGAAGAATGCAAGGTTGGGAATCATATTGGCCAGCGATGTCTTCAGACCGTCACGGTTGACGGGTGCAAGGAGCACTTTCCCGATGTTCGCCCGAAGTATGCCCCTTTTCTCCAGGATCACGAACCGCTGTGGATCATCTTCAAGTGAATAGCCGTTGATTATCTTGTAGGTCAAGATGTCCGTACCGAAAAGATTGAAGATGTCCCAGGAGATTCCGGTAGCCTTGATCTTCTCGCACGAAAGGACTTCGAGCGAGATTCGCACCATCTGTTCGGCTGCGACACTGTCCTTGGCACAGCGGGCAAGATGAAGTATCAATGAGAAGAAGGCCTCCTTGAAAGTCGGATTGTCCTTGTCCGGCTCGTTCAGAAGATAGAGGCACAATATCTTCGAGCAGAATATGTCCCTCTCCTTATCGGGAGACTCCTCAGCACTTATGGGTCTGTCAGCCTCCTTGAAAATCAGGCCCTGCGCCCTCTGGCGTAACAACTCTATGGTTGTCTGATAGAACGAGTCACTCTTTCCGGACTCATTCGAGCGGAATGACGACAGGTATTCATATACCTGCTGGAAGTTGGCGTCTATGTAATCCGGCCTGAGCTCAAGCCAGAGATGTTTTGAAGGAGTCGATGTTTTCATTTTTCAAGATATCTATAGAATGAAATACGGATTGCTGCATTTATCGAAAATGAATTGCTGCGTTGCACGGTTTGCTTCACAATAAAAAAGGGGAACGGCCGCCGGTCATTCCCCCGTCTTACATTTCTCTATAATCTTACAGCAGCTCCCAAGCGAGAGCAGAAGCGCCGAGGATTGCCGCGTCGGACTCCTTGAGCGAAGAATAGACGAGTTTCACCTTGTCTTTCCAGATGCTGAGCACATTGCCGTTCATCGCCTCAAGGATAGGCTCCGTGAGGAATTCCTTGCTGCGTGCCAGACCTCCGAAGAGGACAATCGCCTCAGGGGCGCTGAACGCGATGAAGTCGGCGAAAGCGTTGCCGAGTATGCGCCCGGTGAAGTCGAATACCCTGAGGGCGAGCGCATCGCCTTCCTTCGCCGCGTCATAGACATCCTTCGAGGAGATGGTCTCCAGACCGCGGAGGGTTGACGGCTCATCGGTGTTGTCGAGCCATTCGCGTGCGGTGCGCGCCACTCCGATGGCGGAGCAATAGGCCTCCAGACAGCCGGTCCTTCCGCATCCGCAGAGACGGCCGTTGTTGCGCACCACCCTCACGTGACCGAGTTCGCCGGCGAAACCGTCGTGGCCGTAGACGACCTCGCCGTTGATGACGATGCCGCTGCCCACGCCGGTGCCGAGGGTAATCATTATGAAGTTCTTCATTCCCCTGGCAGCCCCGTAGGTCATCTCACCCACAGCCGCCGCATTCGCGTCATTTGTGAGCACGACCGGAATGCCGCCCATCCTTTCCTTGAGCATTTCAGCGACTGGAACCGCCTTGTTCTTCGCCCATACGACATTCGGAGCGAATTCAACCATTCCGGTGTAGTAGTTGCCGTTAGGCGCGCCCATTCCGATTCCGCGAACCTGCCCTTCGACTTCTGCCTCGGCTATCACCTTCTTTACGGCCGCCGCCACTTCGTCGAGATAAGGCTCGGCATCCTCAAAATTGTCGGAACGTATGACCGTCTGCGCGAGAACCTGTCCGCGCGCATCCACAACGCCTATTTTGGTGGTCTGGCCTCCGACATCGATGCCGACCACATACTGTTTGTCCAGTGCCTGTGAAATTTCTTCCATAATATATGATTCAAATTCTTAAAGCCGCCCGAGGTCTTCAGACGGCATCTCCGTTATTATTCCTTAACTGCCTTCGGCTTTGAGAGGAAGAGCGCGAACACGAGCATATATGCCACCGCCGCAATCACCACCCAGTAGCCGGAAATGATTGAAGTCGCGTCTGCGACCGCCCCCTGGATGAGCGGAAGGATTCCGCCGCCGCAGACGAGCATCATGAACACTCCGGAAGCCAGAGAAGTGTATTTTCCGAGCCCCTCGACTGCAAGGTTGAATATTGCTCCCCACATTATGGAAGTGCAGAGACCGCAGAGGATGAAGAACACCACGTTGAGAGGAATGTCAGCGAGGGCGAACTTGAGGTCGGAAGTCACTGACGGGAACTTCACGAGGGTTGAAGGGAGGAACATTCCGAGGAGAAGGAGAACTATCGCGAGGGAAGTCGTTGCAACCATCATAGTACGGCTTGAGACCTTGGCGCCGATTACGCCTCCGACAAGACGGCCGCAGAGCATCAGCAGCCAGTAGATTCCCACGACTGCTCCTGCCACGGAAGCGGCCACGCCGACACCCGGAGAAGTCAGGTAGAGGTTCACGAAGTTAGGAATGCCGACCTCGACACCCACATACACGAAAATCGCGATGATTCCGCAAACGAAGTGGCGGTGCGAGAAGAGGTGCGCGAGAGAAACCCCCATCTTTTCCTCCTCTTCGGCCTTCCCTGCTGCGGCAGCCTCAAGTTCAGGCTCCGGAATGTGGGAGAAGATGAGAATCACGAATGCGAGGGCGAACACACCCATAGCGATGAACAGAGCCGGATTGGCGTCAGAAATCTGAGCCTTTGCGGCATCACCGATGAGGTAGCCCACAAGCACCGGAACGATGGTGGCGCAGAGGGAGTTGAACGAACCTCCGAGCTGGATGAGCTGGTTGCCCTTGTTTCCGCCGCCCGCGAGGGTGTTGAGCATAGGGTTCACGACGGTGTTGAGCATACACATCGAGAAGCCGGACACGAATGCACCGGTGAGGTACACTCCGAAATTCCCGACAACTCCGGAAAGCCAGGAGAGGGTCACTCCGAAGAAACCCACCGTAACCGCAGCGAGGGCGGTGAATTTGTAGCCTTTCTTCTTCAGAATCATACCCGCAGGCAGACCGAGGAAGGCATAGGCGATGAAGTTTGCCGCATTGCCGAGCTGCGACATGAAGTTGGAAGCTCCGAACTGGGCCTTTACAATCACGCCCATCGGGTTCTGGAGGCCGGTCACGAATGAGATCATTCCGAAAAGGAAGAACATAATCGCGATGGCGAAGACATTACCGTTTTTCTTGCTCATTTGATTATTAATTTTAAGTATTTGATTATCATTCAGAAGCCGTCCGAGAACGGCTTTCCGTCATATATAAGCGTCAACAACCCGCAGAGATTTGTGATGGATTTTTGAGGATAGATTTATTTTTGAAGAGGGAGCATACCGGGCGTATGTGACCGAT
>CAVEDD010000141.1:0-5588 GCA_963614515.1 Treponemataceae bacterium | reverse complement strand
GCGCCGCATTCTCCACCGCATATTCCATACACTCTTTCAGCGACATCACTTCCGGCCCGGACGCAGTTTCCCCGGCATTTTCAGGCCGGACCGGATCCGCAGCCAACGCATCCTGCGCCCCCGCCGTCAAAGGAAGGGAAACCGCCGCGACGGCAAGAAATACAAGAGCTGCATTAATCTTCATAAATATATCCGTTTTCACGAATAATCCGAACACCTCCCGTGCCACCCGAGCCAACAATATACATATCAATGAATTGACCCCACAATACAACCATATCCCTGTAAAGAAATTTTACACCTTTGTAAAGAATCTTGACAGTTTCTTCCACGCCTGCCGCCTGCGGAGTTTCACAGCATATTTATGAACGTTGTTGTGAAAACCGGATTTTAGCCGTATCTTCACCGCACCGGTGAACCTGACGGGCTTCCCGGCATGTCACATCGAATACTGAACTGCAGTCCAAGAAAGTAAGATCGCGTACCGGCAGCGGTGCGGACGCCGTGAGATGGCATGGAGACGGGTAATATTCCACATCGACGTGAATTCCGCGTTCCTGAGCTGGAGCGCGGTGAAGATTCTGTCGGAGGGCGGGTCTGACATCAGGCTCGTTCCGTCTGTCGTTTCCGGCGACCCTGCCGACCGGCGGAGCATCATCTCGGCCGCCTCTATGCCTGCCAAGAAACTCGGCATCAAGGCGGCGCAGCCCGTAAGCATGGCGCTCCGCACCTGTCCGGGCCTCGTGATTGTCCCGGGCGACTGGGAGTGGTACAGGCGGTGCTCGACCGGATTCATGGAGATATGCCGGAGCTATTCACCCGTGCTTCAGAAGTTTTCGATTGACGAATGCTTCATCGACATGAGCCTGCGGCTCTACCGGAAAGACCCCGTCGAGGTGGCGGCAAGACTGAAGGATGAGATTCACGACAGACTCGGATTCACGGTCAATGTGGGAATCGGCTCCAACAAGCTGCTCGCCAAGATGGCCTCGGACTTCGAGAAGCCCGACAAGGTTCACACGCTGTGGACGGAGGAAGTCCCGGAGAAGATGTGGCCGCTGCCTGTGGGCGACCTGCTCTGGGTCGGGAGGAAGACCCGCGAAAGGCTTTCAGCCTACGGAATTTACACCATCGGAGACCTCGCGAAGAGACCGGAGGCGGTGATAGCTCGGATTGTCGGGAAGAAATACGCGGCGCAGCTGCATGAGAACGCGAACGGCATAGACAATGACCCTGTCGAAACTGAGGAACATGAAGCCAAGAGCATCAGCGCGGAGAGGACTTTCGCCCATGACATCACAGAAACCGCAGCGCTGGACCGGGAACTGTTCAAGGCAGCCTGCGTGGTGGCGCACAGGATGCGCCGGAACGACTTCCGGGCTTCCTGCGTCTCCGTTTTCGTCAAATACAGCAATTTCAGCGTTGTGCAGAAGCAATGCACGCTCCCCCAGCCGACGGATGTGACGGCGCTCATACTCAATGGAGCGCGCAGGATGCTGTCGGAAATCTGGGACGGCCACACCCCCGTCCGGCAGATAGGCCTCGGAGTCTCGAAACTCACTCACGCGGATGCCGTCCAGATGAGTCTCTTTGAAGACCCGCAGATTGAATACTACCGGCGTTGGGACAGGGAATACGATGAGAAGATGTCCCGGGAGGAAGACGCCCGGCTGCTTGCCTACGAAAAGAAATGACAGCCCCTAATCAGCGCTGAGGGAGTCAATCCAGCGCTGGCGGCGCTTGTCCTGTAGCAGCATCACGAGCTTGAACTGTCCGTCGCGGGCGCCTTCGTTGAGACTGATTTTCTTGAAGAGGTCGTAGGCGTTCTTGCGGAGAACCGTGGTCTTCGGAGCCTTGAGACGGAGGGAGGCGCGCTTTGACTCATACTCTATGTTCATCTCCCGCAGATGCCTGTCCACAATCTCCGTGAACTTCTCCGCCCTGACGGCGCGGATGCGCCGGTCGTCGAATTCGTAGTAGAAATCGTACTGGGACTCCTCCGGGTCGGCGAAACCGATGAAGAAACTCACCTTCCAGCCCGTCTCCTTCTCGGCCATTCGCACCGCCTCGATGAACTGCTTCTCATAGAGCTTCTCGCCCGTGATGCTCACGATTCCGTTGACTTTCTGCACCATATGGATCTTCGGAGTCCTGTGGAAGCGTCCTCCGACCTCGACGAGGTCGTTCATGTTGTAGCGGTAGAGGCCGGAAAGGGTCGTGACATAGACGCAGTAGCGGTGACCCTGCTTCAGCTCGTGCAGGCGCAGGAACTTAGGCGACGGCTTGTCAAGATCGCACTCCTCGACGAACTCGTAGTAGTGGTAGTGCGGGAACAGCGTGGAGTCTATGCCCTCGTCGAGGACAAGCCCGAAACGGCACTCGGAGGCGAAATAGCCGAGTTCCTGATAACAGCAGCAGGACGGCAGCTGGGCGGCCACCTTCGCAGAGGCTATGGCCGTGTTGCCGCATTTCCACGAGGAGAGGAACTGGAGTTCAGGCCACCAGTCCTTAATCTGCGGAACCGGATGCTCCGTCTTGACCCGGCGCAGGAACTCCGCCCTCGCGGGATCCGGAACCATCACCGGAGCGAGAGCCGCACGGATTTCTTCGGAGACATCGAACTTCTGCGAGAGAGTCCCGTTTTCGATGTCGGCGACATAGTCGTTGAAATATTCCTCCGCATTGTGCACAAGCTCGAGTATGGTCGAAGGGTTCGGGGCGACGATGTAGGTCACGCTGTGGGCTATGGCGAGCCTCATCATCGTGTAATATCGTGCCGTATAGTCCTTTATGTCATAGACTTCCGACGGGGTAACAAACCTCTCCCGGATGAAGCGCGGCAGTTCCTTGGCGGTCACTCCCGAAACCGAGCCGAACACCGTCCCGTCTTCCGCATATCCCTCGACCACCTTCGCCACCGACACGACGAGTCCTCCGGAAAGGAACTTGGGACGCAGACGCGCGAAATTGTCGAGCCAGACATGAGACATCTTGGAATAGACATCCTCCATATAGGTCTCGGAAATCGGAATCCATTTGGGCAGCGACGTCGTTCCGGAAGTCGTCGCATACATCAGCGGCTTGCCGGGAATCAGCACGTCACGCTCCCCTTTCTTGTGCCGCTCGACATAGGGGCGGAAAGCCTCGTAATCCGCCGCCGGGACACATTTCTCGTACATCCGGAAAAGCGCCTCCGGGGTCCGCGCCTTGAGTATCGTGCGGAAATGGTGCTCACGCCCGTAGGCGGTGTCACGCGCTTTCCACAGGATTCTCCTCAGGGCCCTGTCGCTTGCCAGCTTCGGGTCGCGGGACGCTATGTTCAACGAAATGCGGGGACGGAGCGAAAGAATCCGCAGTCCCAGATTTATGATTTGATATGGTACTGTCATCATTCAGATGCTGTTTGATTGTCAGGGCTGTCGCAGCCCGCCTTTGTCTTGAATTCGGAACGCTCACACCTCGTCAAAAAGACGTTTGAGAACGGGTATGCGGCAGATCCAGCTGACGCAATGCTGCGGAAGCAGGCTGCAGAAAACCACGGCGAGTTTCGCGATGACGGTCGGAATGTAGATGCGCCTCCCCCGGAACATCTTTCTGAGAGCACCGCGCACGAGAGTCTGCGGATAAATCATCACGCCGAGCCTGTGGGCCAGTCTGCGGAGATTGGGGGCGAGCGTTATGAGCGGGGTGTCGACGGCCGAAGGGCAGACCGTGGTGACGCTTATCCCGAAGCCGCGCAGTTCGTGCCAGAGAGATGTGCCGAGACTTTTCGAGTAGGCTTTCGTGGCGGAGTAGGTCGAGATTGTGGGATATGGAAGATAGGCGGCGAGCGAAGACATAATCAATATGTGCCCGCACTCCCCTTTCTTCAATTTCCCGGCCCGTCTCGCCCTGCGGCTTCCGGGCTTCGCCCCGGCTCTTTCAGCCGCTTCGACACGCGACTCGGAAAGAGCCAGCGCACGCGCCTTCATATCCGCGCCGAACAGCCGGCACAGGTGCGTCGTCGCGAGACAGTGTACTCCGACGATGAGGTCAACCTTGTGCGCCGGGGTGTTTTCGAGCTTGTTCCACACAAGCATCCCGGCGTTGCTTATGAGTATGTCGATGACATAGCCCCGCTCCCGTGTCCAGTCGTAAAGAGCCTGGCAGCTTTCGGATTTCGAAAGGTCGGCATAATACGGGACAGCCTCGACTCCATATTCCCCAGCGAGCATCCCGGCCACCTCCCGGTTGTCTTCGTCCCTGTTGCTTACGACGATGATGTTGCAGCCTTCCGCCGCCAGCTGTTTCGCATATTCAAGCCCCATCCCGGAAGACGCTCCGGTCACGAGGGCGAATCTGTTCTGTGATTTTTCCATTTTCATGCAGTTCCCGCAAAAACATATACGAGACGCTCCGGACATCGCGTCCGGAGACAGGGTCTCAATCTTTTCCGAATATGTCCCTCGTATAGACCTTGTCCCGGACATCGTCGAGACAGGAGTCGTAGCGGTTGGCGATAATCGCATCGCTCCGGGACTTGAACGCGTCAAGGTCATTGACGACGACCGATCCGAAGAAAGTCGTGCCGTCCTCAAGGCTCGGTTCATAGATGATCATCTCCGCCCCTTTCGCCTTTACGCGCTTCATCACGCCCTGGACCGAACTTTGGCGGAAATTGTCCGAATCCGACTTCATAGTCAGGCGGAACACGCCGATGACGCAGCTGCGCTCCCTGTCCGCCTCCCACTGTCCGCTTCCGGTATAGTAGTCCACCTTGCGGAGCACCGCGTCGGCGATGTAGTCCTTGCGGGTGCGGTTGCTTTCGACGATGGCTCCGATGAGGTTCTCCGGAACATCCGAATAGTTCGCCAGAAGCTGTTTGGTGTCTTTCGGAAGACAGTAGCCGCCGTATCCGAAGGACGGATTGTTGTAGTGCGTGCCTATGCGGGGGTCGAGACAGACGCCCCTGATGATTGACCTGGTGTCAAGCCCCTTGATTTCAGCGTATGTGTCAAGTTCATTGAAGTAGCTGATTCTCAGAGCGAGATATGTGTTGGCGAAGAGTTTCACCGCCTCGGCTTCCTTCATCCCCATGAAAAGCTTCTCGACATCCTTCTTGAGCGCGCCCTCCTGAAGCAGCGCGGCGAATGTCCCCGCCTGCTCTTCCGCCTCCGGGTTGCCGATCGCGTTTATCGCGGCATTCTCCTCGTCCCACTTCCGGTCCACATCGGCGGGGAGTATTTCGGGGTAGCCGACTATGATGCGCGAAGGATAGAGGTTGTCATAGAGCGCCCTGCTTTCGCGCAGGAACTCCGGCGAGAACAGCAGGTTGAACTTCTTCCCCTTCAGCGCCGGGTCAGTCCGGAACTTCGGAGCGTATTTCGCATAGAGACTGCGTGTGTAGCCCACCGGAACCGTCGATTTTATGACCATCACCGCGTCCGGGTTGACGCTCAGCACGAGGTCTGTCACGTCTTCGATGCAGTGGGTGTCGAAATAATTCTTCTGCGGGTCGTAGTTCGTCGGGGCCGCGATGACCACGAAATCCGCGTCAGAGTAGGCTGCGGCTCCGTCGGTGGTCGCCGTAAGATTGAGACTGCAAGGTC
>CAVEDD010000140.1:0-5681 GCA_963614515.1 Treponemataceae bacterium | reverse complement strand
CAATCTTGTCGTTCGCGATGCCGACCATCACGTTGCGCTGCCCGTCGTTCAGCGCATCGATTGCGGCAACGCCGAGACGGCTCGCGAGTATGCGGTCGAAGGCGCTCGGAGTGCCTCCCCTCTGAAGGTGTCCGAGGATGGTCACGCGCACGTCATACTGCGGATATTCGGTTCTGATGCGCTCGGCATAGTGCATCGCCCCTCCGTCCTTCTTGCTCTCGGAGACGAGGACTATCGAACTGTTCTTGCTCTTGCGGAAGCCCCGGCTAATGAACTGCTCCAGCTGATCCACGTCGGTCTTGTCCTCCGGAATGATGGCGGCCTCCGCCCCCGATGCGATTGCGCTGTTCTGCGCGAGGAAACCCGCGTCGCGTCCCATCACCTCGATGAAGAATATGCGGTCGTGCGAGGTCGCCGTGTCACGGATCTTGTCGACGCATTCGACGATGGTGTTGAGCGCGGTGTCATATCCTATGGTGTAGTCGGTCCCGTAGAGGTCGTTGTCAATCGTGCCCGGAAGCCCGATGCACGGCACGTCATACTCCTTCGCAAAAACCTGCGCGCCGGCAAGCGAGCCGTTTCCTCCGATTATGATGAGCGCGTCGATGCCTGCGGCCTTCATATTGTCGTAGGCCAGCTTCCTGCCTTCCGGAGTCATGAACGCCTCGGAACGGGCGGTTTTGAGGATGGTCCCTCCCCTCTGTATGGTGTTGCTGACAGACTGTGAGGTGAACTCCGCTATCTCGTTGTTGATGAGACCCTCATAGCCCCTGTATATTCCCATCACCTTCCAGCCGTTGTAGATGGAAGCCCTTGTCACGGCTCTCACTGCCGCATTCATTCCGGGAGCGTCACCGCCGGAGGTAAGCACTCCCACTGTCGTAATCTTTGCCATAATATGATTATGTTTTCGTATATGTCTGACTGTCGCCCGTTCGGGACAAAACCACTCATATCACGCAAAATCCGTGCAAAACTTTACTGTCTCCGCAGGGTTATCAACGTGAGTTTGTCGCATTTGAACCGGGCACAAGCCTTTTTTGCCATAACTGCGATAATTTTGGATTTTTGAGTATGCAAAATGCGATAACTCGCCAATATGCGGTTCTCGAAATGCGCTAATTTGCGCCAATTTGTGATTTCACCGACAAAGACTGCCGAGTTATTACTGAGGATTGCTATCTTTGCAGGTTCGTAAAACGACGGAGCCGGATGAAGATTGGCGAGAACATAGATTTGGGTGAGCGGCCGCTGCTGCTTGCGCCGATGGAGGACGTGACCGACCCGTCCTTCAGGTGGGTGTGCAAGGAGTTCGGCGCGGATATGATGTACACTGAGTTCATCTCCTCCGACGGGCTGGTCAGAGATGCCCGGAAATCGCTCGAAAAACTCGTGACTTACGACTACGAGGCTCCGATTGGGATACAGATTTACGGGAGCGTACCGGAGGCCATGGTCGATGCGGCGGTGATGGCGGACAGGGCGGCGGAACTCGTGGAGACGCACGGGGCGGATGTCATCGACATAAACTTCGGCTGCCCGGTCAGCAAGATTGCACGGCGCGGGGCGGGAAGCGGGATGATGCGCGAGCCTGACAAGATGATTGACATCACGCGGAGGGTCGTGGACGCGGTGAAGAAGCCGGTGACGGTGAAGACCCGCCTCGGATGGGACGAAGATTCGAAAATCATCGTCGAACTTGCGGAGAGATTGCAGGACACGGGGATTCAGGCTCTTACGATTCACGGACGCACGCGCTGTCAGATGTATAAGGGGGAGGCGGACTGGACTCTCATCGGGGAGGTCAGGAACAATCCGAGAATGCATATCCCCATCATAGGGAACGGGGACATAAAGACGCCGCAGGACGCGAAGAATGCGTTTGAACGCTATGGAGTCGACGGGATTATGATAGGACGGGCCACTTTCGGACATCCGTGGATATTCCGGGAAATCAAGCACTATCTCCGCACGGGAGAGATTCTTCCGCAGATGAGCGTCGCCGAAAGGGTGGAACTCGCGAAGCGGCATCTTGCCAAATCGGTGGAAATCAAGGGGGAGCACGTCGGGGTCATCGAGATGCGCCGGCATCTTTCCTGCTATTTCAAAGGTCTCCCGGACTTCAAGGAAACCCGGCTGCGTCTTGTGACTCTCTACGACATCCCGCAGCTCTACGCGACTTTGGACGAGGTGGCGGAAAGGTGGGGCGGGTGGTGTCCGGAGGCCGGGTCGATATATGACAATATTCAGAATTATGATTGACAGAATCCTTCTTTTTCCATATTTCCTCACCCTCAGGGCGAGACATTTTCTCTATGACAGCGGAATCCGCAAGGTTCACGGGAGCGGCGTGCCCTCAATCGGAATCGGAAACATCACCGTGGGAGGAACGGGCAAAACCCCGCATACCGAGATGATTGTCAGGATGTTGCTCCGCAGCGAGAAATGGTACGGCAAGAATGTGGCGGTGCTGTCGAGGGGTTACAGGCGGAGGCTGAAAGGATTCCAGATTGTGACGGCGGACGGCTCGGCAAGGGATTTCGGAGACGAGCCGCTGCAGATCAAGAAGAAGTTTCCGGGCATCACCGTGGCCGTTGACAGGAACAGGGTCGAAGGCTGCAGGATTCTGACCGACCCGAAGGCTTTTCTGGAGAGCAGGAAGTCACGCAAGTGTCTGGCAAAGGAGATAACGCCGGCGGATGTGCTGGTTCTGGACGACTGTTTCCAGTTCAGGGCTTTGCGTACGAATCTCCAGATTGTGCTGATTGACCATAACCGCCCGGTGTTCAAGGACAGTCTGCTGCCGATAGGACGGCTGCGCGACCTTCCGGAGAGGATTGCGGCGGCGGACGCGCTGATTGTGTCGAAGTGCCCGTGGGAGATGAATCCCTGGGAGAAGGACAGATGGGCGCTGTCGCTTGGCATTGAGAGATACAATCCGAAGGACTGTTTCGGATGGCGCGCCGACAATGGCCGGAAGCAGTACCTGTTCTTCACGAAAATCGGCTACGACGAGGCCCAACCGGTGTTTCCGGAGGGCAACAGCCGCTATCTCTACTCCAAGATGGCGGTGATGTTCAGCGGGATAGCTGACGACACGCCTTTCTCCGAGCAGCTGCGTCTGAGCTACAGTCTGGTCGGGCATCTGAAGTTCGGCGACCACCACAAGTTCACGAAATCGGACATATCGTCCATCCGCTCGCTCGCCGAGGCGCATCCGACTTCCCTTGTCATCACCACGGAAAAGGACTACCAGCGCATCCGCGACTGCAAGAACGTCCCCGACGACCTGCGTCAGAGGATGTTCTATATGCCAATCCGCGCACAGTTCCTCTCCGACGAGGAGCGCGGCGTCTTCGCAGGACTGATCAGCGGGCTTGCTGACGGCGAAAATCTGAAATGATACACCTGCACCGCAGACTGTTCTGAAAGTATGCAGTGCAAGGCTTGCGACGAAGGTAAAACCGCAGCAACCTTGTGGTTGTGAGGATTTTACCGAGGAGCATAACGCAGCAATGCGCCTTTCAGGACGGTCTGCGCCTATTCTTGAGCCTTGACGGAGGCATCATGGATGGCATTGAAGACGGTCCGGACGAAATCCTCGTCAAGACCCTCTGCGCGTCCGCGGGCAATCACGTCAGAAAGCACGGACTCCCAGCGGCCGGCCTGCAGTATGGCGATGTTGTTCTCCCGCTTGCTCTCCCCTATGCGGCGGCTGATTTCCATCCGCCTGGCGAGTATGCCGATGAGTTCCTCGTCCAGAGCGTCAATCCCGGCGCGGAGTTCTCGGATGGTCTCGCGGTAGGAAGTGTCGGCGGAGTCGGCCTCGCGCACCGTCAGGCGGTTCTCGAGCAGGTCGGCAAGCGCCCCGGGAGTGAGCTGCTGGGCGGCGTCGCTGAGCGCGGACTCCGGACTGCAGTGGCACTCCACCATAAGCCCGTCAAGCCCGAGGTCCATAGCGCGCTGAGAGACCTCCCCGATGTACTCGCGTTTGCCGGCGAGGTGGCTCGGGTCGCAGAAGAACGGAAGTTCGGGGAAACGGCTGCGCAGTTCGATGACATATCTCCACAACGGGTCGTTCCTGTACTTGATTTTTTCCGATGTGGAGAATCCCCTGTGTATCACGCCCATCCTGCGCACGCCCGCGCCGGCGAGCCTCTCAAGCGCCCCGACCCAGAGGTCAAAGTCCGGACTGACCGGATTTTTTACGAGCACGGGAATCTCCGTCCCCTTCAGCGCGTCCGCAATCTCCTGGACGAGAAAGGGATTCGCAGTCGTCCGCGCCCCGATCCAGACCAGATCCACGCCCGCGTCAAGGCATTCCCGCACGTGAACCCCGCCCGCAACCTCGGTCGCCACGGCCATCCCGAGTTCCGTCTTCACTTTCCGCAGCCACTCAAGTCCTTCCGCCCCCACGCCCTCGAAACATCCCGGATGCGTACGCGGCTTCCACAGACCGGCCCTGAACACGTTCATCCCGGCAGCCTTCAGCCCCCGGGCGGTCTCCATCACCTGCTCCTCCGACTCGGCGCTGCACGGCCCGGCAATCACGCACGGCCGCGGAGGGACGGAGAACAGCCCCCACTCCCCAATCGGAATTATGTCAAATGCTGTCGTCATATCTCAACTTGAATTTCATCGGTTACAGAAAGCTAAATTTGTTTGATGCTTTTTTCCAGTTCTTCAAGTTCCAGCATATCCTGTCTGTCAGCTTCCTTCGCTTCGAAGGATTTTCGCCTGTTGTCAAAATCCTCATATATTTGAAGAACCCGATTTTCCATTTGACTGTTAGAAATGCTTCCTTTTCCTGACAAGACATCCTGCCCTTGAAAGGCGAGCATAGAATCGACATTTTTTCTCCAGAAGTCAATCGTCAAGTCTCGTCTCTCCTTCACACGCAATTCGGCGGATTCCAGAAAGACAGTGACCAGCCTGTTCAATGTGTCTATTTCATCTTCAGAGAGATAATTCTTCGCAATAATAACATCTTGTTTGCGGACTATGCTTCCTTTCCAGGAGGTCAATCCCATATTTTGCTTGGAGGCATCCGCTCTGTCAAGCACAATCTCGGCCGCCGTGCGATGCGTCACCGCATACAGCAGTTTATTCTGTGTCTCTGCAAAGAACATCTGTGTCGCCTTGTCAGTCGCGGTGTAATCGGAACTCAAGCTGAACAAATCTCTCAACTTCTGATAAAACCTCTTCTCAGAAGCGCGTATGTCACGTATTTTCGCAAGCAACTCATCAAAATAGTCCGGCCTGCCATCCGGATTCTTCAGTCTTTCGGAATCAATCACGAATCCCTTTACCAGATACTCTGACAGATTTCTTGTGGCCCATTGTCTGAACTGCGTGCCGCGGACTCCCTTGATGCGGTAGCCAAGCGCCAGAACCATATCCAATGAATAATGCTCTACCGGATATGTTTTACCGTCAGCGGCAGTTGTCAAAATTTCTTTGACAACTGCCCGCTTAGGCAATTCATTCTCTTTCAATATGTTGGAGATATGATAACTGACCGTCTGCTTGGAGGTGGCAAAAAGTTTTGCCATCTGCATCTGGTTCAGCCACACCATACCGTCGGAGCTGACAAGCACCACGGAAGAAAGCCCGTCATCGGTATTGTATATTATGACATTGTTCTGTTCTTCATTCATAGCTTACAAGATTTTGCGGATGGT
>CAVEDD010000139.1:0-5730 GCA_963614515.1 Treponemataceae bacterium | reverse complement strand
CCGAGTTCCGAATCCTTCAACCATTCGACGACTTCGTCCACGATCTCCCAGAACTTCGGCTCGTCCTTCAGTTCCCCGTCCGTAATCCCGTGCACGGCCAGGGCGCTCGGGTCAATCGGCCTCTGGCAGTTGTTCAGATAGTCCCAAGGGCAGACCCGCCAGGTCTTGACCCGTCTTTCCCCGTCGGGAAAAACCTTCACGAAGCAAAGCTCGATTATCGAGTCCGAAGGTATGTTCAGTCCGGTGCTCTCAATATCAAAGAAAACCACCGGTTTTTCCAAATTCAATTTCATATCATCATTTGTCGCGGTCCAACGCAGCCATTCCCAATAAAAATCCCGGGAGGCCTGATTTCATAAAATGGGGAGATGCAAGGCGGACAAGAAAATAAAACCGGAGCAACCTAAGGGTTGTGAGGATTTTATTTGTCGCAGTCCAACGCAGCCAGATTCCCGTTTTAGGAAGTTAGGCAATCATGATGGGCATAATAATCCCGCACAACTTCTCCCGCTCCTCCTCATTCTCGCCGGGCTGCACAAGCACAGCCCGCTTCTCATCCAAAAACCTCATCTCAAGCTCCCCGCAGGAGAAATTCGAGAGAATCTCAATCATAAACGGAGACTTGAACCCGATTGTGAGCGGAGCCCCGTCGTAGCTGCACGCGATTGTCTCGTGCGCTGCAATCGAAAATCCGAGATCCTGCGCCGACACTTCGACGACCCCGTCCGACATCTCCAGTTTCACGTGGTTCGACGCCTTGTTGGCGCAGACGGAAACTCGCCTTATGGTGTTGAGGAACTGTACCCTGTCAATTTTCAGGATATTGGAGTTGTTCTGCGGGATGACATCGCGGTATTTCGGATATTTCCCCACGATGAGCCGGCAGATGACGATTGTCTGGCCGAAACGGAACTCGGCATTCTTCGCGTCGAACGAAATCAGCACATCACCCGCATCCTTCCCGAGGATTCCTTTGAGGATGGCCGCCGGTTTCTTGTGGAGTATGAACGAGGACTTCTCCGATGCATCCACGCCATAGGCCGTGTAGCAGATCAGTTTGTGCGCGTCGGATGCCACGAGCGTCGTGGACCCGGTGTCGATGTCGAAGAATATACCGTTCATCGCCGGACGGATTTCATCGTCAGCCGTGGCGTAAATCGTGTTCGTGATTCCTTCCACGAGCGCCGATGCGGGGAATCTCAGCTTCACTGCGGTCTCGTCCGTGCCGGTGATCTGCGGGTAGTCGTCCGCCGGGCGGTAGGGGAGCGTTGAAGCTCCGCTTGCCCAGCTGCATTCGAATGCGCTGTCGCTGACCGTCCTGATTGTCAACGGCTGGTCGGGAAGTTCCTTGAGCAGATCCATGATATGCTTCGCCGGTATCGTCATACGTCCGGTTTCAACAATGCTCTCAGGCTCGATTTCCGTCCTCATCGTGAGTTCGGAGTCGGAAGCCGTGATTCTCAGACCATCCTGATCAAGTTCGAAAAGGAAATCTTCAAGGATGGGAAGCGCCGATTTTACCGGAATCGCCTTTGAAACGGCCATCACCGCCTTCTGAAGTTCAGAGCTTGATATGATGAAATTCATGTCGTAAAAATTTAATTGTCACATCTGCAAATATATGCCGCACCATGTCAAAAATGGCAGACAATAGCGCATATAACTCACAAATGTAACAAAAAAACTTCATAAAATCAGTTCAATCGGAAGAAAATCGAATATTTTCAAAGAAATATGTCTTGCTTTGTACGATTATTGTAGCAACCGCAGTCCATTTCGCTCTCCGGTCTTCCCGCCCGGAGAGGCGGTGTGTTGAAACAATAAAATCAGTCAATATGAAAAAAGGAATATTCTATGCCGTGATTTCCGCCCTGTGCGGAGCTGTCGCGGCTTTCATTGTCGTCAAATGCAGCGGAAATCCTTCCGAGTCCCAGCCGCAGACTGCCGTGAACGAATCCGGAGTCAGATTCAGAACCGTCGATCTCTCGAATGACAACTGGCCGGATTTCACTTTCGCTGCTGAAACTTGCGTCGACGCCGTCGTGTATGTGCGTGTCACGGCCACCCAGCAGGTGGTGACCAGCGCCGGCCCGCTCTTCCGCTTCTTCTTCGGATATGAGGGAATCCCGCATTCACGCGAGGTTCAGGGCAGCGGCTCCGGAGTTATCATCCGTGAGGACGGCTACATCGTGACGAACAACCACGTGATTGCCGGCGCCAAGTCAATCGAGGTCACTCTGAACGACAACCACACCTATCCGGCGACGCTCGTAGGTACTGATCCCGCAACCGACGTCGCTCTCATCAAGATTGAGGAGAACGGTCTCCCGACCGTGCCGCTTGCCGACTCGGACAAGCTCCGTCTCGGCGAATGGGTGATTGCAATCGGAAGCCCGTATGATCTCCGTTCGACCATCACCGCCGGAATCGTCAGCGCGAAGGGACGCACGATGCCGAACTACTCGGGTGAGTTCAAGATTGAGTCATTCATCCAGACGGACGCGGCGGTGAACCCCGGCAACAGTGGGGGAGCGCTCGTCAACAAAGAGGGGCAGCTCGTCGGAGTCAACACCGCAATCATCTCACAGACAGGCTCTTACTCTGGCTATTCTTTTGCGGTTCCGTCCAACATCGTCAAGCGCATCACGGACGACCTTCTGAACTACGGAACGGTTCACCGCGCGATGCTCGGAATCTCGATGGCTCCGGTGAATGACGAAATCGCGAAGAATCTGAAACTTTCGTCTGTAAACGGCGTATATATAGCGGATGTCGTGAAAGACGGCGCGGCTGATGCCGCAGGTCTGAAGCAGGGCGATGTTCTTGTGGAGATAGGAAATGTGAAGATTTCCGGTTCGGCATCTGTTCAGGAGGCCGTGAACAATTTCCACCCGGGCGACAAGACGAGTGTCAAGGTCATCCGCGACGGCGCGGAGCAGACTTTTGAAGTGGAGTTTAAATAAGCATTGCGATAGATGAGACAGCTGAAGATTACAAAATCAATTACTAACCGTGAGTCGGCCTCGCTCGACAAGTACCTCCAGGAGATTGGTAAGGAAGATTTGATTACGGTGGAGGAGGAGGTGGAGCTTGCCCAGCGCATCCGCAAGGGAGATCAGGCCGCTCTTGAAAAACTTACCCGCGCAAATCTCAGGTTCGTGGTTTCCGTCGCGAAACAGTATCAGAACCAGGGGCTCAGTCTGCCCGACCTCATCAACGAGGGCAATCTCGGACTCATCAAGGCTGCTGAAAAGTTCGACGAGACGAGGGGCTTCAAGTTCATTTCATACGCCGTGTGGTGGATTCGCCAGTCGATTCTCCAGGCTCTTGCCGAGCAGTCGAGAATCGTGCGGCTTCCGCTCAATCAGGTGGGTTCGCTGAACAAGATCAACAAGGCTCTCCAGAAGTTCGAGCAGGAGAACGAGCGCCAGCCGTCCAACGAGGAGCTTGCCGAGATGATAGACGTTCCTAAGGACAAGATCGCCGACACGATGCGCGTTTCCGGCCGTCACGTCTCCGTGGACGCGCCGTTCGTCGAGGGCGAGGACAACAGCCTTCTCGACGTGCTCATAAACCCGGATTCTCCGAACGCGGACAGGGGGCTTGTCAACGAATCGCTCAACAGGGAGATTGAACGCGCACTCTCGACGCTCGCCCCTCGTGAAAGGGAGATCATCAAGTCATTCTTCGGCATCGGCTGTCAGGAGATGACCCTTGAGGAAATCGGCGAGAGGTTCGGACTCACCCGCGAACGCGTGCGCCAGATTAAGGAGAAGGCGATACGCAAGCTGAAGAACAACTCCAGAAGCAAATTGCTCAAGGGATATCTGGGGTAGCCGCCCCGGAATTTTTCTCACTTCGTCCGGGAAGCCGGCAGATGTGCCGGCCGGGTGGATTAAGTGATTTTGTTTTGTATTTGTAAATCCGATAAAATGGCATTGACACCGGAAAAACTTATCGCCGGCAGCGCGGCTGAGGCGGTCAGGCAGTTGTGGGGTGCGGAAGTGGATGCTTCTCTCCTTCAGGTGCAGATTACAAGAAAAGAATTCGAGGGGGACTACACGCTTGTGACCTTCCCTCTTCTGAAGATGTCGCACCTCGCCCCCGAGGCCACGGGCGACGCGATAGGGAAGTGGATGACGGAGAATGTTCCGGAAGTCGGCGGCTACAACACCGTCAAGGGCTTTCTGAACCTCTCGCTTTCCAACATCTACTGGAACGAAGTCTTCGCGGAGGCGTTCTCGCAGGCTGATTTCGGCCAGCTTCCCCCGACGGGAAAGACCATTATGGTCGAGTTCTCCTCTCCGAACACGAACAAGCCGCTCCACCTGGGGCATGTACGCAACAACCTGCTCGGCTGGTCGGTTTCCCGCCTTCTTGAGGCGAACGGCCACAAGGTGCTGAAAGTCAATCTGGTGAACGACCGTGGAATCCACATCTGCAAGTCAATGCTGGCCTGGCTCAAGACTGCGGAAGGCGCGACTCCGGAGACTTCCGGCAAGAAGGGCGACCACCTTGTGGGCGACTGCTATGTGGCCTTCAACGACATCTACAAGCAGGAGGTCGAGGAGCTTGTGGCCGGCGGAATGTCGAAAGAAGATGCCGAGAAGAACGCTCCGAGCCTGAAGGAGGCGCAGGAGATGCTGCTCAAGTGGGAGCAGGGCGACCCGGAGGTCCGCGCCCTGTGGGAGAAGATGAACTCCTGGGTCTATCAGGGCTTCGACAAGACATATTCCGACCTCGGAATATCCTTTGACAGAATATATTACGAATCACAGACCTATCTGCTCGGAAAGGCTCTGGTGCAGAAGGGGCTGGATATGGGGATATTCGAACGCCACGACGACGGTTCCGTGTGGTGTGACCTCACCGCCGACGGGCTTGACAAGAAACTGCTTCTGCGCAGCGACGGGACATCCGTCTATATGACTCAGGATCTCGGCACGGCCGAGCGGCGTTTCGAGGAATACAGTCTCGACGAGCTGATTTATGTCGTCGGCAACGAGCAGAACTATCATTTTCAGGTGCTGAAGCTCATACTCAAGAAACTCGGCTTCGACTGGTCCGACAGCATCTACCACCTTTCCTACGGAATGGTGGAACTGCCCGAGGGCAAGATGAAGTCCCGCGAGGGGACAGTGGTGGATGCGGACGATCTTCTCGAGAAGATGTACAACACCGCGAAGGAGACTTCCCTCGAACTCGGCAAACTTGACGATATGACTCCGGAGGAGCAGGACGAATTGTTCAGGATGCTTTCTCTCGGCGCTCTCAAATACTTCATAATCAAGGTCGATCCACGCAAGACGATGCTTTTCGACCCGAAGGAGAGCATAGATTTCAACGGCAACACGGGTCCGTTCATCCAGTACACCCACGCCCGCATCAAGTCAATCCTCCGCAAGGCGGGGGCGCAGGGCATTGATTGGGCAGCAACTCCGGAAAATGTGGAACTCAGTCCGAAGGAAGTGCGCATCGTGAAGATACTCAACAACTTTCCGAACAAGATTGCGGAAGCCGGACAGGCGCATTCCCCGGCAGTCGTGGCTAACTATGCCTACGAGCTTGCCAAAGAGTTCAACCAGTACTACCACGACACGCCGATTCTGCGTGAGGAGGACAAGGCCGTGCTCGCGTTCCGCCTCCGTCTCATAGAACTGATTGCCCGCGTCCTCACGAAGGCGATGGACATCCTGGGCATCAGACTCCCCGAGCGTATGTAGCCGGAAC
>CAVEDD010000138.1:0-5783 GCA_963614515.1 Treponemataceae bacterium | reverse complement strand
GTCTCACACATCGCACGCCTGAACCGCGAGTTCCTCTGCGCGAAGTTCAAGGACTAATACAGGAAATTTTTGAAAGGGTAGCGCCCTGCGTGAATTTCAGCAACCATCTTATAAAGGTCGGAACGGAGTTTTTCCATTCCGATCTTTTGTTTTGCGGAGATGAAGATGCACGGCGTGTTTTCCTTTGCTATCCACGAGTTCTTGTACTCCTCGAGCGTGTAGTTCCCGGGCTTTTTCGGCTCAAGGGAGAATTCGTCGTACTCCTCGTGACGGTATGCATCGATTTTGTTGAAAACCACGAATATAGGCTTGTTTATCGCCCCTATGTCCCTCAGGGTTTCGTTCACCACGCGTATGTGCTCTTCGTGGTTGGGGTGGGAGATGTCGACCACATGCATCAGTATGTCGGCTTCACGTACCTCGTCAAGCGTGCTTTTGAACGCCTCCACAAGCTGTGTGGGGAGTTTTCTTATGAATCCGACGGTGTCGCTCAGAAGGAACGGCACATTCTCTATCACGACCTTTCTGACCGTGGTGTCGAGCGTCGCGAACAGTTTGTTCTCCGCGAAGACATCGCTCTTGGCCAGCGTGTTCATCAGGGTGCTTTTCCCGACATTGGTGTAGCCTACAAGCGCGATACGCACAAGTGAACCTCTGTTTCCGCGCTGCGAGGCCATCTGTTTGTCAATCTTCTTGAGTTGTTCCTTGAGCCTTGCAATCTTGTCCTGGATGATTCGTCTGTCCGTCTCAATCTGTGTCTCTCCCGGGCCTCTCATTCCGATACCTCCCTTCTGCCTTTCAAGGTGTGTCCACATTCTTGTCAGTCTCGGGAGAAGATATTGATACTGTGCGAGTTCCACCTGGGTTTTCGCGTAGGCGGTCTTGGCTCTCTGCGCGAATATGTCCAGAATCAGATTTGTCCTGTCGAGAATCTTGATGTTGAGTTCCCGCTCGATGTTGCGCAGCTGGGTGGGGGAGAGTTCGTCGTCGAAGATTGCCACATCGATTTCATTCTCCTCGATGTATGCCTTTATTTCTTCAAGTTTGCCGCTTCTGATGTAAGTTCTCGGGTCTGCCTTGTCCACCTTTTGGATAAAGCGTCCGCGCCCCTCTACGCCCGCCGTTTCGGCCAAAAATTCGAGTTCGTCGAGATATTCGTTCACCTGCGCCTCATTGTCTTCCTGTTTCAGCACTCCGATGAAAACCGCCTTCTCGACATATTTTTTTATAACAATCGGTTCAGAGTTGAGCATTGTTCAAGTATATCGCTGTTATTCAATTTTTTATGCTTATATGCTCCGGTTCTTTATGGTCACATGCCCCGGTTTTTGCCCCCGTAAATCTGATAGGTATTTAAGTAACAACAGTTTTTGGTTTTCAATAAAAATGGCGAAAGAATTACTTCAATCGCCATTTTTTAAGGATTACTTAGCGCAGCCTTCAGCGCATATCTTTGTTGTTTCAGCTTGCAGAATTAAAGGCGAGCAAGCTGTCCGCTTAAATTTCGTTGCATTAGCTTGCAGAAATAAGATGGAGAGCAAGGCGTGCGAGGAGGAAAAACCGCAGCAACCTAAGGGTTGTGAGGATTTTGACGACGAGCACAACGCAGCTATCCGCTTATTTATGCAAGCGTATCAGCGGAGCTGGAAGAACACAGGGAAAGTATACGTCACAGGCACCGCCCGGTCACGCTGCTTCCCGGGTTTCCACTTAGGTGACATCGAAACGACTCTGACGGCCTCCTTGTCAAGCGAAGGATCGACTCCGCGGAGCACTTTCACCTTGGCCACTGTGCCGTCCTTTTCAACGGTGAACTGGAGGGTTACACGACCCTGTACACCGTTTTCCTTTGCGATTTCCGGATATACAAGCCTCTTGTTCACCCATTTTGAGAACTCGTTGGCGTCTCCGCCCATAAATGAAGGTTTCTCCTCAACGAGCTGGAAAGGAATGGCCTCCTCTTCGACAACCTCTTCCTGAACGTTCTCCACATAGTCCATAATTTCCACTCCGACGGTGTTGTCATCCTCGAGAGAAAGGAAATCGTTGTCAATCTTTATTTCGTCATCGACGATGTCAATCTGGTCTGAAAGAACCGGAATTTTCGGAGCCTCTGGAGGAGGTGGAGGCGTCTCCTGTGTGATAGGAATGATTTCTTCCTCCTGAACCACCTGGTTGTCAGCTTCGAGCGTGGACACCTTCGTCTCTTTTGACGTCCAGTTGAACGCAAAATATACGACTACGAGAGCGATGACAAGCCCGATTTCCACGAACAGCAGTTTCTTGTTTTCAAGACTTGCTTTTGGCGACTTTTTAACTTCCATAGTTATATAGAATCTTTTTTATTATTTTCCTTCGTGCTTCCTCTCCGCGGGTGACACCGATGATGCCAGCAATGGATACAGATGCCCATAAAGTCGCGTAAAGTTAGAAATAATAATTTTTATAACAAAGTTTTCTTTTATTAGTTGTAGATTTGCAATCGAATTTCCGGGAGTCTTATTCCCGTGCCCATTTTATGATTTCTTATTATTTTCAGGACACTGACTTCGTTTTCCGGGACAGGAGAAAAACCGGTGAATGGCTCAAGATTGCGGCGGAGAGCGAGATATTCCGAATAGGGGACATCTCCATAATTTTCTGTTCGGACAATTATATTCTCGACATCAATCAGAAATTTCTCCAGCACGACTATTTCACTGACATAATAACTTTCGACTATTGCGAAGGCGACCGTCTTTCCGGAGACCTTTTCATCAGCGTCGATTCGGTGCGGGAGAATGCCGTCGAGTTCGGAACGGAATTCAAGGACGAGTTGAACCGGGTCATCATTCACGGTCTTCTGCATCTCATCGGCTATGACGACCACACGGAGGAGGATATAAAGATGATGCGTTCAAAGGAGAACTATTATCTCTCGCTGCGCGAACTTCTGTAGTTTTATGGGATTCAATGATTACGACATAATCGTCGTCGGGGGAGGACACGCCGGATGCGAGGCGGCGATGGCTGCGGCACGTCTCGGCTCGCGGACTCTTCTGATTTCGATGGATATGAACAAATTCGGACAGATGTCCTGCAATCCTGCTGTCGGCGGAATTGCGAAGGGGCAGATTGTCCGGGAGATTGACGCGCTCGGCGGTTGCATGGGAATCGTGACAGACCTTTCGACTTTGCAGTTCAGGATGCTCAACCGCTCGAAAGGCCCGGCAATGTGGAGCCCGCGTGCGCAATGCGACAAAAACCGGTTCAGCGCAATATGGCGAAAATTGCTTGAAAGTAATTGTAAGTTAAATATTTATCAGGATACTGTCACTGAATTTCTTTTTGAGAATTCAAAAATCACGGGCTGCCGTACGACTACGGGAGCAATTTTCAAATCTCAAGCGGTTATTCTCACTGCAGGAACCTTTCTTTCGGGGCGGCTTTTCATCGGTCACAACGATTTCATCGGAGGCAGGATAGGGGAGATGTCCTCTTTCGGCCTGACCGAACAGCTCAAATCGATGGGGATACGCACAGGCCGGATGAAGACCGGCACTCCTCCTCGCATTGACATTTCATCCGTCAATGTTTCCGCCCTTCCGGTTCAGAAAGGCGATGCCGCTCCTGAAAAGTTTTCCTTTCTCCCTTTCCTTTCTTCTGCGCAGGGGAGAGTGCCGCAGCACGACTGTTATATTATTCACACGAATGAAGAGGTTCACGACATACTACGCTCCGGTTTCAAGGACTCTCCGCTTTTTTCAGGAAAGATTACAGGCATCGGTCCGCGCTATTGCCCGAGCATAGAGGACAAGCTGCGCACTTTTGCCGACAAGACCGAGCATCAGCTTTTTCTCGAACCTGAGGGGAGGGACACAAATGAGTTCTATCTTCAGGGATTCTCCTCCTCGCTTCCTCTGGAGATTCAGCTTGAGGCGCTGCATCATATCCGCGGGCTTGAGAATGTGCGAATTTACCGCCCGGCCTATGCTGTCGAGTATGACTATTTCGACCCGACCCAGCTGAAGCCGTCTCTTGAACTCAAAGACATTGACGGACTTTTCTTTGCCGGCCAGATTAACGGAACGACCGGTTATGAGGAAGCTGCCGCGCAGGGTCTCATGGCCGGAATCAACGCACATCTTAAGCTTGCAGACAAGGATGCCTTTGTTCTGAAAAGGGACGAGGCTTACATCGGGGTTCTTATAGATGACCTCATCACCAAGGGTGTGGATGAACCGTACAGGATGTTCACTTCCCGCGCCGAGTATCGGATTCTTCTCCGTCAGGATAATGCGGATTTCCGTCTTACGCCGCTTTCGCACAGGATTGGTCTCGCCGATGATTTCCGCTATGATTTCACAATGAGGAAATATGAGGAAGTTTCAAAGATTGAGAATTTCTTCGGCGATTATTCCATCCGTCCCGAGGATGTGAACGAATACCTCCGCTCCAAGTCTACGGCGGAAATTCCGTCAAGACGGAAACTGGCGGATCTTGTTTCGCGCCCTCAGGTTTCAGTCCGCGAGATTTTGAATTATGTTCCACGTGGAACTTTTAAGCGATATGGGATAGGGGAGGATTCCCCTGAAGCTTGCCATGGTGACTCCTGTTCTTATGGGATGAGTCTTGTTTCTGCCGCCGGGTCTGTGGGGATTTCTTCCGAAGTTTCCGAGCGGGAGTCAGACCAAAATCTGAAGGAGATGTATCAGGATTCCTTGCTTGACATTGTCGATATACATATAAAATATAAAGGCTATATCGAGCGCGAGCGTCAGGCCGCCGACAAGATTCTCCGTCTTGAAAATCTCGTCATTCCCGATGATTTTGATTTTGACAGGGTGTCGTCGCTTTCGATAGAGTGTCGTCAGAAATTGAAAAAATATGCGCCTCGGACCATTGCGCAGGCTTCGCGTATTTCGGGTGTTTCCCCCGCTGACATCTCTGTTCTGTTGGTATATTTTGGCAGGTAAATTTTTGAAGGGGGCGACTTGTCGGTCTTTTGACGATGCCCTTTCTTAGATAATTTTTTGGAGATTTGTTCCACGTGGAACAAATTCACTCTTTTAAGAATCATTCCTGCGAGGCGGCCTGCTGTGTGGTTCGCCTTATTTGAATCCTTACAATCGAAAACTTAAAGCCTTTTCAGCGACATCTTAATCAGCTGTTCGAGTGTGGCATCCGGAGTTTCCTTGAGCACTGCAGCGATGGCTTTTGTGACATTCGGCTTTGTGAATCCGAGCATGACGAGGGCGGTGGTGGCTTCTTCGACGTTCGGATTGCCTCCGGTCTGGAAAATTGTGGTCTGCTCCGCTCCCGCGCCTTTTGTTATTTTATCCTTGAGTTCGAGGATAAGGCGCTGCGCGGACTTCAGTCCGATGCCCTTGATGCTTTTTATCCGGTTTATGTCTTCCGAAAGAATGGCGTTGCGGAGTTCCTCCGAACTCATTGACGAAAGCATCATCCTCGCCGTTGCCGCTCCGACTCCGGACACGCCGATGAGAAGCCTGAACAGTTCCCGTTCATCCTTCGTGGCGAATCCGAAATACTGCTCATCGTCCTCGCGGAGGTAGTGGTGGATGTAGACGGTCGCGTCAGTCCTGGTCTTAAGTGTTTCAAATGACTGGAGGGAAATCAGAATTTTGTAGCCTATGCCGTGGCATTCCAGAGTCATCTCCGTGGGGAGGATTTCGGCGACTGTGCCCTTGATGTAATCTATCATATTGTCTTGTATAAACTCTGAGACTGAATTTAGTAATCCTTAAAAAATAACTTGGTAATCTTTGTGTGTCTTTTTGGTC
>CAVEDD010000137.1:0-5903 GCA_963614515.1 Treponemataceae bacterium | reverse complement strand
TGAGGTATTTCACAAGGAAAGACGGCGTGCCCGTCTCGAACCAGTATTCGCCGAACTCGTTGCGGCTGAATGTATTGAGAACGCTGAACGGATTGTATATTCCTTCACCGCCCTGACGGAAATGGTATCCGTCGTACATCCGGGTCAGTTTCGCGTAGCACTCCTCCTTCGTCAAACGGCACGCATCGGCGAGTTCCTGCACGCCACCATCGAAATACTTCTTCAGTTCACTCTCAGTGATTCCGCAGATGTCAATGTAGCGCTCGTCCATCGAGATGTCCTGGATGTTGTTCAGCCCGCTGAACACGCTCATACGCCCGATTTTGGTCACTCCAGTGAGGAAGCCGAACTTGATATACGCGTCCTTCGACTTCATCACGCTGTAGAAGCCCTGCAGGGTCTCACGGAAAAACTCCCGCAGCTCCGGGCGCGTCAGATTATCTATGACAGGCTTGTCATACTCGTCTATCAGAATGACGACTTGTCGGCCGGTCAGCCCGTTGACGGCTTCAATCAGATTCTCGAACCTGACACTTTCTACGGTTTCCGAGCTGTGGACTCCGTACAGGTTCTCATACTTTGAAAAGAAAGAATTCAATTTGGCACGAATCACTTCCTGACTATTGTAGGAAGCCCCGGACAAATCCAGATGCAGCACCGGATACTCTTTCCACTCCTTTTCGAGCGAATCCATCGCAAGCCCGCCGAAAAGCTCCTTCTTCCCGCTGAAATACGCCTCCATCGTGGACACGAGAAGGCTCTTGCCGAAGCGGCGCGGACGGCTCAGAAAATAATATTTCCCCGTACTGGCAAGCCTGTAAAGCTGCGCGGTCTTGTCAACATAGACATATCCGTTTCTCCGGATCTCTGAAAAAGTCTGAATTCCAATCGGGTACAGCATAAAAACTCCTTTTTGTCACATTCTTGCAAAGTTACACAAAATCGGGCGAAATAAGAAAGGCGCAGTCCGTACAAATCCGAACTCCCCGTTTCGATTACAAGGTGCGGACGTTCCCAAGATTTCTAAAAAGAGCCGGCGCGGAATGCCCGCGTCTGGACATAAAGGGGAAGTTTACAATATCAGTTTGTCATCGTTGAAGTTTGAGAGGGGCGGTCGCATACACTTTATCCGGATTGTCTGTCATTTTGACTATGCGGTTCTTGACCCGTTCAAAGTCGAACTCATATCCAATCATACAGATTTCAGCAATCAATGAATCATCTATGTCATCGAAATATATCACAGCCCTGTCGGCCATCATAGGGTCATAGGCCGGATACCGTTTGAGCAGCAGCCGCTTTATCTCATTATATGAAAAACACATGGAGAGAAACGCAATGTCCACGAAGTCTTTGGGACGTTTACCGGAGTTGATGATGGCGTGCATCTTCATAGCCGCGATGTCCTTCTTAGTGGCGAGTCTGAAGCCGTCCTCATCAATAGCCGACTCCAGCCAAGGGAACGGATGATAGATGACATCTATCTTAACCCCTTGAATAAAGCCGATAAGTGTATTCTCTTCTATGACGGTTGGCTCAAAACCATACTTGTCAACAAGCATCCCCTGCACGGCCATTCCTTTCAATGGCTCAACACTGAACAGATCCAGATCGTCACTTTTCCGATGACCCATCTGGAGGCTCAGAGCTGTCCCGCCGACAAGACGCGTAGTATGAAGCAACGGCTCAGACTGAAGATGCCTCAAGAGTTCAAGTGTGCCTGACGCAACTGTTGCCGTTTGTAACATTTTGTATCTTCTTTTTTGATATTCAATGCCCTGCACATAAAATCCAGATTACGCGGAGACAGGTCGACGACTTCGTCTCTGGCAATCTTCCGGAAACCGCGAATGCCCCCATACAGGTCGAACGCCCCATACCAATCCGACAGACGCCCCATCGAGATCACACGCTCGGCAACCACACGCCGATATTTCTGCCAATCGAATCTGTCCATCCGATATTCCCATAGCAACCCTGGATTGACCTTGCATTTCCCCCGTTCCTGAGGGTATGTGGTGAAAATTTTCATATTGAACTCAAGTGTCGGAAATTAGATTCCGCGCTATCGGAACCACGATGACAGTGCCCTCCCGACTCACAAAGTTAATGGTTTTTATTGAATTGTAAACTTCCCTAAAAAAGGGCTTCCCCCTGCACAGCATTGTCAGCTCCCCTCAATCCTTTCCAGATACTCCTCATGCAGATGATAGAACCTCTTCATAAACAGCACATACGCTGCGCACAGGCCAATCAACACTCCCACCAGATACAGCCAATGCGCCATCGCCGTCAGCGGAATCAGGAATATGAAACCAAACGAAACCGCCAGCTGAAGCGCCATATAAATCAGCGACACCGCCGGATGCGACATCCCCAGTTCATTAGCCATAATCTGATAGGCGTGCTTGCGGTGAGCCTGTCCGAGATTTTCGTGCAGCAGGATGCGATAGCAGATGGTGAGACAGCCGTCCACGCCGTACACCAGCAGGAAAATCAGCCAGGTCACATCCCCCGTGCGGACAACCAGCATTCCGACTGCAAACAGCACGATGAACGCCATCCCGACACTCCCGACATCTCCGGCAAAGCACTTTGCCTTCCCGCGCGAGCGGAAATTGAAGAACGAGAACACCAGCAGCGAAAGCACCGTCACCACGAGAAACGACGGCTCGACAAATTCGACCCGGGCATTCATCAGCATCAACGGGATCAACACCGCAAGCGAATACCCCGCCGTAATTCCGTTGATGCCGTCCATAAAGTTATATATATTCGTCGCCCCGACGCAGACGATGAGAGACACGACAGCAAACAAAACCTTCGCCCATACACTGCCTCCCAGTGCCTCATCTCCACCGTCAGAAGGCACAAAAAGCAGCAGTTGCCAAATCATCAGCCCCATAGCCGCGAACTGTGCCACCAGCCGTACCGAATCCGGCAGCGAATGCACATCGTCAACAAAACTCACCCCCGCCGCCAGAGTCACCGCTGCCAGAAACAGCGGATAATGAAACCCGAAGAACACGCACCAAAGCCACACTCCGAGCAGGAAAATCACTCCCCCGCCCCTAAGCACAAGTGATGAATGGCTGCTCCGCTCATTGGGCTTGTCGATGATGTTGAAATGATCCGCGAACTTGAAATAGAGCAGCTCCAGGGCGGTGAGAATAAGCAGGATTATTCCGTACCAAAGATAATTACTCATCGTAAACTTCCCCTTTTTGTAATCCTTAAAAGATTCCCGGTCTGGCCGGGAATGACGTTGTCAATCACGGGTTATCCCACACGAAGATGCGGTGATTTTCACGCTATCAAGTAAGATAGAAAGTTTTTCCGAGCCAACGCCTATCCAAACGTCTCCCCCAGCACCACCAACTGCTCGTCATCAAAGGCGAAGAGACAATGGTTGTAGAGTTTGACGCAGGTGCCGCACAAGGCGAAAACCGCGTCACAGACCGGCTTGGTGAAAAGCGCGTCAATGGAGTTCATGCCACAATCAATTGTCAGCGAAAGCCCCAGAATCTCGCCATTCCCGCCTTTCCGCCACAACTGAATGCCACCCTTATCCTTCAAAAACTCCTCCACCACCCCATCCGGTAACAACGCCAGCACCTTCCCCCAATACGCCGCCATCAACATCCGGTTCTCCCGCAGCGGAAACAGCGAAGCCGTGAAATACGACCCCCGCTCCAGTTTAATCACAAACTCGAACGAATCCTTCCGCACCACAACCGTGTGCTGAAGGCGCTTAAAGAACGTCCCACCTGCGGTGGGTGTGAAACAAGGTCTCATATCAGATGTTTAATGGCGATGGCAAAGTATGATGAAAAATTTTTAAATATTTTTCACAAGGGGGGGGCGAAAGTCTCGCGTCTCCCTCAGTTTATAGTCAGGTCAGGGGTACCTGAGTAGTTACCTAAATTATTTCAGGTCTTGCGGTGCAGATTCCAAATCTGCGCTGACATTATGTATCTTCCTGAATCTTGCTTGTAGGTCTACTATTCGTTCAATCAGCGCATCAAAAGTCAAAGGACTGCCATAGATAAAACTCCTCTTCATGTTCTCATAGTCCGTACGGAAACGCTCCAGCAATTCGCCCTGCGGGCAGAACGTAATCCGGTTCGGCATGTCCAGGGAATAATCCACACTGCCCACATGGTAGAACTTACGTCTGTGCTCAACAATTGCCCTGTACAACGCCGCGTCGGCAAGTGCGGCACGTCCGTATTCTGTGTCCATCAGCCGCTCAAGGTCATACAGGTGCCTGCTCATACGCAGCGTCCTCGGGTTCTTCCGCTGGAACTCTTCGTTCAACAGAAAAGCCTTCTCCAAGAATGTCCTTGCTGGTGAGACTGTGGCTATGTCGCATGCCGTATTGTTGTCATCGTCCCAGAACGCATCCGAAATCATCGATGCAATGTGCTTTACCTCAAATGGCTCCTTCATCGAAAGACAACTGATTTCCACCTTCACCACCGGCTTTACATAGGCATGGCCGCCCGCAAAAATGCTCGGATATCTCACCAACAATACAGTCGGATCCGCATCGTGGTCGATGGGAATCTCTCCCTCCGCCGTCTGACGCATCGTCACTCCTTCCACCTTCACATCAAGCCCGGCGGCATCCAAGGCCTTTTCCAATTCTTCCTTCAATTCCCCCAGCACGAAGTCCCGCGAAGCCTTTCGCAACATCTTTATCTAGTTGTTGTTCTCGCAACGGGCACATGACAGACCTTTCTCGTTCAAAAAGAAGTCGCGGTACAACGCAACATCTATGTCTTCGGAAAACCGGTTAATAAGGTTCCAGCCCTTGCTCAGGCTAGTCCCGCCCTTGAAATAGGCGTATCTCCCGAGGGTAAGCCCAAACAAGGTCTTAAGCACCATTGTCACCCACCAATCCTTCTCCACCGATTCCGGGTCTATGTCCTTCCCTTCCGATACACGGTTCACCATGTATAGCCGGTCGGCCAGTCCGTTTTCAATCCAACTGCTCATGCGTCATTCGCCTTTCTCAAATCCGTCAACACCTTCCGAATCCATGCGGGAGCCAGTTGCAAGTCGCCATGCCATGTACTCTCCTCCGCATTATCTTCCATCAACTTCTTGATGATTCCCAGATGCTCGTCCGTCAGGTTTTCACGTCCAATGGCCTTCATCGCCTGAACCAGCACCGGCATAAACTCGCCCTTATATTCAAAATTCTTGGGAACGCTCCTGCGCAAACGAATAGTGCGGTTCCCCAACCTTATCTCCCGCGCCGAACCGCTGGTGATATACTCGGAGTTCATCGGCACCTGCGTCGATAGGCCCAGCTGGTTCATGGCGGTATTGCCCGTGGGGAGTATTTTCGCCTTGTCCCGCTTCGCGATGCCCTGCACTATTTCACCAACAGAGGGATAAACGACGCCGAACCTGCTCATCATAGGCTTCACATAGATTCCGTTTGAGATGCGAACAATTACACCTTTCTTGCACAAGTCCGTCAAAATCTCACGCACATACACATCGTCATACTTCGGGAAACTGTTATTGAAAAACAGCATCCCGTCCTTGCTTCTGCCAATGGCACTCGCTATGTTCTCTTTTACAGTCATAATCAATCATCTACCTCGTAGGGCGACTTACAAATATTTGCAAAATTTGTAAGTCTTTTCGGCTGCAAATATAACATATCTTTTTCAAATCTGCATCGGTTTGGCGATTGCGCTCCCCTACTTTTGAAATGGGCTTTCTCCTCAAACAGCAAGGCATATACCCGGAGCGATTCCGCGCCGCAGAGACTTAAAGGCTTGCGTAAGATAATACACGAAGAACCGCGAAAAACATTCTATCCGAGGGTCTCATACTTCCAGCCGTCAACAGTGCGGGTCTTCGAGGAGAAGTTGATGCCGAGCTTTATT
>CAVEDD010000136.1:0-5972 GCA_963614515.1 Treponemataceae bacterium | reverse complement strand
TCCCACAGGCGCTGCTCACGGTTGAGTTCGCGGAGAAGGAAGACTTCGATTTCCGCTCCGGTCTTTTCTTTCTTTCCATAGAGCCGCGCCGGAAAAACTTTCGTGTTGTTGAGCACGAATATGTCACCCTTCCCGAAATAGTCGATTATATTCTTGAAAACCTTGTGCTCGATTTCCCCGCTATCCTTATGGAGCACCATCAGACGGCACTCGTCACGCCATTCTGAAGGTTCGGACGCAATTTTGTCGGCCGTAAGGCCGAAATTGAACTGTGAAAGTTTCATATATGCAGTATGTGTGTTTTATCCCTGTCGCAGGCATATTCCTTACCATTCATTTTTTACAGGCAAGTATATATTATACGGCATTTTCAAGATTTTGTTTCACATCCCGCGATAAGTAATCCTTAAAAATCAAGAAAAACCTTGACAAGCCAGCCCGAGACCGCAGACCGCCTTTCAGACACCACGCTCACCATCTTTCAGACGCCCCGTTCCCTGAAGACTTCGACAATGGAGGGAAAACTGTTCTGCAGATACGCCGCCAGCGAAGACCGCGGCACCCAGGCGGCCTTGGAAATGTCCTCCTCGCGCTGCGGGGTGAGATCCGCAGGGCTGTTGTAGAGCATGTCGAACCACCAGGTGTGCTTGAGATGCCAGAGCCCGTTGCGCCGATAACAATGGTCCGTGACACATATCAGTTCCCGAAGTATCAGCCGGTTCACCCCCGTTTCCTCCTGAACCTCGCGCAGGGCGCAGGTCTGAATGGTCTCGCCGGCCTCCTGATGCCCCTTGGGGAGATCCCACAGCCCGTTGCGGTTGATCATCAGATAGTCCCCCCGGCGATTGGAGACCAGCCCGCCGCCGGCGCAGACCTGGACGAACTCGGCGCATATCTTCTGATAGGTCTGCTCCACATCCGGAGTGGGGATATAGACCTTCCGGAGCGAGTCCGACATCTCGAACATGTCAATCAGTTCGTGTATCCCGAACCTGTCCGCCAGCTGGAAAACCACGGCATTCGCATCAGAAAGCGAAGGATAGGTCGGAGGGCATATCGTCATACACCGCTTTTCGAAATATATCCTGTGCGTTTCCATCGTTCTGCCGTATTTTTTATAAATTTGTACCGCCTTGCCACGGAAGAGCGCAAAGATAGACATTTTTCCGTATGGACGGCAACAATTCAGACACGGACTATGGTAAACTACAACAGCAAGAAAGGTACGGTGGCGAAAGCCCCGTATGAACTTTACATGGCGTTGACCGACCTCAGGAACATCGCGAACATTATTCCGCAGGACAAGAAGGAGGGCGTTACGGCCGATTGCGACAGCATTCACGCGAAAGTGCAGGGCTTCGACATAGGAGTGAGAATCATAGAGAGAACTCCATATTCGAGGATTGTCCTCAAAGATGACGGAGCACCGTTCGCATTCACGGTAAAGCTCAATTTCGAGCCGGCGGTCTCCGCTTCGCAGACAATTTTCAGCATCGATGTGGAGGCTGACCTGAATTTCATGATGAAGACCCTGCTCGGTTCGAAAATCAAGACCGCTCTCGACAGAGTTGTCGACGGACTCGCCGATGCTTCGAACGGGAAAATGCCGGAAGGTTTCGACGCTTCGAAATTCGGCTTCTGACCCCGCAGGAAATGGAGATTCCGGTTTTCAGAAAATATCTTGAAGATATCTTCAGCCCTCGCGAGACCGCGAAGATTCTGGCGGCGCTCGAATGCCCGGCGGCGGTTTCCGTGCGTATGAATCCAGCGAAATGGAAAGGCGAAGCCGGCGGAAAGGAAGAGATTGCCGGAGAAATCGTCTCGGGGACAGTCCCGTGGTGCGGTTACGGCCGTTTTCTTGAAAAGCGGCCTGTGTTCACTCTCGACCCGGCGCTGCATTCCGGAGCCTATTATGTTCAGGACTCGTCCTCGATGTTCGTCGGGTTCGTGTTCAGGCAGGCGCTGCGGAGGATGTTTATGGAGACATCGGGACGGAGTCCGGAAAATATTTCAGACAAAACTTCGGGAACGGTTCAGGGAAAGATCAGGGTACTCGACCTGTGCGCCGCCCCGGGAGGCAAGACGACGGACATCGCGGCATCGCTGAGGGAGACGCTCGGCGACGGGTTCATCCTCGTCTCCAACGAGGTGATGAAAAACAGAGCCGGGACGCTCGCCGACAATGTCGCGCTGTGGGGCGACCCGAATGTGGTCGTGACCTCGGCCGACCCTGCGGCGTTCAGCGGACTCCCTGGTTTCTTCGACATCATTCTGACCGATGTCCCGTGCTCGGGCGAGGGGATGTTCAGAAAAGACGAAGCCGCGGCTGAACAGTGGTCGGAAGAAACCGTTGAACTGTGCGCGGCCAGGCAGCGGAGGATACTCGCCGACATCTGGCCGGCCCTCGCTCCGGGGGGCGTGCTGATTTACTCGACCTGCACGTTCAACAGATTTGAAAACGACGGGAATGCCGGATGGATCGCCTCGGAACTCGGGGCGGAGCCGCAGGATATTGACTGCCCGTTCGACGGCCCGGTTCGGACTGATTTCGGTTTCTCGCTCGCTCCGGGGCTTGTGCGCGGCGAGGGGCAGTACTGCGCGGTGCTGAGAAAGAGCGGCGCGAAAGAGTCCGGAAATGCCGGCGCGGACACTGAGAAGTTCCTCAAAGAAAATCCCGGGAGACGGAATTCCGGCAAAGGTGGCTTCAGGAACGACGGCCTCGGAAATGACCGCCGGAAGCGTGCGGCGGCATCCTCTGCGGCGGCATCCTCAAAAGGTCTTGAGGAGCTGTTCTCAACCCCCGTCCATTTCAGGGAAAGGAACGGGCTGACTGTCGCCGTACCGCAGAGTATCGCGGCCGAGCTTGCCGCAGTCGAGTCCTGCCTGAAACCTCTCGCGGCGGGAGTGGCTGTCGGAACGGTGAAAGCCGGCCGCCTGATTCCCTCGGCCGACCTCGCGCTGACGACAATCCTGCGGGAAGACGCGTTCCCGGACGCTCCGCTCGACAAAAAAGCCGCGCTGGAATTTCTCCACCGCGACAGCATAAGACTCGAGGATTCGCCTCAAGGATATTTGACCGTCTCCTGCGACGGCCGCAGACTCGGCTTTGTCAAGAACATCGGCTCACGCTGCAACAACCTGCATCCCATGTCGAGAAGAATCCTGATGAATTTGCGGGATAGATAGAAGGATGGTTCTCATTCGCCGCGCCACGCCCGCTGCAAAGTCTTGTCGATGCCGGCATAGAAGCGGTAAAAGGCCTCTTCCCCTATCTTCGAGTAACGCCCGACAAGCGCCCTGATTTGCACCATCATATATTCTTCGGACTCCTTCCACTCCCCTTCCTTCGGCCTCAGCCCGTCCTTTGCGGCGGCGTATTCAAGGAACTGCCTGTCAAGATGCTTGGAGTCAAGCCACTTCTCCAGCCGCCCGAAATCGTCAATCTGAGCGAGTTCGGAGCGGTACTTGTCGAACATCGCGCTCGCGAAGCGCATGGCGGTCGCCTTCCTGTTGCACTGGATGTAGAAATTCGACGCACGGGTCGTGTCCATCGGAACGAAAACGTCCGGAATTATTCCGCCTCCGCCATATACGGTGCGGCCGCCGGCCGTATAATAGACCTCATCCCTGTTGACCTTGATGCTGTCGGCATCGGTCAGTTCCCCGTGGGCATAGCGTTCGTAGATGTCGTAGGCGTAGTCGTCACCGTAAGGCTTCTGGATGCAGCGCCCGGAAGGAGTGTAGAACCTCGCCACCGTGAGTCTCAGACCGCTGCCGTCATTGAAGTTGATCGGTTCCTGAACCAGCCCTTTCCCGAACGAGCGGCGGCCGATTATCACTCCCCGGTCATTGTCCTGCATCGCCCCGGCGAAGATTTCGCTCGACGACGCCGAACCTTCGTCGATAAGCACGGAAAGCTTCACATCCTTGAGCGAACCTTTCCCGTCGGCGTCCAGATCCGAACGCGAACGGTGCAGCCCCTCCATATAGACCACCTTGTCCCCTTTCTCAAGGAACTCGTTGCAGAGCATATAGGCCTGGTCAAGATAGCCCCCGGTGTTTTCGCGGAGATCGAAAATCAGATGCTCCATCCCCTGCGCACGGAGGTTCGACACGGCTGATATGAACTCGACATAGGTCGTCCTCGTGAATTTCGTGAGTTTGAGATAGCCCGTCTCTGAATCAAGCATGAAGGCGGCATCCACGCAGTGCACCGGAATCTTTCCCCTCGTGATGTCGAAAGGGATGAGTTCTCCCCCACGGTTCACCGTAATCACGACCTTTGTCCCCGAAGGACCTTTCATGAGACGAACCATGGAATCCTGAGGGGTCTTCATCCCCGCGATGGTCCTGTCCCCGACTTTTATGATTCTGTCACCCTGCATCAGGCCGGCTTTCTCCGACGGACCTCCCGGGATTACGCTGAGCACTATGGCCGTATCATTCGGCACATTGAACTGTATGCCTATTCCGTCGAAATTGCCGGCAAGTTCCGTCTCTGATTCCTTCAGTTCGACAGGAGGGAGATAGATGGAATGGGGGTCGAGCTTCCCCATGGCCGCCACCACCGCAGCGTCGGTCATCGCCTTCTGGTCAATCGTATCGACATAATTCTCCTGAATCTGCTCCAGAATGAGGTTCAGCTTGCGCCAACGGTCATAATCTCCATCGAACTCCCGGCTCGGAGCGGCAATCTTCATCACCGTAAGACAGGACAGGACACCAATCAGAATCCCGAGCAGAGCTGAAACCAGAGCATAAGTATTTCGTTTCATAATCGTCTATTCTTCAACCTGTTCCACTTCAATTCCCGCACGTTCCAACAATTCGATTCCGTCCGTGAGCCGATAGGAATCCTTATACACGACCCTCCTGATGCCGGCCTGGATTATGAGTTTGGAGCATTCCACACAGGGGGAGGCCGTCACATAGAGTGTCGCGCCCTCGCTGCTGTTGCCGGATTTGGCCACCTTGGTGATCGCGTTCGCCTCCGCGTGGAGCACATAGGGCTTCGTGACCCCGTTCTCATCCTCGCAGACATTCTCGAAGCCGGACGGAGTCCCGTTGTAGCCGTCGGAGATTATCATCCTGTCTTTCACGATGAGCGCCCCCACCTGCCGGCGTCTGCAATAGGAATTTCTCGCCCAGACGGCCGCCATTTCAAGATATGCCTTGTCAAATTTTTCCACCTGAATCTCTATTTGTTGTTTCTCTGGTAGAGATAGCGCTTTATGCTCCGTTTCGGAGTACGTTCAAAATCCTCGGGCATTATCTCCACCGTCTTGATTCTCGCATAGTTGGGAAGTTCATCGTTCGCCCCGTTGACCAGAGCCTCCAGCTGAGCCTGAAGTCCGTCACCCGAATACCCGTCAGTTTCAGCCTGCTGGAAATCAGGATATATGAGCGCCGTAAGCCCGCCGTTGTCCTCGATTACGAGGGAATCCACGACATACGCGAGACTGTTGAGCACGGTCTCTATCTCCTCGGGATATATGTTCTGCCCGGACGGGCCGAGAATCATGCACTTGGAGCGCCCTTTGAGATAGAGATATCCGTCCTTGTCGAGAACTCCCATGTCCCCCGTCCTGAACCATCCGTCCTCCGTGAACACGGCATCGGTCGCCTCCTGATTCCTGTAATATCCCAGAAAGACATTGTCGCCCTTGACGAGAACCTCGCCCGGGACATTCTCCGGATCCGAGGAATTTATCTTTATGGTCATATTCGGCGCAGCCTTCCCGCAGGAATACAGCCTCGTCGTCTCCCAATCGTCATAGGCTATGATAGGGCCGCACTCGGTCATCCCGTAACCGACGGTGAAAGGGAAACGGATTCTGCGGAAAAACGCCTCCACATCCTTGTTGAACGCGGCCCCGCCGATGATGATTTCGTGGAACCGTCCTCCGAAGGCATTCACGAGTTCCGTCTTTATCTTATTGAGTATAAGCTGGTCGAGCAGCGGGATGTGCAGC
>CAVEDD010000135.1:0-6231 GCA_963614515.1 Treponemataceae bacterium | reverse complement strand
ACCCAAGACCCACAGCTTAGAAGGCTGTTGCTCTATCCAACTGAGCTACCGGACCAATCCTTCTTACGGGAGCAGCGTCTGATGAGCAGTGCCGCCGCATAAGGCTTGCAAAGGTAGGCAATTTTTCAGAAACCGCAATATCGTGCTTCCGAAAAATTGTCCGAAAAATTGTCCACCGAATCTTGAAAAATGTTTTCAGCCTTTTGCATCCCGTTTCCGGGCGATGGCTTTGCTTGCGAATTCGATGCCGAAGACCAGCGCGAGACCGAGAACGGCGAATATGGCAGCTCCGGCGATGTGCGCATCGGCAAGAGGGAGCGCCACCGTGCCGTCGGCTGAGGCGACTCCGGGGATGACCGGGAAATCGTTAAGCGGATTGTGCCACGGCCAGACCCTGATCAGCGAGCCGATGATGAATCCGGCGAGGACGAGCGTGGTCTCACGGTTCCAGCGGGAGAGAAGCCAGTGGAGGAACTTCGAGAAAGCCACTATGCCGATGGCGGCTCCTGCGGCGAAGATGCAGATGACAAGAAGACAGTGTCCCCAGCTCATCGGGCCTGTGGCGAGATTCGCCGTGACCTGCTCCGCTTTTCCGAACGATGTCAGTCCGGCGACCGCCCCGAGCACATAGTCGTATTTCCCGAGAATCACGAGTATGAAACTGCCGGAGATTCCGGGGAGAATCATCGCGCAGATGGCGATGGCCCCGCAGAGGAACACGAACCACAGTCCGTCCGGAGTCGTCGTCGGGGTCAGGGAGCATACGACCACCCCGATTCCTACCCCGAGAACGGTGAGTGCGACATCCTTGAACTTCCACCCAGAGATGTCCCTCAGGATGAATATGGAGGAGGCCACAATCAGCCCGAAGAAGAACGCCCAGGTCTGGATGGGATGATTCTCAAGAAGATAGGTCATCAGTTTCGCGAGCGAAAAGATGCTTATCAAGATGCCGAAGATGAGCGAGAAGAGGAAAGTCCCGTTGACGTGCTTCCAGAATTCCCGGAATCTGCCAGTGAAAAACAGGCGGAATGCGGTCTTGTCGAAATTGCGTATGGAGCCGACGAGTTCGCTGTAAATCCCTGTCATAAAGGCTATTGTGCCTCCGCTCACTCCCGGGATGACATCGGCTGCACCCATCCCGATTCCCTTGAGCGTCACGAGGGAGTATTTCTTGAGATCGTTTGTCATGTCTCTGTCGTTGAAATGATTATCGAAAGATATGGCTCAGTGAAGGCCGTTTGTTACCTGACCCTGGGCAGGTACTCCAGAATGCCGCGCAGGCAATTTGCGCTGTCGTGGAATCCTGTCCGTATGTCTCCGGCGTGTTCCGGAGCGTTGAACGTCATGCAGAACGGCGAACCTTCCCAGTCCTGACGGCCGATGCAGAAAGTTGCCGGGACGATGCCGGCGAAACATTTCACTGCGGGACTGCACGCGGTGGCGAGACAGATGCAGAGTTCCGCATCGGAGGCCTTCAGTTCTTCGATTATTTCTTTCGGAAGTGTGCCGCAGAATGCGAGATTCCTTTTCAGAATCGTGGTCGTGATTCCGGTGGATATCAATTCGCCCTTGTCGTGCCGTCCCATATCGATGAAGAATTCTTTCATCTCGATTCCGGACTGGACGAAGAAATCTCCCGCAATCCTCCGGCACTCATCGAATTCCGCATCTTCGACATCGAACAGAACCACCGCCCGTCTCACCCGTGACAGCGGGACGGACGAATGCTGAACCTTGCAGCCGTGTTTCTTCAGCTGATGCCTTACGGCAAGATTTGTGATGAATCCCATAGTCTTATCGTATTCGGGTTACGCTGCGGAACTGCAGTCATTGCATTGCCTGGCGTGTTTCCGCAATCAGCGCCTTGATTTCCTTCTTCGCAGCCTTCCAGCGCGGAATGTCAATCTTCGTCCCGATGACCTCGACGACTTTCGCGGCGATGATTGAACCTATTTCTCCGCAGACCTTCAGAGGCATCCCGAGGGAGTGTGCGTAGAGAAACCCCGCCGCATAGGTGTCACCGGCTCCGGTCGCGTCAATCGGATCCGCAGGCCATGCCTCGATGTAGTGATACTCGTCGCCACTCTTTACCATGGAGCCGTTTTTTCCTATTTTCACTACGGCGGTCTTGCCGTGCGATGCAATCTCGTCCAGCGCCTCCCGTGGCTCCATCTTCGTGAACGCCCTGGCTTCCGTCTCATTGGCGAAAACTATGTCCACATAGTTCTCGACGATGTCGTGCAGGAAAGCTTCGTTCGACTCCACCACATTGTATGACGCCATATCAATCGAGATAATGCACCCGGCCGCCTTCGCCATCTCCACGGCTTTGCGGATAAGCGCCTGATTCTGTACGAGATAACCTTCTATGTGGAAATAGTCGTAACCTGTGAAATATGCCGGTTTCAGATCTTCCGGCACAAGTTCCAGGGCGGCGCCCATATAGTCCGCGAAAGTTCTCTCCGCGTTCGGCGCGGTAATCAGCACCATCGCCCTGCCCGAAGGCTTCGTCCCTTTCAGCAGTATCGATTTGATTCCGTATTGGGACTGGTCGCTTTTGAAAAGGTGTCCGAGGTCATCGTCCCCGATTTTTCCTATGAACGCTGAGCGCATTCCGAAGATTGCCGTGCCCGTGATGGTGTTCGCCGCAGAGCCTCCCGCCACATATTGGACTCCCAACGGCTTGAGTTTCTGAAGAATGCGGTCTCCGGTCTCCTTGTCGACGTGCTGCATGCTTCCGCGCGGGATGTGATATTCTTTGAGAACCGAGTCGTCTGGCAGGACTGCGAGGATGTCGGTGAGGGCATTTCCGATGCCGAGGATAGATTTCATATATATATCAGAGTGTTTTCTCTTTTTGAGGATACAAACCGCAAAGGTAGCGAAAAAATCGGTATCTTTGCCACCCTGATTCGGGGAGACTATGTCGCTTAAATTGAAAAACGTCTTGAAATATGTGCTGTCACTGGCTGTGGCGGCCGTGCTGATGTATTTCTGTTTCAGGGGCGTGAATTGGAGTGAATTCGCCGGAAGCCTTTCTCTCTGCCGCTGGCAGTGGGTCGGGGCGAGCATATTCATCGGCGTGGTGTCAAACTGGCTGAGGAGCGAACGCTGGCGTGAAATCCTGCTTCCGGTTGACGGACGGACAGGCCATCTTACGGCATTCAATGCAGTGAATATAGGCTATCTCGCCAATTTCGTGTTTCCCAGAGCGGGGGAATTCGTCCGCTGCGGAGTCATATCGAAAAATTCAAGAGACGGAAAGGCCGGCTATGACAAAGTTCTCGGCACCGTCGTGACCGAACGGAGTTTCGATATGATTGTCCTCTTCCTCATACTCATCGTTTTCCTCGCCCTCAAATGGACGGAGTTCGGAGCATTCTTCATCGACAGAATGTGGGGTCCGCTTTCCCGCCGATTGGACTTCAGCCTGTGGTGGATTGTCGCAATCGTGCTGCTGTCTGCCGCCGCGGCCCTGCTGCTTGTCGTGCGTTACAGACAGCGCAGCGTCTTCGCCGGAAAAATCTGGGGATTCTGCAAGGGACTCTGGGAGGGCGCATTGAGCTGCTTCAGGATGAAAGGATGGTGGAAGTTCCTGTGCTACACCGTGCTCATCTGGCTGGCATATTTCCTGACGAGCTACACTTCTCTGCGGGCCGTCCCGCTGCTGGATTCCCTCACCGCCGTCGACGCCCTCTTCCTGATGCTTGCGGGCAGTCTCGGATGGGTCGTCCCGGTCCCCGGCGGATTCGGCGCCTTCCACTACATCGTAGCCCTCGCCCTGAGCACGGTCTATGGCCTTCCCTTTGAACTCGGAATCATATTCGCAACCATATCCCATGAGTCACAGTCGATAATGATGGTCGTCACCGGATTCGCATCCTATGTTTCCGAAACCGTGAGAAAATGACCTGTCACAAAATTTTGTCATATTAGAAAAATAGTCTTATACTTGCACCGCAATTTGAAAAAGCGTAAGAACAGATATGGAAACGAAGAAAAGACGTGTAGTCAGTTACGAGAATATGGATGCAGTCCTCACGGCCGCCTTCAACGAAAAATACCCCAAGGGATTCCAGGACTATCTTCCCGACCTCAAGGAATATCCGAAGCCTGACGGGACATCGTTCTATGCCGTGACAATCGAGACTGAGGATGCGGTGTGCCTCGTGAAGATCAAGATACGCACCGATGACGCAGAGGATATCGAGAGGTGGCTCGACAGCGAGACCGATGACGATGATGACGATGCATCCGGCGAAGAGAACGGCGACGCCCTTCCTGACGACAACATATCCCAATACTCCAACGGAGACGACGATACGGCGGAGTGACCCTCCGTGCGCACCAGTATGAACAGGAAACCCAGATTGCGGATTGCGGCGGCGTTGGCTCCGGTGCGGAACTTTCTGAACAGGATGCCGGAGCGCAATCTCGTGCTGCTGCTTTCCCTTGTCGTGGGCATTCTCTGCGGACTTGCCGCAGTTCTCCTTAAACTGGGCATAGAGCACATCCACAGTGCATTGACCTCGTGGTTCGCGGGGAAGGACGGCTACAACTGGCTCTATTTCGTCTATCCCGGGGTGGGAATGCTCATCTCCCTGCTTTTCGTGAAATACATAGTCCGCGACAACATCGGCCACGGAGTCACGAAGGTGCTGCTGGCCGTCTCCAAGAACGAGTCCAAGATTAAGCCGCACAATATGTGGACCTCGCTCGCCGCCAGTTCCGTCACCATCGGTTTCGGAGGTTCGGTGGGGGCGGAGGCCCCGATTGTCTACACCGGAGCCGCCATCGGGTCCAACCTCGGGCGCTACATGGGGCTGAGCTACAAGAATATAACCATCCTGCTCGGCTGCGGTGCGGCGGGTGCCGTGGCGGGAATATTCAAGGCTCCTCTCGCCGGAGTGCTCTTCACTCTGGAGATTCTGCTCTTCAACATCTCGATGTCCTCCATCCTCCCGCTGCTGATCTCCACGGTCTCCGCGACGGTCGTGTCCTACATCTTCCTCGGAAACGGGGCGGTGTTCGCCTCCGAACTCATTCCGTTCTCGATGCAGAACATTCCGTTCTACATAATCCTCGGCCTGTGCTGCGCCGGTTTTTCAATCTATTTCACCCGCTGCACGCTCTGGCTTGAGGACAGGATAAAGGACATAAAGTCCCCCTATCTCCGCTGGGGAGTCTCCGCGCTCGGGCTCGGTCTGCTCATATTCCTTTTTCCTCCGCTCTACGGCGAGGGCTACGGCACGGTGAACGAGATGCTCGCCTGCCACAGCATTGATTACGACGGACAGACCGTTCTCGCTCCGGTTCTGAAATACAGCTGGGCGGTGCCGCTGTTCTTTCTCATAGTCCTGATTCTCAAGGTGTTCTCGATGTCCTTCACCAACGCGGGAGGGGGAGTCGGAGGAACATTCGGACCGACGCTTTTCATCGGTGCGCTCGCCGGATTCGTCGTCGCGAGGACAATCAACCTCATTCTCGGCAGTTCCCCGCTTTCCGTCCCGGAGCAGAATTTCGTGCTCGTGGGGATGGCCGGGCTTATGGCCGGAGTCATGCAGGCGCCGATGACCGCAATCTTCCTCATCGCCGAGATTTCCGGAGGTTACGAGCTTTTCATCCCGCTGATTATCACCGCGACCATCTCTTTCGGAGTCACCCGCATCTTCGAGCCGTATTCGATTTACACCAAGCGAATAGCCAAGAGGGGGGAGCTGCTCACCCACGACAGTGACCAGGCCGTGCTCACCCTGCTGAAAGTCACCGACCTGATAGAGACTGACTTCAATCCGGTCCGCATCGACGACACTTTCGGAAAACTCCTCGACATAGTTTCAGGCTCGCACCGCAACATCTTCCCGGTAATCGACGGCAACGGGAGGTTTCAGGGTTATGTGATGCTTGACGACATCCGTCCCGACATGTTCAGGACGGAATTTTACGCTTCACGACACGTCTTCAATTATATGCGGTCAGCTCCGGAGTATGTCTATGACGATGAGAAGATGGACAGCGTGATGTCCAAATTCGAAAAAACCGGAGCGTGGAATCTGCCTGTCGTCACAAGGGAACGGAAATATGTCGGCTTCGTCTCGAAGTCGAAGATATTCTCCGCCTACCGCAGCCAGCTGAAAGAAGTATCACATGAATAGTAAGCGTTAAAAAATAAATTGGTAGAGATTTGTGAAGGATTTTTGAGGATAGATTTCTTTTGGAAGAGGAAGT
>CAVEDD010000134.1:0-6279 GCA_963614515.1 Treponemataceae bacterium | reverse complement strand
TCTATCCTCAAAAATCCTTCACAAATCTACACCAATTTATTTTTTAACGCTTACATAATGTCCGTTGACATTCAATTGCTACTTCTTCTTGGCGACAGGGGCGATCATCATAATCATCCTCTTGCCTTCAAGCTTCGGCATCTGCTCCGCACGCCCGTACTCCTCGAGTTCCAGCGCGAAACGCAGGAGAAGCTTCTCCCCCTGGTCGGCATAGACGATGGAGCGTCCCTTGAAGAACACCGAAGACTTCACCTTCGACCCCTCCTGCAGGAACTCCTGCGCGTGCTTGAGTTTGAACTGGAAATCGTGCTCGTCCGTATTCGGACCGAACCTGATTTCCTTTATGACCACCTTGGCCGCGTTCGACTTCATCTCCTTGGCCTTCTTCTTCTGCTGATACAGATATTTCTGGTAGTCAACAATCCTGCAAACCGGAGGATCCGCCTTCGCACTTATCTCCACCAGGTCAAGTTCGAGTTCATCGGCGAGGCGGAGAGCTTTGGCCGTCGGGTATATGCCCTGCTCGGGGATGTTGTCCCCGACGAGTCTCACCTGCGGTACTCTGATCTCGTCATTGATTCTCAGGCTGCCTTCGTCCTTCTTCTGGTTCGGAACCGGACGGCCCTGCTTGGGTCTCGGACCCATCGGGCGCGGCTTAGGTTTAAATGGTGCTGCGATAAATTTATCCTCCTAAAATAAATTGTTAATAATATTTCAACGGGTTTATGACAATTGCGCTTTCACCTCGCCGCTTACCAGCGAAATGAAATCGTCAACTGACATCGAGCCTTCGTCTTTTCCACCTTGACGGCGCACTGAAACAAGCCCCTCGGCCTCCTCCTTCTCACCGACGATGACAAGGAAAGGAATCCTCTTGAGTTCTGACTCACGGATTCTCTTGCCGAGCGTTTCATTACGGTCGTCTATTGAGGCGCGAATATCGGAATTATTCATCAAACCGCAAACTTTTTTTGCATATTCGGAGAACTTTTCGCTCACAGGAACGATGTTCACCTGATCCGGAGTGAGCCACAACGGAAGTTTGCCGGCGGTATGCTCAAGCAGCACTGCCACAAAGCGTTCGAGAGATCCGAACGGTGCGCGGTGAATCATCACCGGACGATGCTTCTGTCCGTCCGCGCCGACATATTCGAGTCCGAAACGCTCCGGAAGGTTGTAATCGACCTGAATCGTTCCGAGCTGCCACTTTCTGCCGATTGCATCCTTGACCATGAAGTCGAGTTTCGGACCGTAGAACGCGGCCTCGCCAAGCTCCACCACCGTAGGCAGCCCCTTCTCGCGGGATGCCTCGATGATTGCAGCCTCGGCCTTCTCCCAGTTCTCGTCCGTTCCGATGTACTTTGAAGGATTCTTCGGGTCGCGGAGTGAGATCTGCGCCGTATATTCCTTGAAATTCAATGTCTTGAATACATAGAGGATGATGTCAATCACTTTCTCGAACTCTTCCTTGAGCTGATCGGGACGCACGAAAAGGTGGGCGTCGTCCTGTGTGAAGCAGCGCACGCGGGTGAGACCGTGAAGTTCGCCGCTCTGCTCGTAGCGATAGACAGTGCCGAACTCGGCGAAGCGCAGAGGCAGGTCCTTGTAGGAGCGCGGCTTGCTGCGGTAGATTTCGCAGTGGTGAGGGCAGTTCATCGGTTTGAGCAGGTACTCCTCGCCCTCCTGCGGAGTATGAATCGGCTGGAACGAGTCCTTGCCGTATTTCGCATAGTGACCGGATGTCACATAGAGTTCCTTGTTGCCGATGTGAGGCGTGATGACAGGCAGGTAGCCGTACGACTTCTGAATCTTCTTCAGGAACTCCTCAAGGCGCGAGCGCAGGTCAGCGCCCTTCGGCAGCCACAGCGGAAGTCCCATCCCCACCTTCGATGAAAAGGTGAAAAGTTCCATCTCCTTTCCTATCTTCCTGTGGTCGCGCTTCTTGGCCTCCTCCATAAGGACGAGGTATTCGTCAAGCATCGACTTCTTCGGGAACGAAATCCCGTAGATGCGGGTGAGCTGCTGACGGTTCTGGTCTCCGCGCCAGTAAGCCCCGGCAATCGCGGTGAGCTTCACGGCCTTGATGACCGAGGTGTCGCGAAGATGAGGGCCGCGGCAGAGGTCGGTGAAACTCCCGTTGGTATAGAAAGATATGTGCCCGTCCTCAAGCTCATTGATAAGCTCGACCTTGTACTCGTCGCCCTTTTCGGTGAACGTCCTGAGCGCGTCCGCCTTCGAAACCTCCTTTCTCACGAACGCCTCTTTCGTACGGGCGAATTCCATCATCTTGTCCTCAATCGCCTTGAGGTCGGACTCCGCAATCTGCCTTCCCTGAAGGTCGACGTCATAGTAGAATCCGTTCTCGATTGCCGGGCCTATTCCGAATTTGACTCCCGGGTAAAGAGCCTCGAGAGCCTGGGCCATGAGATGCGAGGTGGAATGCCAGAACACGTGCTTCGCCTCATCGTCCCCCCATTTATGGAACGTGACCCCGCAGTTCTCCTCTATCGGACGGTCGAGGTCATATAATTCACCTTTCCCCACCGCATCATCGTCCGCGGCTCTGACCGTCATCGCCAGAACTTCCGCCGCAAGCCTCGGGCTGATGCTTTCGGCAATCTGATAACCTGTAACGCCTTTCTCAAAGGACTTGACGCCACCGTCGGGAAATGTAATTTCTATCATAATCTCATCTGTTTTTGAACCGGCGCGCTTCGGTACAAAAGAAGCCGCTGCCGTTTCATGATTAAACTTCGCCGTCTACAAACACGGCACTCTTTGAAGCTGTATTGAAACAAACGGACAAAGGTAGGAATTTTTTATGTATATTTGCATTCCCATAAAGAGGAAAGGACATGGATACGAACGAAAACATCACATCCGGAATTCTGATGAACCGGGCGGCGACCGCAGGTCTCGCGCTCGGGGCTGTATCCACGGCATATCTGTTCGCCGTGCAATATCTCCCGCACATTGTTCCGTCCCCGGTCGTGGTCGGGATTGTCACGGCAATCCTGTGGATTGCCAAATTCACAGGCTGCATCCTCATATTGAGGGCGTTCATGCTGAATCTCGCGGATTCATACGAAGGAATCTGCCGCAGGCAGACAATGCAGCTGGGGATACTCGCGTCACTGTTCTCCGCTCTGATTTTTTCCGCCGCGAATCTCGCGGATGTCCTCTACATCTGTCCGGACACCGTGGAGCAGACGCTGGACCTCGCCCTCAGTCAATATTCAACGGCTCTCGGCTCGAATGAACTCGAAATGCTCGACACATTCAAAGAGAACATTCCGTCCATCACTTTCTTCTCGAACCTCATCTACTGTTTCCTCTACGGGACAGTGCTCTCCGCAATCATGTCGAGATACATCCCGAAGGTCGACCCTTTCGCAGGATTCCACGACGGACCGGACATCGAGGAGCAATAGACCCGGAACCATTCACTACAAGACTCTGCTGACATGAAAGAAAATTCAACGGACATTTCCATAATCATATCCATTTTCAACGAAGAGGAATCCCTTCCGGAACTGGTTGCGTGGATACATTCAGTCCTTCGGAGAGAGAACTGGGTCTATGAAATCATTATGGTAGACGACGGCAGCACGGACGGTTCTTGGGCGACAATCCGGAGGCTTGCGGAAGAGGACTCCCGCATAAGGGGGATATCGTTCCGGCGCAACTACGGCAAATCGGCCGCCCTCTACAACGGGTTCAAGGCCGCATCCGGGAATGTCGTGGTCACGATGGACGCGGATCTCCAGGACTCCCCCGAAGAGATTCCGGAAATGTACAGGATGATTACGGAAGAGGGCTGGGACATCGTGTCCGGATGGAAACAGCATCGGCAGGACAACAAGTTCACGAAAAACATTCCGTCCAAACTATACAACGCCACGGCGCGGAAAATCACCGGAATCCGGCTGCACGACATGAACTGCGGGCTGAAGGCCTACAGGAAAGAGGTCGTGAAGGACATCGAGGTCTATGGCGAGATGCACCGCTACATCCCCTACCTCGCCAAGAACGCCGGCTACACCCGCATCACGGAGAAACCGGTCCATCACCAGAAGCGCAAGTACGGCAAAAGCAAGTTCGGCCTGAACCGCTTCGTAAACGGCTTTCTTGACCTCCTCTCCCTGTGGTTTCTCAGCACTTTCGGCAAGAAACCGATGCACTTCTTCGGATTCACCGGACTTGTCACGTTCTTCATCGGCGGCATCATAGCCCTCTGGGTCATAATCGAGAAGCTCGTCCAGCAGGCGCATCACGAGGCATTCCGCCCGGTCACCGACCAGCCGCTGTTCCACCTCGCCCTCGTCGCACTCGTAATAGGCATCCAGATGTTCCTCGCCGGGTTCATCTGCGAGATGATTTCCCGCAACAGCAGCGAACGGAACTCCTACAACATCCGCGAGGAGTTCTGAACGAAGCCGGCAGTGTCCGGACGGCGCAGCCATCCGAGACTTTCAGATTCTCAGCAAGCGCGATTACTTACTACAGCCCTTTGGATTTAGCCTCATCCCAGATGGCGTCCATTTCGGCGAGCGTCATATCGTGGAGGTCGCGGCCTTCGCGTATGGTGTGCTCCTCGAGGTAGGTGAAACGGCGGCGGAACTTGGCGCAGGTGCGCTCCAGAGCCGTATCCGGATTGAGTTTGTAGAGACGCCCGGCATTCACGAGAGCGAACAGCATATCGCCGAGCTCCTCCTCCGCACGCTCACGGGCGGCAGCCTTGTCTTCGTCTGAAACCGCCTCATCAACAGCCTTGAACTCGGCTTCAAGCTCGTCCTCCTCTTCCTTCACTTTCGCCCACACGTCCTCTTTCTTCTCCCAGTCGAAGCCCACTCCTCGCGCCTTGTCCTGAATCCTGTATGCCTTGATCATCGACGGAAGCGATTCCGGGACTCCGCTCAGCACCCGCTTGTTGCCGTCTTTTTCTCTGGTCTTGAGCATCTCCCAGTTGCGTATGACCTCTTCGGCCGAGCCGGCCTCAATTTCGCCGAACACGTGAGGATGGCGATATATCAATTTATCGCACAAATGGTTGCACACATCGGCAATGTCGAACTCCCCCTTTTCGTCACCCATCTTCGCATAGAACACGACGTGGAGCAGAAGGTCTCCGAGCTCCTTGCATATCTCACCGTGCTCGTCCTTGAGAATCGCATCGCTCAATTCATAAGTTTCCTCGATTGTCTGCGGTCTGAGACTTTCGTTCGTCTGCTTGCGGTCCCACGGGCATTTCACACGCAGCTCATCCAGAATGTCGAGCAGCCGCCCGAACGCTTCAAGTTTCTGTTCCCTTGTATTCATAGTGCATTATCTTGTTTTATTCCGTTTACCGTGATTCCCTCCATAGCGGGATATCATTCAGGTTCATTTTTCTTCGATATATTTCCCTTTCCGCGTCCAATGGATATATCCGTATACGGCTGAAAGCGCGTAGAGCATATACAGAACCGACATCGCAACCATTCCCTGTGTCCAGCAAATCCAGGCGGAAGCGGCATCAGCGACAAGCCACAGCAGCCATTGCTGGGGATAGGACTTCGCAAGCCACCAGGTCGCTATCCCGCTGAGGACAGCGGCCCCGGCATCCGCGATGGACTTCGGATCTCCGAGACGGCGGAGCAGGAAGAACAACACCGCTGTTCCGGCGACAAGCACCGCAAGGCTCACAAGCGCCGTCTTCACCGGAAGATGCCGCAGACGGATTCCCGTGACCGCTTCCGCCTGAGCGTCCGGAGTATCCGAACCGCATTCCGGCAGACTTCCGGAAAGGCTTTTCCCCTCATCCCTCCTCCACTGGGCGAAGCCGACAAACGCCATCACGACATAGTAGAGGTTCAGCGCGGACGAGGCGAACAGCCCGCCGATGAAGAACGAAACCATTGCCGCGGCGGCCGAAAGCAGCTGAAACATCCACATCCAGTTGCTCTGTCGGATTTCCAGAATCAGAAAGAGGACTCCGGTGACGAGCGTGAATATTCCGAGAAAATCACAATCCATAAGACAAATGCCGCTTACACGGAAGAACTGGCAAAGTTACAAAAAGAAAATAATACGGCGCTTGTGCCTTGTATTTTGACCCCTCCTGTCCCCTCGTAGGGGAAGTCGTGCTCCGTGCGCGCTATCGCACAATCCACCGCTTCGCTGTTCTCCGCACGGCGCTTTTTCGCCTTTGGAGAGATGCGGAGAGGGATGCTTAAACAGATGCTGACAAGGCGGCACGAGCCGCCGCGATGGAGTGACGGAGTGCAACGGAGGAACGGA
>CAVEDD010000133.1:0-6345 GCA_963614515.1 Treponemataceae bacterium | reverse complement strand
CGTGAAGAAACGCCTTGAGAACGACCAGCTTACGGAACTCAAGAACGCTCTTGACGTGAACGCCGGCGATGTGACCGGCAATCAGAGCGACTTCGCTTCGGCATCCGTCTTCGGCCGTGCGACCTACGCCTACGACAGCCGCTACCTTTTTGAGGTCAACCTCCGTTACGACGGTTCCTCGCGTTTCGCCCGACAGTCCCGCTGGGGTCTGTTCCCGTCCGTTTCCGCCGGATGGCGCATCTCGGAGGAGCAGTTCATGAAGAACTCCGGAATCGACAATCTCAAGCTGCGCGTGTCCTGGGGAAAGCTCGGAAACAACTCCATAGGCAACTATGACTACCAGTCGACCTATGCGACCGGCTACGCTTATTCTTTCGGCAACAGCCTCACTTCCGGAATAGTCTCCACGCTCTCGAACGACGCCCTCACCTGGGAGACCACGACTTCGACCGACCTCGGACTCGAATTAGGAGTTTTCAGCAACAGGCTCACTTTCGAGACTGATTTCTACAACAAGGTGACTGACGGCATCCTCTACAAGGCTCCGGTCTATGCCACGATAGGCAATAAGTCCGCTCCTTACCAGAACCTCTGCGAGGTGACCAACAGGGGCGTCGAATTCGCCCTAGGCTGGAAGGACGGCATAAAGGATTTCACTTATTCGCTGCGGGGCAACTTCACCTACAACCATAACGCCGTGACCCGCTACAAAGGCAGCCTCGTGGCCGGATGGGTGACAGATGAAAACGGCCGCAGGGTCTATCAGAGCAACATCGGTGACGTGACCACGGTGATTGACGGCGCACGGCGGGTGATGGAGGGGAAGCTCATCAACGAGCACTATCTGCTGAACCTGTACAGCGGAGACGGCAGCCACTTTTTCGCGGACGGCTCCGTGAATCCGGCCGGAGGTCCTGCGGACGGTATGATAAGGACTCCGGAGGATATGGCATGGCTTGAGGCCATGGTCGATTCGGGGGCGACCTTCCTGCCGAACAAGACTGTGGGCAAGAAGGGAATATGGTACGGAGACTACATCTATGCCGATGTAAACGGAGACGGAGTCTATGGCGATGCCAACGACTATATGTTCCAGGGCTCTTCCCAGACTCCGAAATATTACTACGGACTTCAGGTCGAACTCGGCTGGAAGGGGATAGATTTCTCGATGCTCTGGAACGGCGCGGGCGGCTCGAAGGCCTACTGGAGGTATGTCGGTTTCAACGCATATTCCACCAACGCCAAGTTCACCCTGCCGAAGAAAATCGCCTACGACCACTATTTCTACGACCCGGATAATCCGGACGACCCGCGCACCAACCTGACTTCAAAGCACGGACGTCTCACGATGAACTATGGATCGGAGCAGAACGGAGCCAACGCCTATTCGACACTTTTCCTCTACAAGACGGACTATATCCGTCTGAAAAACGTCACGCTCGGCTACACCTTCCCGGAGAAATGGATGAAGAAGGCGCACATCTCCTCGCTGAGGCTGTTCTTCAGCGGAGAAAACCTGCTCACTTTCACGGAGTATCCAGGAATGGATCCTGAGATAATTGCCGACAAGACCAACTACTATGCACTGCTGAGGCAGTATTCTCTGGGCTTGAGCATCAAATTCTAAAAAGACAAAGATATGGCTATCAAGAATATATATTCAAAGATAATGCTTCTTCCTCTCGCTTTCGCGGCGGTTGGATGCAACGGGTTTCTCGACAGGTATCCGTACGATGACGTCAGCTCCAAGTCTGTCTATGCTTCGGCGCAGCTGGCGGAGAATGCAGTCGTCGGGGTTTACAGCAATCTCATTGCAGGTTATGTCTCAGAGTCCGCTCTCAACTGGGACGCGCTTTCATCCTGCATCGACCCGGCCGATGAGTCAATGTCCCTGCGCTATCCTTTCCTGACCGGAAAAATCCAGTCGAACGGATCTATGTTCAGCGACCAATGGATGAGGTTCTATGAAGGGATAAACCGAGCCAATGACGTAATCAACAACATCGGTGGCACGGAAGCGCTTTCACAGGAAGTCCGCGACCGCAGGATCGCCGAATGCCGCTTTCTCCGTGCGTTCTGGTACTACCGTCTCAACTGCCTCTGGCGCGGAGTTCCGGTCTATCTCGAGAATCTCGCCCCGTCCGAATATACAAAGGGGCGCAGCAGCGAGGACGAGGTCTGGCAGGTGGTGCTTGACGACCTGAACGCCGCAATCGCCTGCGAAAGCCTGCCCGACAGGTACAAGGCTGCCGACAGCGAGTACGGGCGCATCACCAAGGGCGCGGCCTATGCCCTCAGAGGTAAAGTCTATATGTGGAAAAAGATGTGGGCGGAGGCTGAGGCGGATTTCCTCAAGGTCGGGGAATGCGGCTTCTCGCTCTATACCGCGGGCTCATATGCGGACCTCTTCCTCGAAAAGAACGAGAAATGCGAAGAGATGGTATTCTCGGTCACTATGGAGGAGGTCGCAAGTCACGGCAATGTATACAGCCGCACATACGGAAACTGGATGACCTGCGGGAACGGTCTGAACAGTTTCTATATGAATACGGATTTCGTGGAGTCCTACCAGTGGAAAAACGGGAAGCCGTTTTCCTATGACGACGTGATTCCGGGATACTCCTCAACGGGAGAGAAGGAGCGCAGCGTATATTTTCTCCGCGACAACATCACCGATGCGGAGAAGCTTGCGATGCAAACCTATGGGGCGGATATGTCGAAGTATGACCCCTCCGGCAACGAGGCACGCATTCTGACTGCATTCACTGACAGGGATCCGCGTCTTGCGGCGACCGTCATAACCCCGTATTCCGACTATCTCGGAGGTTTCGCGAGCGGTGAAGCGCAGAACTACCGGATACGCTGGCCATACCGCAGCGAGAACGCTCCGGACTACGATCTCCGCACCCGTTCGACCGCGAATATGCTCTACTGCATACGCAAATATGTCTCTGTCGGGAAGGAATATGCCTACCCGCTCTACAACCCTGTGGACGTGCCGGTCATAAGGTATGCCGACATCCTGCTCTGTCTCGCGGAGGCGGTGAATGAGCAGGGAAGGACATCGGATGCGGTCTCCTATCTGAATCAGGTGCGCTCCCGTGCGGGAGTGGCTCTGCTGAACTCCGGCTCAGACTGGCTCAAGGTGACATCCGCCGAGGATATGCGGAAGAGGATTCAGGACGAGAAGCACTGGGAACTCGCCTGCGAGGAGCAGCTCTATCTCGAGGAACTCCGCTGGGGGATATGGAAAGACCGCAAGTTCTCAGGCAACGGAGGTCTGAAGCAGTGTTGGGGCTCACCGGTTTACAGTTACTCTTACGGCGGTGACGCGTTCCTCAAGTGGGCGATTCCGGCTTCAGAGAAAGAGAAGAACACCAATCTCACCCAGAACGAGGGCTGGTATTAGGCAAACCATTAAAAATCAGAATTTATATGAAGAAGACATTTACGGCTGCGGCTATCGCTCTGGCGTTGGCCCTGTCAGCGTCAGCGCAGGAGAATCCTGCCGCCGTGAAAGCGTGGGAGGGCAGGATAACGATGCCGACCTACCTTCTGGATCCTGCGGAGCAGTCCCCGATTTTCGAGAGGGACTGGTCCTACCAGAGGGCGAAGCGCAGCGTCTATCCTTACGCTCTGAACGACAATATGACACGAACCCGCAAGGATGTGACCTACGACTGTCTCTATATGGAGAACGAATATGTGGAACTGTGCATCGTTCCGGAGTTCGGCGGCAGGCTGCTCTACGCGGTTGACAAGACGAACGGCTACGACATCTTCTACCATAACCACGTGGTGAAGCCGGCGAATGTCGGGATGACGGGCGCGTGGATAAGCGGCGGAGTCGAGTGGAATGTATTCCACCATCACAGACAGACGAGCCACGTGCCCTGCGACTGGAGGATAGTGGACAACGGAGACGGTTCGAAGACCATCTGGGTCGGGGAGACGGAATACCGTCACCGGATGCAGTGGGCGATAGGCGTGACCCTGCGTCCGGGGAGCAGCGTGATTGAGGTCGGCGGCCGTCTGATGAACTCCACGGCGGACGACAACTCGATGCTCTACTGGTCGAATGTCAGCACAAGAGTGGACTCCACCTATCAGATCTGCTTCCCGCAGAGCACGGAGTTCGTGACCTTCCACTGCAAGAACTGGTTCGCCCATTGGCCGGTGACGCACGAGACTTTCAATGATATGGATTTCTACGGGGACGGAATCGATGCGAGCTGGTGGAAGAACCACTATATGAGCAATTCAATGTTCGCCCACGACCTCAAGGACGACTTCATAGCAGGCTACGATCACGGCCGCAACGCGGGCACTATGCTGCACGCGAACCACAACATCAGCAAGGGCGGCAAGTTCTGGCTCTGGGGCCCGAACAGTGAATGGGATACCCGCATCCTCACGGACGATTCCGGCCACTACATCGAGCTGATGCAGGGTGCATATTCCGACAATCAGCCGGACTACAACTGGAGTTCCCCGTACGAGACCAAGGAGTTCAGCCAGTACTGGTACGGCATACGCGATATGCAAGGGGTGAAGGCCGGCAACCGGAAAGTGGCCGCCAATGCAGTCCTGAAAGAGCCGGGCAAGGCTTTTCTCGCGGTAAACTCCACAGAGCCTATGAGCGGTCTGAAATTCGAACTCCTTTGTGACGGCAGGAAGATGGCGGAGGAATATATATCCGACATCGCTCCCGACAAACCTTTCAGCAGGACGGTGGGCATAGACGCGAAATGCTCCGAGCAGGACCTCGCCTTCCGCCTCACGGATTCCGACGGGAGGGAAATCCTCAGTTTCGCCCCTGTGAAACACGACCCGAACGCCCCTCTTCCGGAAATAGTTGACAGACCTGAGAAGCCTCAGGAGATTGAGAATACCGAGGAGTGCTACCTTGTCGGACTGCGCAACCTCCAGTTCCACAATCCTTTCATCAACCCTACAGACTACTTCCTCGAAGTCCTGCGCCGCGACCCGGGCGACACCCGCGCCAACACGCAGATGGGAGTGTGGTACCGCAAGAGGGGGGAATATGACAAGGCTGCGGACTATCTGCGCACGGCGATAAGAAGACAGACGCACGACTACACCCGTCCGAAAGATGCGGAGGCAATTTACAACCTCGGTCTCGTTCTGAAGGCGCAGGGCAGGACTGCGGACGCTCTTGACACTCTCTACCGCGCCACTTGGAACTACAACTACAATTCCGCGGCGAACACGCAGCTCGCACAGATTTATGCGCAGCAGGGCGACTGGGCTATGGCGCTCGACCGCCTCGACGAGGCGATTGCCTACAACGGACGCAACTTCTCAGCCCGTGTGTTCAGGGGACTCGTCCTCAAGCAGCTCGGCAGGGCCGATGAGGCAAAGGAAAGCTTCGATGCCGTACTTGCGGAGGATCCGATGAACGCCCTTGCGCTGCACGAGACCTTGAACGCGGAGGACTTCCGCGTCTTCATGCGCGAGCAGCCGGAATCATATCTCGAACTCGCCCTGCTCTATTGGCACGACGGTTTCACGGACAGCGCAGTCGGACTGCTCAGGGACATAGACAGCCGCGTGGCCTGGCCTACGGTCAAAATGTACATAGCATACCTCACCGGCGAGGACAGTCTTTACAGGGAAGCCCTTGAGATGCCTGTGGACTGGTGCAACCCGTTCCGTCTCGAAACCATAGATGTGCTCGCCAAGGCGAAGACTGCGTGTCCGGATTCCGAGCGCCCGTACTACTATCTCGGCAACCTTCTCTACAACATCCAGCCGGCCAGGGCGATGGACGAATGGAAGAAATGCGTGGAGATGAACCCGAAGGACGACCTTGCGTGGAGAAACCTCGGCTGGGCGAACTGGCTGCACACCCGGGACTATGCGGAGAGTGTGCGCTGCTACAGGAAAGCAATAGAACTGAATCCGGGCGCGGCCCTCTACCTTGAGGAATGCGACCAGGCGATGGAGGCGAACGGCACTCCGGTTCCGGAGAGGTACGAACTTCTCAAGACCCATCACGCGACCTGCGAGAAACGCTATTACCCGCTCAGTCAGGAGGTTGTCCTCGGGACTTGGTGCGGAGACTATGACTATGTTCTCGATCTTCTCGACAGATGCTATTTCCCGACCCGTGAGGGTGTGGCGAATTTCCACGACAATTTCGTTGACGCCTGCGTGCTCGCGGGAAAGGAGAAACTCAAAAACGGTGATGCGGACGCGGCGATATCCCTGTACAAGAAGGCGTTCACCTATCCTGAGAACCATCAGGTGTTCCTCGTTGACGAGAGAGCGACCCACGATGCGCAGATAAACTACGAACTGGGAGTGGCATATGAAAGTCTCGGG
>CAVEDD010000132.1:0-6352 GCA_963614515.1 Treponemataceae bacterium | reverse complement strand
GAGCGAACGCATCCTGTGCGGAGAGGTCTTTTTTAAGCCCGTCCGCTTTCCCAGACCAGTCTTAGAAGTCGAATTGCCGCGTTACTTGCAGGACATGATGTCGAGAATCATGCTGTCGGTGCTCTGCATGCCGACGGAGCCGATGCGGCCGAGGTTGCGGATAGTCTTCTCGATGTCCTCCTCGATGATGCCGTCATTGGAGGAGATGCAGATGTCGTCAAGAGCGAGGACGGCGGACTGGATGGAACTTGAAACTCCGGAGGCGACCTTCATCGCACAGCCTACCTTCGCCCCGTCGCAGACCATTCCGGTTATGTTTCCGATCATGTTCTTGATGGCGTTGCAGACCTGGGCGTAACTGCCCCCGTGCAGATAGACAAGCCCGCAGGAGGAGCCTGTGGAGGCGATCACGCAGCCGCACAGGGCGGAGAGCCTGCCGAGATAGCCCTTGATGTGTATGGCGACAAGATGGCTCAGGACAAGTGCACGGGCAAGCTGTTCGTCAGAAACGTCGCGGTGAAGGGCGAAGGCGACAATCGGCATCGTGACGGTGATTCCCTGATTCCCGCTGCCTGAATTGCTCATCGCAGGGAGCGTGCAGCCGGCCATCCTCGCGTCCGAGGCGGCGGTGGTCAGAGACATCGCACAGCTGAGGAAATCCTTTCCGAAAACCGGCGTGAACCTCGGGTCGGCGATTGTTCTGCCGACCCGCAGCCCGTAATTCCCCCTGAGCCCCTCCTCCGCGAGACGGAGATTCATATCCCTCGATTCGAGTATGAAACTTATGTCATCGAATGCCACATTCTTCGCGAAATCATATATCTCCGCGACAGAAAGGTGATAGTCCAGAGTCGTCTTTTCCGAATCGCCGCCGGCTCCGTCGGAGGAATCCGCCCCGGTGTCGAGAACCATGGAATCATATCCCGTCCTCACGATTCTGTCGTGGGAGTCGGCAATGACGGCTTTTCCGCAATGCGTCTCTCCTGCGAGCGGCGCACTTACGGATGCCCTCACAAAGAGCTTGTGCCCGTTTTCCGCAGCCATCTTCACCCTCACCCGTCCCTGTGCCACCATCCGCTTCGCCTTCTCCACGGCCTCAGGGCACAGTTCGTTCAGAACTTCGAGACCATATTCCGACTTTCCGCAGACGGACCCGAGAGCGGCCGCGATGTGCAGCCCGACCATGCCCGTGCCCGGGATTCCGACCCCCATACCGTTTTTCAGGACATTCCCGCTGACTTCCACGGCGATTTCCATTTCATCGCAGGGACGTTCGGCGAGGGCGTGGCGCGAGACGAGAATCTCGACGGCCTTGGCTGCCGCAAGGGCGACGGCGATAGGTTCGGTACATCCGAGAGCCGGCTTAACCTCCTTATGAAGAAGTTCTATGATTTCACTTTCTCTCCTGGTCATAATACAAGCTGTATGAAGATGTGTCTGAAAATATCCGGAAATGTCTTGGAAATTCCTTGAAAACCGGCCGCGGGGTCATTTGCCGAAAAACTCCAGGCAGAAGCCGATTATGTCCCCCATCTCTCCCACGTCAGCCACCGTCTCGATGGGGAATCCGATGCAGACCGTCCTGTAGCCTCCGCCGTCATAGGTCACTCCGGCCGAAATCCCCGTGTCACGGTAGCGCAGGAATGTTCTGCCCGAAGGATTCGCCGGAACGATTCCGTCCGGGGCCTCGACACAGTAGCAGACTCCGTTCGGCGTGTTCGCGAACTTTCCCGAAGACCCGCGCCGCCCCTCCGCAACCCATCTGTACTCTCCGCTGCGGCTCGCGTGACCGTTCATCGGCCTGAACCCGAGCACCTTGGCGGCGAACTCGGCACCGGGGCCGCAACATCCAGGATAAATCCCCTCTTCAAGGTCGGTTCCGATGTTAGCGCCGGAGACAATCACGCAGCCGCCGCCTTCAGTGAACTCCGTCAGCCTTTTCCGCAGGGCCTCGGGGAAAACCTCGAAGCGCGCTCCGACCTTGCCTGTGCCTGTCGGAGTCGTGCCCTGCTTGCCGCAGATCAGGTCGAGAACCCGGCAGCCGTCCGCCGCCCCCTCTGTCCCCGGGATTCCTGTCGCCCCCGAAGACGCGAAAGCTTCCGAACTCATTGACACGAAGCCGTGCCCGAGCTTCAAGAACTCCCGCCCGTGGACAAACGGGTAGTCAAAACTGTTGCCCGCGAGAACGGAAGCCGCCATATCCGTCCACGAGGCCCCGAACCCCGGCGCGTCGTCATCTCTCCACTCGAGGGGGCGCCGGAACTGGTATGTCTCCCCTATATAGTCTATTCTCCGTCCATAATCCACTCCTCCGCCGTTCCGGCTGTCGAACCCGGCATATTCCGGAGTGTCGATGTACGACGGCGCGGCGACCCGCGTGAAATTATTGACAATCAGGACATCCCCCTTATTTTTCCCTTTCGGCCGCCCGACGCTCAGTATCTCGGACGGAAACGACTTGCCCCCGTCGTTGAAAGCCGTGACGCGGAAGCTGTAAATATGACCTTTCTCAAGTCTCAATGAATATGAAACCCGGCCGTCCTGTGCAGTCTCAATGTCTTTAAGGACCGTGCCTCCGTCGAACACTCCCCCGTCAATCCGTGTGCTGAGGATATATCCCGTCGGAGCGGCCGTCGGTTCGAGCCTGTCCTCCCTCGGAAGCCAGCTGAGAGTGACGGCATATCCCCTGCCATCCTCCGCGCCGGACTCCGCCGCAAAAGACCGGACAGGCAGCGGCTGTACGGCGTAGGGGTAGCCGTAGCGGTTGCTGAGATATTTCAGCATTCCCTTATAGACCGAACGGGAGACGAGAAATCTGAACGACGGGTCAAGCCCGAACTTCATATCGTTGAAATTCTGGTGCGAAAGCAGTTCGAGAATCATCGACGGGGAGACCGGAGTGCGGGATTCGAGGTAGGAGCGGTCTTTTGTCCCGCGCCTTGTCCAGTCCGGGTCACAGTTTGCCCGTATGTCAGCGACTATCTGCGACTGGACTATGTCCGCATATTCCCGGCTCGTCATTCTCCTCTCCCCCGAAGGCAGCACGGTGCGCCCCTCAGAAACCGAAGTGTAGATTGCGAGCGTGCCCACGGTGGTGTCGCGTGCGGCGGTTCCGGCATCGGTGTGGAACGCGAACGAAAGGTCAACCGGTATTCCAAGTCCTTCAGCCTTCCTGTTCATATGCGAACCCCCGCTGAGCCAGTCCGTCCATGTCCCCCGGCACATATAGTCGTCGCGGTAGTCGCTTTCTCCCTCATTCTGATTCCAGACCCTTTCCGGAGCGCCGTACCACTGGAGACTGTATCGCGCCGCCTCCGCGTAGCGCGGCATCCCGGAGACTTCCGCATCCCGCAGAGTCTTCTCCCCCGCATCAGCGCCCCCGCCGGATGAAGTGCCGGCTGAATCACCGGCTGAACTGTCCGCCGTCCCCTCTCCCGTGATTCCCCGGGCGACATTTCCCATCCCGCCTCCGAATCTCACCGCATCCGCGCATATGACACCTCTGCCTGACGCTCCGCCGTCAAGAATCACGCATCCGTCCCTGCCCTTGCCGAAAGGGAATGTCCCGAGATATATCCAGGTCCCGCCGCCGATCTTCTGGTTCACGAGAAATTCGGCGGAACCTCCGAGATGCTTCACCGTGTAGTGCGCAGACTCCGAACTTTCCGGCAGACTGCGGTAGGCGACATAGACGGCATATTCCCCATCCTCCGCGATTTCCGGCCGCCAGACAGCCTCGGGAGCTTTCCTCCGGGAACCTTTTCCACATTCTGCGGTGAGGGATGTGCCGGCCGTGAACGGATTGTCCCCGTCAAGAATCACCTCCGCAATGTCGGCGAATCCCGGTTCTGCGATTTTCCAGTCGCCTTCCACGCGGAAACTTCCCTCTGTGCGCGAGGTTTTGTAAACATCGTTGTCAATCACATATTCCGCCCTGTTGAGATCCCTCTCCCTCGGAAGCATCACATACGCCCCCGCATTCTCCAGCATCGGGACAAGAAAGGGAAGCACGAAACTCTGGGTGAACATATCCTCGACGGTCTGGAAAAGACAGGCGCGCTGCCATTCCCAGCGCTCAAGCGACTGCTCGTAGTAGTAGCCGTGACTTTGCCACAGGGCTATGTTCCTATGTTCCAATCCCCTGCTCCACTCCATCGCGCCGACCCTGCGGACAATATCCCTTTCCCGTTCAGCCGGATCCGGAACTTTGTTCGGGCTTTTTGCGGGAACGCCGTCAAAAGTGAGTTCCGGAGTGATGAAGTCCCTGAGCGGGCTGCGTACCGAGAAAATCTCCCCGACTGACCGTCCCGCATATTTCTTGGGAAGACAGGATTTCAGTTCCTTTCTGAACCATTCGATGTCGCCGTCATGCCAGGGGTAGTCACCGAGAGTCTGGTCAAAGTAGAAATCCAGCTGCCTGCCCCTGCGCAGCACTTTCCGAAGTTTCAGGCTGTCTGAGCGGACACCGGTGCGCCTCCGGAGATGTACGGTCAGGCTGTCGCAGCATTCCCGGAATTCGTCGCGGGTCTGGGCGTCCGCCCGGGGTGCCGGGGCAATCGAAAGCGACAGACCCAAAGCCGCTCCGGCAATCACTCTGGACACTGTGTGTATCGTACTGTTCATCCTCCGTTCTCCCAAGGCTTCTTATGTAACGCGGCAATCGCGCCGCTTCTGCAACTCACAGCTGCTGCATGTCATTCAGTTTCTTATAGTAGCCGTCAATCTTGAGCAGTTCCTCGTGCCGTCCGCGCTCCACAATCCGGCCGTCCTGCATCACGCATATTTCGTCCGCATTCTTGATGGTCGAGAGCCTGTGGGCGATGGCGATTGTCGTGCGCGAACTCATCAGCCTGTCGAGAGCCTCCTGCACCAGTTTCTCGGACTCCGTGTCCAGAGCCGAAGTGGCCTCGTCCAGAATCAGAATCGGCGGATTCTTGAGAATCGCCCTGGCGATGCTGATTCTCTGCCTCTGGCCTCCGGAAAGCATCCTTCCGCCGTCGCCGATGTTGGTGTCATACCCGTGCTCCTTCTCCATTATGAAGTCGTGCGCGTTGGCAATCTTCGCCGCCGCTATGACATCCTCCATCGTCGCGTTCTCCACTCCGAAGGCTATGTTGTTGAAAATGGTGTCGTTGAAAAGAATAGCCTCCTGATTCACATTGCCTATCAGACCGCGCAGCGAATGAATCGAAAGATTCCGTACGTCCACGCCGTCAATGGAAATGGAACCTCCGCACACGTCGTGATACCTCGGAATCAGATCCACCAGCGTCGATTTCCCCGAACCCGACTGTCCGACGAGCGCTATGGTCCTGCCCTTCGGCACCGTCAGATTGATATCCTCCAGGACATTACGCTCTCCGTTGTAGGAGAAGAACACGTTCCTGAACTCGATGCTTTCTCTGAAATCCCCGATTGTGACCGGTCCGGCAATCTCCTTTATGCTGTTCTCCGCGTTGAGAATCTTGTCAACCCTCTCCATCGAAGCCAGGCCCCTCGGAATGCAGTAGCTTGCCCGGGAAAGATCCTTGATCGGCTGAAGGACGCTGTAGAGTATGACCATATAGAATATGAAAGTCGGCGCGTCGAAAGCATCGTTCCCGCTCAGAATCAGCGTTCCGCCGAACCAGAGGACGATCATTATCATTATGGTGCCGAGAAACTCGCTCACCGGATGCGCCGAAGCCTGTCTCGTGGCGACTTTGCCCACAAGATGCCTGTGGTCGTTCGCCGTCTTCAGGAATCTGTCCTTCATCTTTCTTTCGGCATTGAACGCTTTGATGATTCTCAGACCGCCCAGCGTCTCCTCGACCTGGGACATAGTGTCGCTCCATTTCTCCTGCGCCTCAAGAGAATCCCTTTTCAGCCGTTTCCCGAGAGCGCCCATCCCCCAGGCCATCCCCGGAACCACAAGCAGCGTGAACAGTGTCAGCTGCCACGAAGTGAAGAGCAGCGTCCCGAAATAGAACAGTATGAGAATCGGATTCTTGATGAGCATATCCAGCGAACTCGTGATGGAGTTCTCGATTTCGTTCACGTCGCCGCTCATCCTCGCGATGATGTCGCCCTTCCTCTCCTGCGAGAAAAACCCGAGCGGAAGACTCAGAATCTTGTTGTAAACCTGCACGCGTATGTCCCTCACGATACCCGTCCTCATCGGAATCATCACCGCCGAAGACCCGAAATAGCATCCTGTCTTGAGCGCAGTCATCACCCCGAGGAAAAGTCCGAGCAGCAGCAGCGTCATCGACGGCCCGTAGATCGCGATGAGCTGAGACATATAGTAATACATATTGTTCAGCAGCATCTCCTTGAACGAAGCCCCGCTGTCCCACGGAATGAACGTATACAC
>CAVEDD010000131.1:0-6363 GCA_963614515.1 Treponemataceae bacterium | reverse complement strand
AATAGCCCTCGGAAGCTTCCGGGAGAAGGGTTTCGTCGATGTCGGCGGCGGTGTATTCCTCATAAATCGGGAGAGGGTCGCCCGTCGTCGTAATCTCGTCCTCCGTTACGAAGACCCCGGTCTCGTAGCCGTTGGAAGCGATTACGATGAACTTGTACGGCGTTCCCGGGAGAAGCTTGGTCACAGGAGCGGCATAGCCGTTTCCGTTGATTGCCTCGAGCACCTCGTCTGAAACAGGATCCGACGCGGCGACGGCTGCGACACAGGCCTCAGGGTCTGAGACATATTCCACTTCCTTCACCACCGCGATGCGCGCCTCCTCAATGTCGGTTCCGTAGCACCAGATCTCGACGGTGTTGTCCGTACTGTAACCCTTTGCCGCATATCTTTCGGCGGAGCTGATGCCCAGACCGATAACGACAGGCTGGGAGTCGCCGTTCTTGACATAGGAGAATTTCACGATTTCATAGTCCACAAGCTCTCCGCCGGCATTAAGGGCGGTGACCACGATGCTGTAAACGCCGGTCTCATCAAGTTCGATGTCGACCGTGGATGTCTCAGTCACTGAATCGGCGGTCTCATCCCGGCTCACATCGAGAGCGGCGAAAGAAGCGTCAGCGTCAGCTATCGTGCCCTCGTAAACCGCATATCTCGCCAGAGCGACATCCGCTCCGATTTCGATGTTCACCGGAAGCTTGCCCCCGACTGACTGACCGGCCGTTACTGAAAGCGAGTAGTCGCTGTCCTTGCAGCCCGGAAGCACGATGGTGGTGTTTCCCGAACCGCCATAGGTATAAGGAGAATCGTCGAACCCGATTACAATTCCATTTGCAGGGAACTTTATCACTCCATTCGACATGGTGCCGTATGCATTCCCCTTGAAACCGTTGTCTCCGCAGAATGAACCTATCCAGATATACCCGTCACTGCTGATTACGCTTCCGGTTGTCCCCCAGAGGATATAAACTTTGGCAGGATCCGTCGCGTCGATAAGGGTGTAGGTGCCCGGAGTCGTTCTTCCGATGAGGTCTTCTTCCGAATATCGTCCGCCGAACATATACCAGAGCATATGGGCTCCGTAGGCATCCTTAATCCTGTAGTAGCCCGGTTTGTCACCGCGTTCATATATCTCGACACGGTCGTTCGTATAATTCTTCATACCGAACAGATAGGCGACAATGTCGTCCGTCCACGCTCCGTACTCCTCCCCGTTCGCGCCGGTCAGTCTGTTCCACTTCACGCGGGTGACGCTGAATGTGATGGAAGTCGGCTTGTCGGAATATATTTTGACATATTCCTTGTCCACGCATTCGACTGAACAGGTATATTCCGTTCCGGTCTCGGCATTCGGGAATCCGACATCAAATGTAGTCTCGGTCTGTCCGTCCTCGAAGACGATGTCGGTGTTATAGAAAATCTCCCTCGCGTCCTCGGTACCCTCCGCGCCCTCATAGGTGGCGGTGACAACTACAGGAACCTTAATCTCCCCCTCGTCCTTTTCACGATAGACGGTGAAGGTGACAACCGCATCATCGAGCGGATCCAGTTCGACGGACTTCTGATCCGAGGTCAGAGTCTCGAAGTACACCCCGTAGCTGTCGTTCTCTGGCTCTCCGACCTCGACCGTCTCCTTGACGCAGGAAGACAGCGCGAACAGGCCGGCGGCCGCAGCAAACAATGTATATGTAAATTTCTTCATAATCTTTCGTCTTTTCTGTTATTCCTTCCAAAGTTCAATCTTGTCGGTCGGGTCAGGGTTGTTGAGAGCCTCGGTCACGCCGGTGTTGCTCTGATATTCGCCTCTGGTGATGACAAGATTCCACTGAGGAGAACGTCCCGTGCAGTTGAATCTGAACTGGCTTGCCTGATTCGTTCCGGAATATCCCCTCTCGATGCCGCCGTTGAGACGCTTGAAGTCGTAGATGAGGATGCCCTCGCCCCAGAACTCGATTCTCTTCTGGAAGAGCAGGTCGTCCACGAGGAAGTGTTCGAGACTGTTCGCGCCGCACTTGTAGTCAGGGTCGCGGTAGGTGTTGACAAACTCCTCGAGAGCCTTCTTTCCTGCGGCGAGACCCTCGGTCTGAGCTGTCGCCTCGGCGATGATGAAGTACATCTCCTCAATCCTCATCAGGCAGTGGTCTGCGCAGTTTCCGATGCTGTAATCCGAAATCTCGCCCTGTGCCGGACGGAACTTGATGTTCTCGTAGGCCTTCGCAGCCGGATTTCCGGTACTTTCGTCGCCTTTGAGGAAACTATTCCTGCCGGATGTGCCGCCGGCGAACTGGTAGGTGTTCGCGAACTCCTCCGATTCAGGGTTCGCGATGAAGTCCGGGTCAAGCCAGCTTGCCTTGCGGAAGTCGCTGTCGTTGATGCTCTCGTAGAACTTTCTGTCAATTCCGATCTGGGACAGAGGCGCATAACCCCAGGTGCCCTCTGAAGAGATGTGGGCTGTGTAAGTTATGATGTTGCCCTGATTCTCGGTAGAAAGCGACTGCCCCCAGATCCAGGAGTTGTTGGAGGCTCCGTTGTTGAATCCGTTGGTCGGGTCCTGCCACTGAGCCTTTGTAAGAGGCGTGCGGTTGCCGCCCTCTATGACCTTCTTTGCGTATGCTATCGCCTGTCCGAACTCGGTCTCCGGAGTTTCGCTCCAATAGCCCATCTCGATGTAGGCACGCGCCTTGAGTCCGTAAACAAGAAGGAGGGACGGAGTGTTGTAGGCGAAAGCCTCGTCCGCAAGATAGGTCTCCGCGTCGGTAAGGTCCTTGAGAATGAAGTCATACATCACTTTCCTCGTCACACGCGGGTTGTTGCGCGCCTGGGCCTCGTCAGTGGTCTCGGAAATGATCGGAACCGTGAGGTCGAGAAGTTTTTCCGGAACGGAATAACCCTCTTTGACCGCATACGTGTCGGTAACCGGTTTCGGAGAGTAGAGACGGGCGAGGTCGAGATAGAACGCAGCCCTGTATGCGAGAGCCTGTCCGAGATAGACCTTCTGGTTCGCGCCGGCCGTTGCCGGATCCACGACATTGACCACATCGTTCGCAATCTTGATCCACTTGTAGTAGAGATCCCAATAGTAGGCCGTCACGGCATATCTCGCATCCTGACCTGAGTTCATCGCCGACTGGTAGAACCTGTTGTAGAAAGGCTCGTCGCCCATCGTCGCCAGATCGTTGAGCATGAACTCGGTGTAGAGGTGGATTGCCGCCATCCCGAAGTCGGTATGCCAGCCGTACGTCGAATAATAACCGGACCAGGCTGAAGCCGTCATCGCAGTAGGAAGTCCCCTGAGGATGCCCTCGAGAGCGAAAGTGGATTCGGACACCTGTTTTTTCGTCTGGGTGGAACCCTCCGGGAAAGTCTCTTTCACACAGCCTGCCGCAACAGAAACGAAAGCGGCGAGGGCGAATGTTTTCAAAAGTATATTTTTCATAATTATATGCCTCCCTTTTTAGAACGTGATGTTGAGACCGCCGGAAATCGTGCGGATGGTGGAGTTGGTCGTATAGCTCGTGCTTCCGCTGAAGCTGTAGCGAGGGTCGAAACCCTGCCTTGCGGAGATGTACCAGATGTTGTCGGCTGCGACATAGATGCGGAGCTTGCTGATCTTTATCTTGTCGGTGAGTTTCCTCGGGAAGGTGTAGCCAATCTGGGCGTTCTGGAAGTTCAGGTAGCTTGCATCGGTGAGGAACCTGTCTGAAGTGGAGTTGAAATTCTGGTCAAGATACTGGAAGCGAGGAAGATCCGAATCCTTGTTCTCCGGAGTCCAGGCGTTGAGCACGTCCTTGTGGATGTTGCTTCCGATTGAGTTTCCCGGAGCATTGAGCGATGCGGCATAACCGCTGTCGTAGGACTTGCCGCCGATCTGGTAGGTGAACTGGACTGCGATGTCGACACCGTGGAATGAGAGGGATGTCCCGAATCCTCCGTAAAGCTTCGGAGTCGGGTCGCCGCAGAGATAGTCGGTGGCCTCGGAGTAGGTCTTCGTAGTAGTCTGAGTCACGTTTCCGTCAGCATCGGTCACGTCCTTGTACCACATCGGTTCTCCGGTCTCGTGGTCGATTCCGGCGTATTTAGGCATCTTGCGGGTGTAGAGAGGGAGACCCTCGCCATAGAAATACGTACCGCTCGCATAGCCCTCGTAGCCTTCCATCGTCACGGTCTTCCTCTCGTCCGGAAGACGGAGAATCTTGTTGGTGTAGTGGGTGGCGTTCACATTGGCTGACCATACGACATTCTTCGTGCGGATGATGTCGCCGCTGAGGGAGAACTCGATACCGCGGTTTCTCATATCACCGATGTTGGCGTAGTAGCCGTCGTATCCGAGGGATGTCGGAACGGTGAAGAAGAAGAGCATATCGGAGGTTTTCCTGTAGAAGAACTCGACGGTACCGCTGAGCCTGTTGTTGAAGAACTCGAAGTCGGTTCCCACATTGAGGTTCGTGTTGGTCTCCCAAGTGATGTTCTCGTTACCCTTGAGGTTGAAAGTCACGCCCACCTCGCCGTCTGAGTTGGCGATGGAATAGGTGTCGGTGTAGAGGTAGTTGCTGATGTTGTCGTTACCCTGCGAACCGATGGATGCCTTGATTTTGAGCATATCCACCCAGGATGCGGTGAACCAGGACTCGCGGTCGATCAGCCAGCCTGCACCGACTGACCAGAAGTTGCCCCAGCGGTGATCCGGATGGAAGCGTGAGGAAGCGTCGCGGCGGTATGACGCGCTCGCGTAAATCCTGTTGTCGAAGTCATACTGAACCCTTCCGAAGAAGCCTTCGTTGTTGTACCAGCTGTGGGCGGACGCCGCGCTCTTCGAATCGACCGCCGCGCCGTTGAGCTCGAGGTTCTCGATGGAGAAGAGTTTTGATTTGGCCGCTGACAGTGAGTAGGAGTGACTCCTGTAGTACTCGTGTCCCAGAAGGACATCCACAGTGTGCTTCTCGGCGAAAGTGTGATTCCAGTCGAGGAGCTGCTGGAGATTGAAATAGTATGTCCTCGCGTGCCCCACGCTGAGAACGCCGCCGTTGGTGACGAACTGTCCGTAGTAAGGGTTGCTCATCGACTTTGAACGATACTCGTCGAAGCCGACACCGCCGTTCACCGTGAAAGTGAAGTCCTTGAGGAACTTGACTTCAGCATATCCGGTTCCGTTCACCGCGTTGCCCTCAACTGTGTCGTTGTCGAGAAGATTGGTGCAGAGCGCGTTGGCGTTGGTTGAGTTCGGACGGGTAAGACCTCCGTTCAGACCGTTACCGAAGTCGTATCTCTTGTAGCCGTTGGCATCGTAGCGGATGTTCCCCTGCCCGTCTCTGATGTAGAGAGGGTAAATCGGAGCCATACCTATGGCCATACCGAAGACTGAACCTGTCGAACCCGCGCCCTCGTCCGGATTTGCGTTGTTCCAGCCGTATTTCGCGTAACTTGCGTTACCTCCGACCTTGAGCCAGGACTTCGCCTGATAGTCGGCGCGGAGTTTCGCGGTGTAACGCTCCATACTCTGCTTCTCCACGATACCGTTGTTCTTGAGATAACCGATGGAGCCGTAGAAAGAAGCCCTGTCGGTGCTTCCGGAAACGCTCGCGTTGTATTCGTGGCGGAAAGACGGAGTATAGACATTGTCAAGCCAGTTGTCCGGGTAGAGCAGATAGTCCTCTCCGTTGTAGTTCACCACGCGGCCGAGAGTCGCGTTCGGGTTGAGCTTGCCGTTGCTTCCGATGAGGAGCTGCCCCTCCGGAACGGTGTAGACGTTATAGCCGAGACCGCCGTTGCGTGAGCTTCCGGCCACGTTGGTCGCAGCCTTGAGATGAGCCTCGCTGTCGGAGTAGCCGTTGTCTTTGTAATATGCCTTGAGGGCGGCGTAGTGGGCCTCGTAGTACTGGCCCGGGTCGGAGATGTAGTCGTAGGTCTTGAGGGCCTTGGTGTTGACTCCCCATTTAGCGTCTATGTTGACCACAGCTTCGCCGTGTTTCGCCTTCTTCGTCGTAATCATTATGACACCGTTGGCTCCGCGCGCTCCGTAAAGTGCGTTGGAGGCCGCATCCTTGAGGACGGTCATAGACTCGATGTCGGCCGGGTTGATGTTGTTTATGTCTCCCGGATATGGCACGCCGTCAACGACATAGAGAGGTGAGGAACCTGCGCTGATTGAGGACGTTCCACGGATTCGTATGCTCGGAGAGGAGCCGAGCGCACCGGAAGAGGTGGTCATCTGCACGCCGGCCACGACTCCTTCGAGTGCGCGGGTCGCGTTTGACGACTGCACCTTGGCGATGTCGGATGATTTCACGACTGTCGCCGAACCGGTGAAGGCCTCTTTGGTGGAAGTACCGAAGGCGACCACGATGGTCTCGTCGAGAGCCGTGGCAT
>CAVEDD010000130.1:0-6373 GCA_963614515.1 Treponemataceae bacterium | reverse complement strand
CCCTTATATAGTCTATGGCAACACTTTCCTTGAAGGCGAGCCGAGCTATGTGAGATACATAAATTCCAAGACCAGACTTTGGAGCGAACCTGTCGCCGTGGAAGCGAATCAGACTTCTGGAATCGACATCCAGTTCGGAGCTGACGGTGCCGGGTACATCGTTTATCTCGACTCGACGACCTCAAAATATGTTGTCTGCAGCAATCTTTCGGAATAATTCCGCGACACAGACAAACTTTCACTAACTTTGCAGGGATGTGCCGTTCGACACATCCCTTTGTTGATTCAGGTTTCATAACTTGTTGGGTAATTGACTTGAAAGCGGACGCTTTCCGAAAACGGGATTTGACCGGAATATTTTTGACTGGCATATTATAGAGGGACTGATATTATGATGAAGATTTCAAAGAAAAAAAGCATATGCATATTCGCGGCCGCGCTGATTGCAGCCGTATGTCAGGCGGCAGCGGCCGCCGTGCCTGCGGAGGATGAATCCAAGACCGGGAAGCAGGACAAGGCGGAGAAGCAGGACAGCAGTGCCGCGGGCGGTGGAAAGAACCTGTACGAAAAGACATTCATAAAGGACAAGTCCTGCGTGACCGCCGGCTGCGAGGGCGGCTTCATGAAACTTCACCATTGCGGCAAGAAGCTCTACATCGAACTTCCGAAAGAGAATTTCGGAAAGAGGATGCTGATTGCCTCGACAGTCACCGCAGTGAGCAATCCGGAGATTCTCTCGGTCGGCTACAAGCCGGTCAAACCGCTGCACGTCAGGTTCGAACGGGCCGACAGCCTCACCATAAACCTCTGTGAAATCAGCACCCGTCCCGACCACGACATCAACGACCCGGCTGAAATCAGGGCGGTGGAACGCAATTCGCTCGACACCGTGCTGGAAACTTTCAGCCTTTTCTGCGAGAGCCCCGACGGAACCGCAGTGGTCTTCGAATCAAGCTCATTCTTCAGCGGGGACAACGCGAGACTCGGCCCGGTGAAGTCCGGAACGTCGAATCTCGTGAGCACGAAATATACCCTGAAGAAAAACTCCCCGCTCATCGAGGGGGTGAAAGCGTTCAGCGACAATGTGAGCATAGTTTCCAGATATACCTACACGGTGAATTCCGACATACTCGGACTCGCCGTCCTCCGGAAAGACGAACCATACACCATACGGACGACAAGGAGCATTCTGCTGCTGCCCGAGCGCAGGATGACTCCGAGGGTGGCGGATTCGAGGCTCGGCATCTTCCTGACGGACAGAAGAGACCTGAACGGCGACGGGGACAATATCGGGACATATTCTGTGATTCACCGCTGGGATGTGCAGCCCTCCGACACCGCCGCCTGGCTTCGCGGAGAGACGGTCGAGCCGCAGAAGCACATCGTGTTCTATATGGACGACGCTTTTCCCGAGGAATGGAGGATTTCCGCAGCAAACGGCATCCTGCGTTGGAACAGCGCATTCGAAGACATAGGCCTGAAAAATGTCATCCAGGTGCGTGACTTCCCTTCCGATGACCCGGAGTTCGACCCCGACAATCTCAAGTATTCCTGCATACGCTACATCCCTTCGACCGTCGCCAACGCGATGGGGCCTTCGTGGGTGGACCCGGAGACGGGAGAAATCATAAACGCCTCCATCCTGGTCTATAACGACGTGGTCAAACTTGCGAACGGATGGAGGTTCTGCCAGACTTCGCAGCTTGACTCCCGGGTCAGGGGACGCAGGATGCCTGCCGACGTGCTTGACGAGACTATGGAGTACATCGTCGCCCACGAGATGGGGCATTGCCTCGGGTTTATGCACAATATGGCCGCCTCTGCGGCGTTCCCGACGGATTCGCTGCGCAGCGCCTCATTCACGCGGAAGTATGGAACGACCCCTTCGATTATGGACTATGCCCGCTTCAATTATATCGCGCAGCCGCAGGACGAGGGTGTCAGGCTCACCCCGCCGTTTCTCGGAGACTATGACCGTTTTCTCGTGAAATACGCCTACTGTCCCGTGCCGGAAGCCGCGACTTTTGCGGAAGATGCGGCGACGGTGGAGAAATGGGTGGACGGAAAGGCGGGAGATCCGTACTTCCGCTACGGACGTCAGCAGCTGTCCGCCCGCTACGACCCGAGCGCGATTGAGGAGGATTTGGGTGACGACCCGATGAAATCATCTCGCTATGGCATTGACAATCTGAAATATATCCTCGCCCACTTCAATGAGTGGATGGATGATGCCACGGACAGGGACGCAAGCCTGCGGCAGAACCGCTACGGACAGCTTGTGAAGCAGTACTACCGCTACATCGGCAATGTCATAATGAATGTCGGAGGAATATACCTCCACCCTGCATCGGCGGATACGGATGCACCGAAGGCTGTTTCCGTACCTGCACAGGTCCAGAGGGAGTCTCTGAAATGGGTGATTGACGAAATCCGCAGCAGCGGCTGGGTTTCGGACAGGACGGTGACGGAACAGTTCCCCCTTGCCATAGACAAGGGACGGATTATCCAGTTCAACGCGGCGTCGGAGCTCTTTTCAACCTACAACAATGTGATGCTGTCCTCCCACATCGCTTCGCCTGGCGACGCCTACACTCTGGAGAACTGGCTTGACGACATCCGTGGCGAACTCTTCGGAAAGAAAATGAGAAAACCGTCGGAGGCGGAGATGACTATGCAGAAAGTCTATGTCGCCACTCTGATTTCCGGCTCAGGGAAAAAGGTCGGCACGGCAAAGCAGACCCTTCTCGCCGATGAGGACGCTTTTCTTTCCGACGGAGACCGGTTTCTCTCCGATGATATTCCCTTCTGCGGCTGTCCGGAAGATGACTGCGGTTTCGGAAAGGCCGGCTACAGCTGGCAGTCAAAACTGAACATCAAGGCCATCAACAATTCGCGGGAACTTTTCTTCGCCGAGCTTCTCCGTCTGAAGCACATTCTCGGCCGGTATCGCGGCATAACTCCGGGGAATGAATATGAAAGCCACTATTGCGGACTTCTACACCAGATTGAAGAGGCCGTCTCATAAGTATGGTTCCCAAAGAAGCAGTCGATATGGAGCGAGAATGTGAAATACCCTCGATGACGGCGTCAGGAGTTGAGCACGTGGAAGACTACGCCGGTGACCATATCCTTCAGTTCGGCGATGAACGCCTGCGCCTCGTATTCGCCGCGCTCGATCTGGCGGAGTTTCCGCTCCCAGATTCCGGTGAGTTCCGCTGACTTGAGCAGTTCCTCGCGGATGGTGGCGATGAGTTCGCGACCTGTGGAAGTCGGATAGAGGTTCTTGCGCTCCTTGCGGATGTAGTCGCGCTTGAAGAGGGTCTCGATGATGGCGGCGCGGGTGGACGGGCGGCCTATGCCGTTCTCCTTGAGCGCATCGCGAAGTTCCTCACTGTCAACGAATTTGCCTGCGGTCTCCATCGCACGGAGCAGAGTCGCCTCGGTGTAGGGCTTCGGCGGAGTGGTCCAGGTCTCCTTGAGCGCGGGGGCATGCGGGCCGGACTCCCCTTTCGTGAAGTTCGGCATAATCTTGAGTTCGGCGGCGTCCGTTGCGTTTCCGGAGGATGATGCGCCCTCCGGAGCCGTGTCCTGGCCGGATTCCGCGCCGCTCCCCTGCTGTCCTCCGTCCGTCCCGCCGCGCTGCTCGACCACACGCCATCCCGGACTCAGAATCTGCTTCCCCGACGCCTTGAAGCCGAGATCCGCGACCTTGCCGAGAACCGTCGTGGTCGAAATCTCGCAGTCGGGATAGAACTGGGCTATGAAACGCCTCGCCACAAGGTCATAGACCGTCATCTCCGCCGGAGAAAGATTGTTCGCAGGCACTCCGGTGGGGATTATCGCGTGGTGGTCGGTGACTTTGGAATTGTCGAAGACACGCTTGGACTTCGGGAGTTTCCTCCCCTTCAGGCGGTCGGTAAATTCGCGGTAGCCCACGAGCCCCTCAAGGGTCTTGGGCACTTTCGGATAGATGTCGTCGCTGAGGAAGGTCGTATCGACTCGCGGATAGGTCGTGACCTTCTTCTCGTAGAGCGACTGTATGATTTTCAGGGTTTCGTCCGCGCTGAAGCCGAAACGCCTGTTGCACTCGACCTGAAGCGAAGTGAGGTCGAAAAGACGGGGCGCGAACTCTTTGCCTTTCTTCTCGGATATATCGGTGATTGTGAAATCGTTGCCGCTGATTGCCTCAAGCAGTTTCTCGCCGTCCTCCCTGACCTTGAACCTGCCTTTCTCGGAATTGAAGACCGTGCCCCGGTAGGTCGTCTTGAGTTCCCAGTACGGCTCCGGCTTGAAATTGTCGATTTCGTTCTGGCGGTTCACGATGAGAGCAAGGGTCGGGGTCTGCACGCGCCCCACTGACAGCACCTTGCGGTCCCGGGAATATCCTCCGCCGTATTTGATGCTGTAGAGTCTCGTGGCGTTCATCCCGAGCAGCCAGTCCCCTATCGCGCGGCACAGGCCGGCCTCGTAGAGGCTTTGGAATCGGGATGAATCTTCAAGGTGGTTGAACCCTTCTCGGATTGCCTCTTCGGTGAGGGATGAAATCCAGAGACGCTTGACGGGACATTTCGCCCTCGCCTTCTGCATCACCCAGCGCTGGATGAGTTCGCCCTCCTGCCCGGCATCGCCGCAGTTCACAATCAGGTCGGCATTCTGCATAAGCCTCTCTATCACTTGAAACTGAGCCTTGTAGGTCTCGTTCTCTATGAGCTTTATGCCGAAGCGCGGAGGAATCATCGGAAGTGTGGAAAGCGCCCACGCACGCCAGCGGGGGTCGTAGTCGTGCGGCTCCTTGAGGGTGCAGAGGTGGCCGAATGTCCAGGTCACCTGGTAGCCGTTGCCCTCGAGGTAGCCGGTTTTCTTGAGCTTGGCCCCGAGCACATCGGCGATTTCCCTCGCCACGCTCGGCTTCTCCGCGATGCAGACTGTCATACCACACCCCTCCCGTCCCCTGCACAGGGGAAGTCGTGATATGATATATAGTGAAAAATACCCTCGGCATCAGTGAAATCCGGAATCTGGAGGGAGCTGTACTCCCGGACGGTTTCCACGGGATTTGTGGTCGTGAGTCCGATGACCAGCGCTCCGGAGGCCTTGCCCGCCATAAGCCCGTTCACCGAGTCCTCGAACACGACGGAGTGTGCGGCATCAGCCCCGAAACGCGCCATCCCCTTGAGGAAACAGTCAGGGTCCGGTTTCGACGCAGCGAAGTCCTCGCTCGTGAGGACCGCGTCGAACAATGACGGTATTTCCGGCCGCTTCGCATAGACGCTCCTCATCTTCGGAAGGTTTGAACTCGTGACGATGGCTGTCTTGAACCCCCGGCGGCGCGCCTCCCGGACAAATTCCGTGACACCGGGGATATAGTCATATTCCATCTCCTCCTCAAGCGCGTCAAGACCCCGGACGATGTCCGCCTCCGCCCCGGCAATCCCGGCAAAATATTTCCCCAGAATCATCTTCAGCGTGCTTCCCTTCACGACTTTCCCGAAATCCTCCGCGCCGAGCCACTTGCGGCCGATTCCGTCCCAGAATCCGGTGTAATGTTTCTCCGAATCAACGACCACGCCGTCGAAATCGAAGAGCAATGCTTTTGTTTCCATAAACTACACGTGCTTCAATTCCATATATGTTGCGCCCATTTGGGCACCGAAGACTCCGCCGATGAAGCCGATGAGGTCTCCCTGGGCAATCTTGCCCTCACGGGTCAGCATCTCGATCGACTTGGCCGAGAACTCCTCCTTGTCGCTCACCTTCGAGAACGGATAGGCCTTGATTCCGAACACGAGAGCCAGCTCCCGGACGGTGTAGTTGTTATAACACATCGCATAAACAGGGACTTTAGGCCGGAAAGTGGAGAGGTAGCGTCCCACTCGACCGGTGTAGGTGTCGAAGACCAGAGCTTTCACAGGCAGCTCCTGGGTGGCAGCCACAAGAGCCCTCGCCAGCACGACCGCCACCGGTTTCACCGCCTTGCGCAGGTTGAGCTCAAGATTGACGTCGATGGTCTTTTCGGTCTGCTGAGCGATTTTGGTCATCGTCCTGACCGCCTCCACAGGATATTTCCCGAATGCGCTTTCGCCGCTTAGCATTATCGCGTCCGCGCTCTGGAAGATTGCATTCGCAACGTCGGTCACCTCCGCCCGCGTCGGCCGGGGATTCTCGATCATGCTCTGCAGCATCTGGGTTGCGATGATTACAGGCTTCTTCCTGTCCCGGCACGCCTTTACGATATCTCTCTGTATCAAAGGGATGCGCTCGGCCGGAATCTCGACCCCGAGGTCTCCGCGCGCGACCATGATTCCGTAACTGTAGGTGAGAATCTCGTCAAGATTGTCTATGCCCTGCTGGTTCTCGATTTTGGCGATGATTT
>CAVEDD010000129.1:0-6395 GCA_963614515.1 Treponemataceae bacterium | reverse complement strand
ATGCCACGGCTCTCGACGAGACCATCGTGGTCGCCTTCGGTACTTCCACCAAAGAATCGTTCACAGGTTCCGCCACGGTCGTGAAAGCGTCCGACATCGCGAAAGTGCAGTCGTCAGAACCGACGAGAGCGCTTGAGGGAATGGTCGCCGGCGTGCAGATGACCACCTCTTCCGGAACCCTCGGAACGACTCCGAGCATACGAATCCGAGGAACGTCCTCAATCAGCGCCGGTTCTTCACCGCTCTTCGTGGTTGACGGCGTGCCTTATTCCGGCGACCTCAACAACATCAACTCCGCCGACATCGAGTCTATGACCGTCCTCAAGGACGCAGCCTCCAACGCCCTCTACGGTGCGAGGGGCGCCAACGGCGTCATAATGATCACAACGAAGAAAGGTAAGGCCGGCGACGCTGTCGTGAACATCGACGCGAAATGGGGCTGGAACACCAAGGCTCTCCAGAACTACGACTACATCACCGACCCGGGCGAGTACTACGAGACCCACTACAAGGCGCTCTATAACAGCTACCTCGCAAGCGGCAACTCCGCAAGCGACGCCTGGCAGAAGGCGAACAGCGTCCTTCTCAATCCGGATCCGGACGGAGGCGACGGCGGACTCGGCTACCTTGTCTACACCGTACCGGAAGGCCAGAGCCTCATCGGAACCAACGGCAGACTGAACCCGAACGCCACTCTCGGCCGGATGGTGAATTTCAACGGCACCGACTACTGGATGCAGCCTGACAACTGGATGGACGAGGCCTACCGCCAGTCACTCCGTCAGGAATACAACATCAGCGTTTCCGGAACCACCGGCAAGGCTTCCATACTCGCGTCCGCCGGCTACCTCAAGAACGAGGGAATCATCGACAACGCAAGTATGACCCGCTACACGGCAAGGTTGAAGACCGACTATCAGGCGAAGTCCTGGCTCAAGGTCGGAGGGAATGTGGGTTACGCAAAATACAACTACACCAACTCCAACGGTGACGAGGGATCAAGCGGCTCGACCGGAAACATCTTCGCCGCCGCAAGCGGAATCGCTCCGATTTATCCTGTGTACATCCGCGACGCCAACAAAAACATCGCCTATGACTCCTACGGGAACAAGATGTATGACTATGGTGACGAAGATTCAGGTTTCGGCATAGCCCGTCCGGTGTTCACCAACTCCAACGCACTTTCCGGGGTATATCTCAACAAATCCTACAGCGAGGGCAACGCGGTGAACGCCACCGCCTATGCTGACGTGACTTTCCTCCGCGACTTCAAGTTCTCCCTCAACGGAGGTATGGGACTGAACGAATACAGGGGGACTGAAGCCGTGAACAAATACTACGGCCAGTTCGCAGACAGCGGCGGATACATTTACAAGAGCCACACGAGATCCCTCTACTACAACATTCAGGAACTCCTCTCCTGGGGAAGGAGCTTCGGAGTGCACAATGTCGACGTGCTTCTCGGACACGAGAACTATGTCCAGCAAGCCTACTCCCTCTCCGCTTCAAAGTCTCAGATTTACGGAATGGACAGCGATGAGCTGAATGCGGCGGTTGTGGACTCCAAATCGGCCGCATCAAGCAGGAGCACCTATATGAACGAGGGCTACTTCCTGAGGGCGCAGTACAACTGGGCGGAGAAAGTCTTCGCGAGCGCATCCTACCGCCGCGACGCATCCTCCCGTTTCAGCCCGGACTACCGCTGGGGCAACTTCTGGTCAGCCAGCGCGGCATGGCTCATCAACAAGGAGAACTGGTTCAACGCCGACTGGGTGGATATGCTCAAGCTCAAGGCTTCCATAGGTTCGCAGGGTAACGACAACATCGGCAACTACCTCTACATCGACACCTACTCCATCGTGAACGACAACAAGAACGGTGTCGCCACAATCTTCAGTTCCAAAGGCACGGCCGACATCACCTGGGAGACGAACACCAACATCAACAGCGGCGTGGACTTCGAACTCTTCGGCAACCGGCTTTCAGGAAGCGTGGAATATTTCCACAGAAAGACTTCCGATATGCTCTACTACTTCACGGTCCCTGCATCCCTCGGATACGGCGGATACTACGACAATGTCGGAGATATGGTCAACCAGGGCGTTGAAATCTCGCTCTACGGAACTCCTGTCCAGACAAAGAACTTCCGCTGGGACATCTATGCCAACGCGACGCACTACAAGAACAAGGTGACATACATCCCGGAGGACAAGAAGACCAGAACCGTGGAAGGATACAGCGGATATGCTTCCGGTAACAAGTTCATCGGCGAAGGTCTTCCGCTCTACACCTTCTACCTCGCGAAATACGCGGGAGTTGACAGGGAGACGGGAGAGTCCCTCTGGTACAAGGACGTGACGGACGAGAACGGCAACGTGACCCGCGAGACCACGGCACGCTACTCCGACGCGACTCAATATCTCTGCGACGACCCGACCCCGAAGCTTTACGGCGGATTCGGCACGAGCTTCGAGTTTTACGGATTTGACATATCCGCATCGTTCACCTACTCCCTCGGAGGACTCACCTACGACTCCGGCTATGCAGCACTTATGGCAAGCCCGACAGGAGACAGCACCGGAGGCAACATCCACAAGGACATACTCAACGCCTGGACACCTGAGAACAAAGACTCGGACATTCCGCGCTTCCAGCTCGGAGACCAGTACAGCGCCTCGGCGAGCGACCGCTTCCTTGTCAGCGCGTCTTACCTCAACTTCCAGAACGCGCAGATCGGATACACGCTTCCGGCACGTCTGACAGAGAAAATCAAGGTGAGCAAGCTCCGCTTCTACATCACCTGCGACAACATCTGCTACTGGTCGCACCGTCAGGGACTTGACCCTCGCTACAGCTTCAGCGGAAGCACTAACGACTCGGTCAACTCTCCGGTAAGGACACTTTCGGGAGGAATAAACATCACATTCTAAGGATGTCCCATCCCCAATGACGATTTTCTAAAAGAAGAAAAAATGAAGAAGATATACGGTTTATTTACTCTGATTGCGCTCACTCTGACGATGGCTTCCTGCATCAAGGAAACCGTTCCGGTGGGCGGCACGGTCACCGAGAAGCAGCTTCAGAAAAGCGACGACCCTCTCGGAATGAAAGTCGGAGCGGTGACAGCTTCACTCCACCGCTACGATGCCTGCGGCTATGTGAGCGGCTATAGTTTCCACGGCGACTTCGGTCTCCCGGCAGTCCACATTATGACTGACAGCATGCTCGAGGACTTTCTCTGCGGCAGCACATACTACAGCCACTTCACGGCGTGGTCATCCAACAGAGCCCAGGGACAGCGTTACATCTACTGCGCCTATTTCTGGGATGCCTACTACGCCTGGATTTTTGCGGCAAACAATGTGATCAAGTCCATCTCCAATCCGGACAGCGCGGACGCAGCATCGCTGAATGCGCTCGGACAGGCCTACGCCTACAGAGCGGCCTTCTATCTCGACCTCGCGAGAATGTATGAGCCGAAGCCGGTGCAGGAAAGCCAGTACAGCGGCTACAACATCCCTGACGCAATCCTCGGACTGACTGTCCCGATTGTAACTGAGACCACCACCGAGGAACAGGCGAAGAAGAACCCGAGAGCCACGAGGGAGGAAATCTACAAGTTCATACTTTCCGATCTCGAGAAGGCCGAAAAATATCTTGCAGGATACTCGAGCGTGCTCTCTCCGAGCGAGGCTATGGTTTACGGACTCTACGCGAGAACCTACCTTGAACTCGGCTACAACTCCGACACCGACTACGACAACGACGCGTTCAAAAAGGCTCAGGAATATGCCGAAAAGGCAATCGCCACAAGCGGAGCCACCGCCCTCACCCAGGCGCAGTGGGAGGATGTCTCCACGGGCTTCAACAACTCTTCAAGCCAGAAGTCCTGGATCTGGGGCATTCCTGTCGTAAGCGAGTCCATAGGCAACCTCATCCAGGCCACCGGATGGCTTTCCTGCGAGGCTCTCTGGGGCTATGGAGCCTATGTACAGTTCGGAACAAGCAAATCCCTCTATGACAAGATCAGCGATACGGACTTCCGCAAGCACTCGTTCATAGACCCGGACAAGCAGTCCTACTACGACTACAAGCTGGCCGGGACGACAAGCCAGATTACTTCCTTCTACAAAAGGGTGAAGTCATACTCGTCAATCAAGTTCCGCTGCAAGAACGGAGAAATCAGCGACTATGTAACCGGCGGAGTGGGAGACTACCCTCTGATGAGAATGGAGGAGATGGAATTCATCCGTATGGAGGCTCTTGCGCGTCAGCACAATCTGGGGGCTGCCAACGAGGCACTCACCGAATTTATGAAGAACCGCATCACCGACGGCTCCTACGAATGCGCGGCCGTTTCCGAAAAGGCCTTCATCAAGGAGATGCTCCTGCAGAAGAGAATCGAGTTCTGGGGCGAAGGCATACTCTACTTCGACTACAAGAGACTCAACCAGGGCATAACGAGAGGCTACACCGGCACGAATTTCTCCTCGACGGAGCGCTTCAACACGGTGGGACGTTCACCTCAATGGAACATCGTCATCACCCGTGGTGAGTTCCAGTCGAACACAGGCATCACGGAAGAACTGAACAATCCGGATCCGTCTCAGGTAATCGCGCTGTGGGAGGAATAGTTTCACGAGATAAACTGAAAATATGATTATGAACAAGACAAAATATTTACTGATTGCAGCCGTCGGGTTCGCGCTCAGCCTCGTTTCCTGCAAGAAAGAGGTCTATGCTCCCGGAGAGGCCGACGAGGCCGGCTGTTACGGGGTGTATTTCCCTGAAGGACAGGGAGGCGAGGTAAGCCTTGACCCGAGCGATGATGCAAAGCTCAGTTTCACCGCAGTGCGAAAACTCGACGAGGGTGAAATCACCGTCCCTGTAACCTTCACCGTCACCTATGAGGGCGAGGAAGGGACAGAGACCGCAGAAGAAATCTTCTACATCGATGACATCGTCTTCGAGGACGGTCAGACCGAAACCATATTTGAGGTGGGATTCCCGAACGCGGCGGTAGGCACGACCTACACAGGATCCATCTCCCTGACCGACGGGAAATATGTCAGCCGTTACGGCACGAATCCGGTTTCCATCAGCTTCAGCGTCGCACGCGTCAAGTGGGACAGGGTGTATGGGAAACTTGTCGACGGGAAATGGACAAAGACAACGGAGGACGATCCGGAAAAGGTCGAATATGGTTCGTGGAGGGATGACATTTTTTCTTCTATGTTCAATTTCAGTTCCCTTTACGCGACAAACGACAGACTCGAAATCTACGAGAGACACGATTGGCCGGGATATTACCGGATTCAGAATGTCTACAACCCTTATATGCTTGCCCAATTCTGGGGCAATGCATATTCTGAAGAAGAGTTTGAGGAGAATTGCACGGCAGGGACATATTCATACATCGATGCGACCGATTCTGAGAATGTCGGTTTCCCATACCAGACGACCGGAGCATTCGTAGGAGATGACGGATATGTTGAATTCTATTCACCGACAGAAGCTGACGGCAGTTATACTTACCCGGGAACACTCGAAAACGGTGTGATTAATTTCCCTATTAAAGGCATTTATGTTAACTTTACCGTTTCCGGAGGCCCTTATGCGGGGAACAGTTCGGGGAAAACTACGATTCTGCTCCCGGGCGCGGTGATGTCCGATTACAGCATCGCCGTCGAGGTCGGGGAAGCCGAGGACGGAGACCTTCCGGTCGCATTCACTCTCGGAGCGGACGTGACCAAGGCAGTGTACGGAGTGTATGAGGGCAAACTCGACGACGGAGAAATCTACGAGAACCGTGTCGCGCTCGAAAGCGATGCCGACGCGGAGACCGTCAACCTTGAAAACCCGTCAATTGTGCTCAGCGATATGTCCACCGGCTACTACACCATCATCGCAGTTTCGTTCGACAAGGACGGCAATCCGAGCAAGAACACTTCTGCGACATTCTCCTACATCGCCAAGGGCGACGAGATGCCTGTCGTGGTCAGCTGCGGCGTGAATTCCGCCGAGAAATATGTTCCTCAGGGCAAATCCACGGACAACACCATCGAGTTCTATGTCTATGGAGAGAATCTTACTGAAGTGAAGTTCGGCGCAGTCAAGAAAATTGACATAGTCTCCGACGCCGCATCAGTCGAAAAGAAAATCCTCGCCACGAAATCTGTGGAAAAGGATGTTCTCAAGGCAATCAACGGGACGGGATATGTCGGAACGGTTTCCGGGCTGCTTCCCGGCACGGAATACCACCTTGTCGTCTATGCTTCAAACGGATACGAGAGCACAGTCAAGGTGAGCGAATCTTCCGTCACCACGACCGGAGACCCGCTTCCGATCTATGAGAATTACACCGCCGCCGACATCGACGAAACCCTTCTCCCGGA
>CAVEDD010000128.1:0-6421 GCA_963614515.1 Treponemataceae bacterium | reverse complement strand
AGGGCTGTTTCCACGTGCCTCGCGGCTTGTATCAGCTCTGGAAGCTCGCTGAAGAGGGAGCATACCGGGCGTATGTGACCGATGAGGGAGCGAATATAGACCCAAAAGACGCTCAAAACAATTTCTTCCGGCTGACGGTGGCAACAAAGTCCTTAAGATAGAACGGTTCAAGGTAGGCGACATCCCTGAACCGTTTTTCGTGCAGTTCAAGGACGGCCGGCTCAAGCATGGCCGAGGCCTCAGGGCAGGTCTGGAGAAAAATCGCGTTAGGATGCGTAATCGTCCCCTCGCATTTCCCGGCTCCGTCGCCGGTGAAAAGCACCGGACCCTGTTCGAGAAGCTCGCTGAAACTGCCGGAATCAATCACTTTGGCCTCGGTGGGGGTGAGCCGCGTTCCGTTGCCGTCGAAAACCGCCGTATAGACCTCCATTCTGCGTGCGTCAATCATCGGGACGATGTGTTTCAGATGGTTATCGGTGTGAATGGCCTGGTTGACAAGCACTTCGAGCGTCCCTACGCTGAGCAGCGGTATGTCCGCCCCGAAACATAGCCCCTTCGCCGTGGAGACTCCGACCCGGAGTCCGGTGTATGAACCCGGCCCTTCACTTATGCAGACGGCCGAACACTCTTTCAGCGTACAGCCCCTCTCCCTGAGCATCTCATCGATAAAAACGGCCGTGAGCGATGCGTGCGCACGGTTTTCTGCGCTTTCCCTGCGGCACACGATTTTTCCGTCCTCGGCCATCGCCGTCGAGCACAGACCCGTAGATGTCTCTATCAATATTATCCGTTCCATATCCTATCTTCTCAAAAATAGCTATCAATCACAGAGGAATTCCTTCAGGTAGGGGAATATCGAGTGTGACACGGTTTTCAACGGTTCGTAAAACACGGTCGAAGCCAGATATTCAGTCTTCACGAACGAGAATGTCCCGTTCAGCGCATCGAAAACCAGCAGCAGAATGCACAGAATCAGCATACACTCCACCGCCGCCAGCACCGCGCCGAGCAGACGGTTCAGCCATCCGAGCATCACGACCCTGATGATTTTCTCCAGAACCTTGCCGGCCAATGTCAGGACGAGGACCGTAACGCAGAAAATCAGCACGAACGCCGCGATTCTCAGCCCGGTCCCGTCGAATGAAACCCATTCCTCAAGCCGGCGGCTCACCGGAACGGAAAATGTGACCGCCAGCCACACCCCGAGACACAGCGAAACGAGGGAGACCACCTGGGCGATGAATCCCTTTTTCAACCCGATGCACAGCGCAATCAGAAAGCAGACGAGAACAATGATGTCGAAAATGCCCATCGTAAAAACGGAATTCCGTAAAACCCTCTGTCCCGCTCCGGAAAACCGCGCAAAAATAATCATTTTGCAAAAACTTCACAATTCATTATCTTTGCCAATTCAAAAAGTCCGGAATCTCCGCGAAATGGAGATTTTGGCCGTAATGTTTTGTGTAATTGACCGTAGGGATTGCCATATTGATCCATCAGGTTTAGAATGAGACACATATATGAAGTTCAGGGAATATAAGGGCTTGGATCTGGTCACCGTCGGTAACGAGGTTCTCGAAAGGTGGAAAGCCAACCGTGCGTTTGAGAAGTCGCTGGAGCTGCGGGAGGGCGCTCCGGAGTTCGTGTTCTTCGAGGGTCCGCCTTCGGCTAACGGAATGCCGGGCATACACCACGTCATGGCCCGCTCAATCAAGGACTCCATCTGCCGTTACAAGACCCAGAGCGGGTTCAAGGTGCGGCGGCGTGCCGGCTGGGACACCCACGGGCTTCCGGTCGAACTCGGTGTGGAGAAGAAGCTCGGAATCACCAAGGAGGACATCGGGACGAAGATTTCCGTCGGGGAATACAACGACACCTGCCGCAAGGAGGTGATGAAATACACGAAAGAGTGGATGTCCCTTACCGACAGAATCGGATATTGGGTGGATATGGACGACCCGTACATCACCTACGACAACCGCTACATCGAGACGCTGTGGTATCTCCTCAAGGACATATACGGCAAGGGACTGCTCTACAAGGGATACTCCATCCAGCCCTACTCTCCGGCTGCGGGCACGGGGCTGAGCTCCCACGAACTCAACCAGCCGGGATGCTACCGCGACGTGAAGGACACGACGGCGACGGTTCAGTTCGAGGTCATCAAGGACGAGAAGTCCCAGATTCTCTTCGGCTGCGAGACCGTGCCCGTCTATTTCCTCGCGTGGACGACGACACCGTGGACTCTGCCTTCAAACACGGCCCTGTGCGTCGGGCCGAACATCGACTATGTATGCGTGAAGTCCTTCAACCCCTATTCCGGCAAGCAGGCGATTTATGTCGTGGCGAAGGCTCTCGTCGGCAACTGGTTCAATCCTAAGGCTGCGGAGCTGCCGCTTGAGGACTATAAGCCCGGTGACAAGCTCGTCCCGTTCAAGGTTCTCGACGGCGGGTTCAAGGGAAGCGAGCTTCTCGGCATAAAGTACCACCAGCTCATCCCGTGGTTCAAACCCGAGACGGACGGCGCGTTCCGCGTAATCGGAGGCGACTATGTCACCGTCGAGGAGGGCACGACCGGCATCGTCCACATAGCCCCGACTTTCGGAGCGGACGACAACAGGGTGGCGAAGCAGGCCGGAGTGCCGCCGATTATGGTTCTTGACCGCAACGGAGACCGCTATGCGCAGGTTGACCGTCAGGGAAGGTTCTTCCGTCTGGAGGACATGGATGCGGACTATGCCGCGAAGTATGTCTCTCCGAGCTATGCGGAATGGGCGGGAAGATATGTCAAGAACGCCTACGACTCCTCGCTCGCACCAGATGCGCCGACCCTCGACATAGACATCTGCATGATGCTCAAGTCCCAGGGCAAGGCGTTCAAGATTGAGAAGCACGTCCACACCTACCCGCACTGCTGGAGAACCGACAAGCCGGTGCTCTACTACCCGCTGAACTCCTGGTTCATCAGGACCACGGCCGTGAGGGAGAAGATGATGGAGCTGAACGGAACGATTGCGTGGAAGCCGGAATCCACCGGAACAGGCCGCTTCGGGAAGTGGCTGGAGAACATCCAGGACTGGAACCTCAGCCGCAGCCGCTACTGGGGCACTCCGCTCCCGATTTGGCGCAGCGAGGACGGCAGGGAGGAGAAGTGCATAGGCTCGGTGAAAGAGCTTTACGCCGAAATCGAGAAGGCCGTCGCCGCCGGGGTGATGAAGTCCAATCCTCTGAAGGAGAAAGGTTTCGACCCGGAGGATATGTCAAAGGAGAATTATGACAGGATAGACCTGCACAGGCCGTATGTCGACAACATATTCCTCGTCTCCCCGTCCGGGAAGAAGATGATCCGCGAAACTGACCTCATCGACGTGTGGTTCGACTCCGGCGCGATGCCTTATGCGCAGGAGGGTCTGCGCAATCTCGGAAGCAAGGATTTCGGCTGCACCGCGGACTTCATTGCGGAGGGCGTCGACCAGACACGCGGGTGGTTCTACACCCTCCACGCCATTCATACTATGGTGAGCGGGACCTGCGCGTTCAAGCGCGTGATTTCCAACGGATTGGTGCTCGACAAGGACGGCAACAAGATGAGCAAGCGTCTCGGAAACGCCGTCGATCCGTTCGGGCAGCTCGACAAATACGGAGCCGACGCGCTCCGCTGGTATATGCTCACCAACTCCCAGCCTTGGGACAACCTGCGTTTCGACGAAGCGGGCGTGGACGAGGTCCGCAGGAAGTTCTTCGGAACTCTCTACAACACCTATTCTTTCTTCGCGCTCTATGCGAATGTCGACGGTTTCGACTGCTCGGCGGCTCAGGTGCCTTATGCGGAGCGTCCGGAACTTGACAGGTGGATAATCTCCCTGCTCAACACGCTCGTGAAGGATGTCGTGGCGGCGTATGAGGACTACGACGTGACCCAGGCCGGCCGTCTCATCCAGACTTTTGTCTGCGACCACCTGAGCAACTGGTATGTGAGGCTCGGCAGAAAGCGTTTCTGGGGCGGCACGATGGATGCTGACAAGCTCTCCGCCTACCAGACTCTCTACGAAGTTCTTCTGTCCGTCTCGAAACTTGCCGCTCCGATCGCCCCGTTCTTTATGGACCGGCTCTATCTCGATCTCACGGGAGGGGAGTCCGGCGAGTTCCGTTCCGTTCACTATGTCCCTATGCCTCAGTATGATGAATCCGTAGTGGACAAGGATCTCGAGGAGAGGATGGAGCTGGCGCAGCGGGCGTCGTCGATGGTGCTCGCGCTCCGGCGCAAGGTGAACATCAAGGTTCGTCAGCCGCTTTCGAAGCTCATAATCCCTGTCTTGAGCGACAAGGTGAAGGCTCAGCTCGAAAAGGTGAAACCGCTGCTCCTGGGCGAGGTGAACGTGAAGGAGGCAGAGTTCATCCACGACACCGCCGGCATAATAACGAAGAAGATAAAACCGAACTTCAAGACTCTCGGCAAGATTTACGGAAAACAGATGAAGGAGATTGCGGCGGCGTTCCCGCAGCTTTCTCAGGAGACCATCGCGGCAATCGAGGCTTCGGATGAATACACTCTGAATCTTCCTTCGGGCGACATAGTTCTGAAGAAAGGGGACTATGAAATCACTTCCGAGGATATGCCCGGCTGGCTTGTCGCGAGCGACGGCCCGCTCACGCTTGCGCTTGACATCACCGTCACCGATGAACTCCGGCGCGAGGGCACGGCCCGCGAACTCATAAACAGGATTCAGAACCTCCGCAAGGACAGCGGGTTCGAGGTCACGGACAGGGTTCGCGTGGAAATATTCACCGATGTCCCGGAATACAAATCCGAAATCGTCGACGCTCTCTCGGCTTTCGCGGACTATGTCGCTTCGCAGACCCTTGCCGTCGGCGTGTCGATGCGTGACACACCTGCCGGTTTCGATGTGGAGTGGGGCGAGGGCAGCATAAAGATAAATGTGGAAAAGATATAACTGACATTAAAACTTATTGTTATGGCAGACGAAAAGAAAACCAATGAACCTGAAGTGCAGGCACGCTACAGCGATGAGGAACTGCAGGAGTTCAAACAGATAATTCTTGATATGCTCGCAAAGGCGAAGGAGGAGTACAACACTCTTCGCGCCGTCGTGACGCACTCTTCGAGCAACGACATAGGCGACACGTCTCCGACATTCAAGGGACTTGAAGAGGGCGCGACCTCGCTTTCCAAGGAGGAGGCGGGTCAGCTTGCGCAGCGCCAGTACAAGTTCATCCAGAATCTTGAGGCGGCTCTCGTGCGCATCGAGAACAAGACCTACGGCATCTGCCGCGTCACGGGCAAGCTCATCCCCAAGGAGAGGCTTCGTCTCGTTCCGCACGCCACGCTGACCGTCGAGGCCAAGGAGATGCTCAACAAGAACAACAACAAATAGATGGCCGGGAAGAAAATTTCCAAAGGTACGTGGCTCATAATTCTGGGCGCTGTCCTTGTCATTATCGACCAGCTGATTAAAATACTCGTCAAGACGAATATGTCTCTTGGCGAGCATTTTGACGTGTTCGGCGACTGGTTCAAGATTTATTTCATCGAGAACGAGGGGATGGCCTTCGGGATGAAATTCGGAGGCTGGTTCGGCAAACTTCTCCTGTCTCTGTTCAGGATAGTCCTTTTCAGCGTCCTCGTATGGTGGATCAACCGGCTCTGCAAGAAGCCCTCGACTCCGGCGGGGGTTCTCGTGGGGCTCACGCTCATAACCGCCGGCGCTCTCGGGAACATTTTCGACTGCTTTTTCTACGGTCTGATTTTCTCCGAATCGACGCCGTATGCCGTGGCCTCATTCGGCGGGCGTTACGCCCCTTTCCTCTTCGGCAAGGTGGTGGATATGTTCTATTTTCCGCTGATTGACACGACCTGGCCCGACTGGATGCCGTGGATTGGAGGCCGTCCGTTCAAGTTCTTCGAGCCGGTGTTCAATTTCGCGGACAGCTGCGTGACGGTGGGCACCTTCTATCTGATTTTCTTCCAGTACCGCTTCTTCGCCAACGAAGGCAACCAGGCGCAGCCCGACGGTTCCTCCTCCCGGTCATCGCAGACCGCCGCGACTCCCGGAAACCGCAAAAAGTAGGAAATCAAAATAATCGGGCAAAAAAAATAAACGGTTCCCGGCAAAAAAGCGGAAATTTTATTTGCAGAGTGTTTCTTTTTGACTACCTTTGCAGTCCTTTCTGAAAGCAAGCCCTCAAGGCAGCACCTTCAAGCCTGTTTCCAGAAGAAGGAAAGTCTGAAAAGATTCAGGAGAGTTGGCCGAGTGGTTTAAGGCGGCAGTCTTGAAAACTGTTGAGGTGAAAGCCTCCGGGGGTTCGAATCCCTCACTCTCCGCAAAGTGCCCCTAATTCTCTGATAGATAGGATTTTACAAGAATTTTCAGAGAAAAACGGGACAAGCACGGGACAGAGT
>CAVEDD010000127.1:0-6434 GCA_963614515.1 Treponemataceae bacterium | reverse complement strand
GCCGGCTTCCGCTGATGAATATCTTCGTATGGCGGAGGCTATATACGGGACGGACGGCACAACATACAAACTGGTGAAAGCCGAATATGACAAGGGCTATGACACCAACTGGTGGAAAGAGGTGAACAGGCGCAATGCCGCGATGAGCAGTTATAATCTTGGAATCAGCGGAGGTGTCGGCAGACTGTCGTATATGATGAGCGGAAATTATCTTTCCCACGACGGAATTGACCGCAAAAGTTCACTTCGGCGTATTTCTTTCAGACTGAACACTTCCTGCGCTGTGAAGTCCTGGCTGACCGTCGGCGAGAATCTCACAGTCCTCAAGGAAGACAAGTCGGGAGACGGGGACAGCGGAGAAAACGGTTTCGTCATTTCGGCGCTCAGGGCGGATCCGCTGTATCCCGTGAATGACCCGGAGAAAAACGACAGCAACCCGCTTAACAACTATGGAACTTCAACCCTGACAAACATAAAAAATCCCGTAGCCGCTCAGGACAGGTATCTGACGATGCGGCATGGAAATGACAATATACGGCTTGTCGGCAATGTCTATGCGGATTTCAAGATTTACCGAGGGCTTAAGTTTCGCACCGATTTCGGGTTGGAACTGAACCACGGACTTTACGACTCATTCACTCCCGTGTATTATCTTGAGGCTGACGACCAGAACAGGACGGCGAACGCCTGGTCTCAAATTGACAGGACATCCAGAATGACCTGGGTGAACACATTGAACTGGTCTGAGACTTTCGGACTTCACCGCGTGGAGGCTCTCGTCGGATTTCAGGGCGAAGAATATGCGTATCAGTTCATAGAGGGGAACAAATACGGACAACCGGAGAGCAACCAGATGGATTTCCAATGGTTGAGCGGAGGTATCAGCGGGGACAGAATCACCGGAGCAAGATATGAAGAGGCTCTTCTGTCGTTTTTCACAAGGGTGAACTACAGCTGGGATGACCGCTATATGCTTTCAGCCTCGTTCCGCCGGGATGGTTCTTCCAAATTTGCAAAGGGGAAGCGCTGGGGGAATTTTCCCTCGGTTTCCGCCGGATGGAATCTTTCCAGGGAAAAGTTTTTCCGTGACGTGGCTCCGAACTGGATATCCAACATCAAATTCAGGGCAGGATGGGGGCAGCTCGGCAACGAACGCATTTCTTCCGGCGCTTATGCCACTTTCATAGAAGGTCGTCTTGACACCCGTTTTTATTTTAACGGCGAAGAACATGTGCAGGGCTACGGTCCGGTCAATGCAGGCAATTCCGATGTCACTTGGGAACGCACTGAGACTGTCAATCTGGGAGCTGACTTCGCTTTTCTTGACAACCGGCTTGAATTTACTGCAGACTGGTTCAATAAGGATACGGACGGAATGCTCATACAGGTTCCGCTCCCCGATATGTTCGGAACCTTCTCTCCTTGGGAGAATATCGGAAAGGTCAACAACAAGGGTTGGGAACTGTCTCTGTCCTGGCGGGACTGGAATCATAAAGTCAAGTGGTCGGCCGGTTTCAATGTTTCCGGCTACAAAAACAAGGTGGTGAGCATGGGCGGAACCAAACCCTATGTGGATTCTGCATCCGGCAGCAGCAGGATAAGCGGTTACTGCAAGACGAACGAGGGCGAACCCATCGGCTACTTCTACGGCTATGTGACTGACGGAATTTTCCAGACTCCCCGTGAGGTTGATGCTTATGTCAACGCTGACGGGGAACTCCTTCAGCCGAACGCACATATGGGGGACTTCCGCTTCAAGGATATGAACGGAGACGGCAAGATTGACGACAACGACAAGGTGAAACTCGGCAGTCCGCATCCTGATTGTACAATCGGGATGAATTTTTCCATCTCCTATGCCGGTGTCGATCTTTCCGGAAATCTGTATGCCTCCATAGGCAATGAAATCTTCAATGCGTTCAAGTACTATTCGTGTCAGCCGCTCGGATTCGCGAATGTGCTTTCCGGTGTCGTGGACAAGGCGTGGACGGTGGGGAGCGGAGAAAATTCCCAACCGAGGATGACGCTGGATGACAGGAACGACAACTTTCGAATATCGGATTTCTACGTCGAGGACGGTTCTTATCTGAGACTTAAGGATATAACCCTCGGCTACACATTTCCTGAAAAACTTACATCCAGAATCAAAATCTCCAACCTGAGACTTTATGTCTCCGCGAGAAATCTCTTTACGGTTACACGTTATTCGGGGCTTGACCCGGAGGTGGCGACCGGAACCGACAGGGCGAACGGGGTGGATATGGGAGTGTACCCCCAGACACGTGTTTTTCAGTTCGGACTTAATCTTAAATTCTGACGGCTATGAGATATGAATATATGACAATGAAGAGCCTGTTCCGTGTCTTTGGCATGCTTGTGAGCATCCTTTTTCTGGATTCCTGCGGTGATTTTCTTTCCCGGGAACCTCAGAACAAGTTCGAGAAAGAAAGTTATTACAGCACGGCCGAGGAATGCATAGGCGGAGTGAACTTCGTTTACAATGCCTTGTGGACGCAGAATTTCCACGTGTGCAAGTTCATTCTCGGCAACATTGTGGCCGACGACGCCACCAAGGGCGGGGAGAATGATGCCGAGTGGTCGGAAATCAATGCCGCCGCAGAGTTCCGCATGACTGCGAGGGAGAATGTGGCCGAACTGATGTGGGAACCTTGTTATCGCGGATTGACCAGGGCCAACTATATGCTGGACATTCTGAAAGACAAGAATTTTGATGAAGAAAGCCCTGCCGGCTATCCTTTGATTCCGCGTCTGAGGGGCGAATGTCTGTTTATCAGAGCCTTTTTCTCCTACTATCTGGTGACGGTATTCGGCGATGTCCCATATTGGACCCGTCCGACCTTGAGCAACATAACCGATGACCTCTACGAAACAGTTCCGAGGGAGGACATATGGGCGCAGATAGAAGCAGATCTTACGGAAGCTGCGCAAGTGCTGCCTGCAAGAAATGAATATCCCAATGACCAATGGGGACGGATTACGAAAGAGGCCGCCTCTTCGTTCCTCGGCAAGGTTTACCTGTTTCAACAGAAATATGACGCAGCCGCCGTGGAACTGAGAAAAGTGATAAGTGCCGGAGGATATTCCCTGCTTCCCGATTATGGAGACATCTTTGACAAGAAGAACGAATTCAGTGCCGAGAGCATATATGAAATACCTTTCGGCAGTACTCAGTTCGCCTATGTGGATCAGGCCGGCGGAGCGTTGGGACAGGGAGTAAGCCAGTATCAGGCACGAAGGGAAGGAGATGAAGGATGGGGGTACAACAACCCCACCCAGGACCTTGTGAACGAATTTGAAGAGGGTGACCCGAGGCTCATCTGGACCGTGATATTCCCGGGAGACGAATTTGAGGCCGGGAAGCCGCAGACCTCATCTGTTCCGAAATACGGATACTTCAACCGTAAGGCCTATCTCACCAAAGCGGAAAGGACTCCGGACTACGGCAATGTGGATTTCCATTACAGGATAATCCGTCTGTCCGATGTGTATCTGATGTATGCCGAGGCCTCATTGCTCGGGACTGAGCAGAGGGATGTGAGTGAAGCCCTTAAATATCTGAACTTGGTACGGGAACGGGCTTCAAACTCTTCAAGGGTGGATTCAAAGAGGGTGAAACAGCAGATTACCGTGGCGGAAACCGTGCTGCCGCAGCGGACATACACCACTGACGAGCAGTTGCTTGAAGACATCCGGCACGAAAGAAGGGTTGAACTCGGAATGGAAGACAACCGCTGGTGGGACTTGCTGCGTTGGAATCAAACCGGCAAGATGCAGGATTACTATGCCCGTTGGGGGACTGTGACCTGCCCCAACGGCACTATGGACAATAAGGGCAAGGACTATGCTTCATGGATAAGCCGTTTCCCGTCCGGAGTCTGTCCGGTCTTTCCGATACCTCAGTCCAAGATAGAGGGTTCAGACGGGAAAATCAAACAAAGCCAATACTATGATTAGGAAATTTTTGACTGTATTGCCGATTTTAAGCCTGTGCATATCCTGTTCGGCAAGGGGGGGGGAATCTTTAAATGCCATTTCTCCCGACGATTTGTTTGACATCGAGGGGAATGTTCTCGTCAGGCCCGAAGTGCGGGATGCCGGACTTATCCGAAACCCGTGTATGGGATGGGGTCTCTATGATGACGCATCGGACTATGTTGCCGACTCGTTCTCCTACTGGTATCAGATGGACAGCTACGCGCAGTATGCCACCCATCTCTACATAAGGTGGCGTTGGGCGGAGCTTGAACCGGAAGAGGGGAAATATGTGTGGCTGGATTCGAACAGCAACTTCAGCCGTCTGATAAAAGGAGCGCTGGACAGGGGACTGAAACTGGCGTTCAGGGTCTATTATGACAGTGACGGGAATCATTTCCAGGCGACTCCCGACTATGTGCGTCTCGCCGGAGCCGAAGGTCGGACGGAGACGGGCTGGGGAAACAAGCAGTTATGGAGTCCCTATGCCGACGATCCTGTTTTCCACGAGAAGCTTGAGAAGTTCGTGAAAGCGTTCGCCGCCGAATTTGACGATCCGGACCGGGTGTTTTTTGTGGACGGCTTCAATCTGGGATACTGGGGAGAGGGACACGATATTTCGTTTTCGCCGGGGAATGACACGCCCGAGACCCGTGCGGCGACCTATGACTGGATTACCGATCTTTACGGACAGGCTTTCAGTAAAGTGCCGCTCGTCATCAATTATCATCAGGAGATAGGGGAGGACAATCTTGACCGCATAGTGGAGAAACAGGGCTATCAGCTCCGTCACGATGCTTTCGGCAGTCAGTGGTACTCTTCTTTCGAGAAAGCCTATGAAGCCAGGTGGCGGACGAAAAGGATGATAGTGGCGGAGTCCTGCTACTGGTTCATCAATACAGACAAAGGTACAGCCACTTCAGGCAACTACGATTTCACCGAACGGTGGAGGGGCGACCCGACATATACTCCGAGTGCGACCAGTTGGGCGCAGGTGTATGACCGGACTTTTCGGGAGGCGAAGGAGGCCAGGGCTAACATTCTGGATTTGCGGGAATACCGTGAGGCCAGGAGCTGGCTTAAGGAGTCTCCTGAGCTGGTGGAGGCGTTCATAAATGAAGGAGGCTACCGGCTCAGTCCGGTCGCAGTCTCTTTCCCGCAGCGTTTCCCTTGCGGCAGCGTCATCAGAATCGGTCATCAGTGGCGCAACTCCGGTTTCGGAATTTTTCCCAACCACGACAGGCGCTGGGGCGGGAAATACAAGGTTGCGTTCGCGTTTCTTGACATTGAGGGAAATGTCGCTGAAACCATTGTGGATGAGGGGACGGATCCCGGCGACTGGCTGATGGAGGAGGATACGGAATATGTCACAAAAATGGAGACCAGTCAGATTCCGGAGGGTGAATACACCCTTGCGATAGGCATTGTGGACACTTCGAAGCCGGATTTGACAGCGGAGATTGAACTTGCTGCGCCTGTGAAGGATATGTCTGGCAAGTGGTTGAAAATAGGAAATATAAGTGTAACCTCCAGATGGATTGACAGGGAAAATTCAAGCTGCGACTTTTCAATCACTTCAGGTGTGGACAATGAGTTCGAATAATCCTTGAACTGGAAATGATATGGAAAAAATAGGAAATATAAGTGTAACCAAATAAAAGTTAATAACATGAAAAAAATCTTTTATGCGGCTGTATTGACCGCGATTCTGACACTTCCGTCCTGTGCGGAAAAAGTGAAGTCCGAGGAAATCCTTGAGGACGCCGAAATCATATCCATTGAACCAACTTCCGGCCGGGCGTACGATGAGATTGTCGTGACAGGGCGCAATTTCGCCAAAGATGTCAGGAATAACCGCATCCTGATTGGAGAAAAAGAAGTGATTCCTTATGAAATCAGCGAAGAGAGCGACGGCAGTTTCAAGCTGTATGCCGAAGTTCCGGTGAGATTGGGTTCCGGAAAAGTGGGCGTGAAAGTGAATGACAGGAGTTTCATTTCAGACCTGTCGTTTGAGTACATCAGGACAATGACCTTCAGCAATGTCATTGCTGCCGTCTGGGGTGTAAGCTGGGGTAACAGCGACCCGACGGAGGCCAAGTTTGACGGTCCGATTGGGGCGTGTGCGACCTCCGACGGAAAGATTCTGCTGGCGGAGCAATGGACGCACTGCATCCGTCAGATTAATCCGTCGGGTTCTGCGGTCAGTCTGTATGCGGGAGTCTATAAGTCCGCAGGAGAACAGAGCGGCGCTTTGGAGACTGCCAAGTTCGACACTCCCAAGGGCATAATCGCTGCCGGTGAAGGCAAATATGTGGTTTTCAGCGACAAGCAGGTGCAGTTGATAAACGGGACGACGGTCAGTCTGCTCGGCAAGACGCGTGACGCGGACGGAGAGACCCTGTACGAGGGGAAGATATCCCAGGTTCGCTTCTGCAACACGG
>CAVEDD010000126.1:0-6518 GCA_963614515.1 Treponemataceae bacterium | reverse complement strand
GAGCACGACTTCCCCTACGAGGGGACGGGAGGGGTCGAAATACAAGGCGGGTCTCTTTGTTTTCATTAACTCCCAAAAAAATTGCGTAACTTTGCACCCCTTTCGTCAGGATGACCAATTACGAAAACTACAGGAGGAAAAGAGCAATGGTATTGTCAGGAAAAGAATTATCCTCAAGCATAAAGACGGAACTTGCGGAGCAGGTGAAGGGATTTCCAGAGAAATACGGGAGAGTCCCTCACCTTGTCGTGGTTCTTGTCGGCAATGACCCGGCGAGCGAATCATATGTTGCGGGCAAGGCCAAAGCATCGGCCCTTGTCGGCATCCGCAACACCACAATCCGCCGTCCTGTGACAATCACCGAAGATGAACTCCTCGGACTCATCGCGGAACTCAATGCAGACGACGGCGTGGACGGAATCCTTGTCCAGCTGCCCCTTCCGGAACACATCAGCGAGAGCAGGATTGTGGCCGCGATAGCGCAGGAAAAGGATGTCGACGGTTTCCATCCGCTCAATCTCGCCGCCCTCTACCAGAACCGTCCCTGCACGCTGCCGTGCACGCCTAAAGGCATAATCCGTATGCTCAAGGCCGCCGGAGTGGAGACTGAAGGCAAGCGGGCTGTGGTCGTGGGCCGAAGCAACATTGTCGGGATGCCGGTGGCTCGTCTTCTGATGAACGGGAACGCCACCGTCACCATCGCCCACAGCCATACCGTGAACCTCGGTGAAATTACCCGCGAGGCGGAGATACTTGTCGTGGCGACCGGTCATCCGCACCTCATCACCGCAGATATGGTCTCTGAGGGGGTCGTTGTCATCGATGTCGGCATAAGCCGCGACCCCGTGACCGGCAAACTCATCGGCGATGTCGATTTCGACTCCGTGGCTCCCAAGGCTTCCGTCATCACGCCTGTTCCCGGCGGCGTCGGCCCGATGACCATCTGCTCACTTATGGAGAACACCGTGGAGTGCTTCCTTAACCGCGTGAAATAGATTCCCGAAATTTGGCGAAAAAAGTCTTGCAATTGTCTTTTGCAAATTTTATCTTTGTGGTTCGTGCGAGTTGAAAACGGACGGAACTGCTTCTGAAAGGGCTGCGAAGTCTTGAGTGAGTGTTGCCGGACAATCCGTGAAGTCTCGCGCAAAACAGTGGTTCGCAATAGATATGAATTTCAGAAAAATCTTAGTGGGGGGGGCAGTCCTGGCCTCCGTCTTTCTCGGGCTGAACGCCTGCACGCAGGAACAGCCTGAATCTCCAAAGGAACAGCCTGAGTCTCCGGAGGCGCAGAAAGTCAGCGCCGGATTCGCTCAGACAGAAGTTTCGGTGCCCGTCAACGGGACGGCCGTTCTGACGCTCGAGGTCACTCCTGCGGACAGGACTGGCGAGGTGACCGTCACCGTGGCGGACGAGAGCGTCGTCGAACTCTCCGACAGGCAGCTTACGGAAACAGGCGTCACATACATCCTCAAGCCTCTGAAGTTGAGTTCAACCACAATCTATGCGATTCACGATGACTTCGACTCTCCGCTTGAATGTGCCGTGACCGTCACTCCGGTCGGCGTGGAGAGCGTAAGCCTCGACAAGACATCAATCGACCTCAAAGTCGGCGAAACTTTCTCCTTCAATACGACGGTCAGCCCGGCGGATGCGACCAGCCCTGTCCTTATATGGAAGTCGGACAACGAGGAGGTCGCGACCGTGGACAACGGAAAGGTGACTGCGGTGAAGGAAGGGGCGGCGACCGTCACCGTGACCTGCAACGGTCACACGGCCCAGTGTGCGGTGAATGTCTCCGCCACGGCGGCCGAATCCGTCACCCTGTCCTGTGAACTCGCGGATCTTTCTCAGACCGTCGAGTTGACTGCGGGTGAGACGATTCTCGTCAATGCGACAATCCTTCCGGAAGATGTGACCTACCTCGATGTCGTCTGGACTGTTTCTCCCGAGACAGTCCTCTCCTGCGAACCTTTCGACGCCGTTGCGGACGACAACATCGTGTCGGCCCACATTACGGCTCTCGCTGAGGGCAGTGCCGTGGTGACTGCGAAAATCGACGGCGCGGAGGCGAAATTCGAGGTGAACGTCAAACCTGTCGTCGTTCCCGTTGCGGATCCGAAAGTCGGGGACTATTTCTATTCCGACGGGACCTGGAGCGACGGAGGTCTTGTTTCAATCAAAGAGGACGGGACGAATCCGGTATGGAAGGAACAGAAACCGGCTCCGGAGGAAGGGAAGACGGTCATAGGAATCGTGTTCCAGACCAATCGGGACAGAATATACGAGGGGCTGACGGAGGCCGGTTACACGCACGGTCTTGTGATAGGGACGGCTGAAGTTTACGCTTCCTACACGCTTGACGATTCCTTCGGATGCATCGGGGGTACGCGTTATACGGGATACCGCTGGTACAATGACATTCTCGGGAAATATTGGACGGACAGAGTGGTCAAGTACTATCCCGGGACTGATATCCGGCAGTGTCCGGTCTTCGATTTCGTCACGACGGACTACAGGCTGCCTGCTCCTGCGGGGACTTCCGGGTGGTATGTCCCCGCGATAGGTGAGCTTTGGGATTTCATCGCCAATCTCGGAGGAGAAGAAATCGCTTCCTATCTGAAACTTTACCGCGACTACGGAATCGAATACGAGAGCGCGACCGATGACTCCATTGATCAGTCCGCCTTCGACATCACGGATCGTGACGAAAAGAAACTGACCTACAACCTGCTGGACAGGTTGAATGAGTGCTGGTCGCTGGTTCCGGAAGCACAAAGGGACAATCTGCGCTACATCTACGGGAGCGGGGACAATCTCACCTGTCAGCTTATGTCGGCATCCGTCTATATCAAAGGCGAGTCCTGCTGCATATTCGAGATTACGAAGGGCAACGGGTTCTCTTTCCAGCCCGGCTGGCAGTATGGAGACAAGATGATATGCCATCCGGTGCTGGCTTTCTGACATCTGAACAATTCAAATCAGGTTCAATATGAAAAAAACATTATTCGCAATTGCGGCTGCGGCAGCCCTGTTCTGCTGCTCCTGCACCAAGAATCTCGAAGACAGAGTAGGGATTCTCGAAGACAAGGTCGCTGCCCTTGAAGAGAAGGTCAGCACGAATGTAAGCTCAATCGAGAAACTTCTTTCGGCTGCTGCGAAAGCGGTGACTATCACGAAGGTGGAGAAATCGGACGACGGTTACACCATAACTTTCAGCAACGGCGAGGTTGCGACCATAACCGACGGAATCGACGGAAAGGACGGAAATGACGGAAAGGATGCAGTGGCGCCGACAATCGGATTCCAGGAGATTGACGGAGTCTTCTACTGGACCGTGAACGGGGAGCTGCTCAAGAACGGAGAGGATAATGTTCCGGTGACGGGAAAGGACGGAGTTGACGGGAAAACCCCTCAGTTCAAGATTGAGGACGGCGTTTGGAAAGTTTCCTTTGACGGGACGGAGTGGACGGAAGTGCCTGTGACTGGCACCGTGGCTCCGACTCTCGTGATGACTGAGACGGATACGGAATATGTGTTCACGCTCGGGGACAATGTCATAAAGATTGCAAAATATTTCGACTTCGCAATCAAGGTCGAGAACTATGTCGTCAAGGTCGAGCCGCAATCGGAATTCGACTTCGGTTACACGATTACCGGCGGAGACGAGACAGTCAAGGTGCTCATCGAGGCTGTGGGTGTCGATGCGGAACTGGACGAGGTCGGGAACAAGGTCATCGTCAGGACCGGTGCCACGATAGAGTCCGCCTATGTCCTCGTGAAAGCGGTGCGCAACAGCGACGGCAAATGGTCGGCACAGTACATCAACATCAAGCAGGAGAACTACGGTACTTTCGGCGGCGTGATTGTAAGTGATGAAAACGAGTATCTCAACTGGTAAAACTGAATGAATATGAAAAAGACAATATATATCGCAGCCGCGCTTATGGCATTGGCCGGCTGCTCAAAGAGTGAGATTGCGCCGGAGACGACCGGCGGCGTGCACGATATAACTGTTTCGGTAAAAGTCGCCGACGGAGACACCAAGGCTGTTTTTGACGGGGACAGCCACATCAAGTTTGAGAGCGGCGACGCTTTCTATGCGGGAGTGGCGAAGGCTGACGCTCCGACGGCCGCAATCAAAGTCGCTTCCAAGGCCGGATATGAAGCGAACCAATATTATTCCACATTCAAGATTGACGATTGCGAAGCGGAGGAACCTTCATTCAGCGGCAGCCTGTACAGCATTGTCGATGCCGATTTTGCCGACAGTTACATCCTTTACGGCGTTTTCCCGTCGTCACAGGCGTACGGAAGTGCGGATTTGACCAAATGGAGCATCACCCTGCCTGACGCCCAGGCATCCACCCAGAGTTCGTGGAGCGGCAAGGCGGATGTCATGGTCGCCGAACCGACCTTGATTTCTACGTCCGTTAATACTCACGATGACAAATACGGCGAGTACACGATGACGAACAATGGCGAGAAAATAAGGTTCGCACATATTTTCGGTTTCGGCAAGATCAAGTTCGCCGGCTTCCCTGAGGAGTATTCGGATCTCGTCGTAAAATCCGTGAAGATTGAAACGACCGATTCGAAGTATATCGCCGGGAAATATACCGTCGACATCACCAAGGATGCAGAGGAGATTGTCGCTGTTGAAGGCGCATCGTACAATATGAAGAACTGCATCTCCCTGCAGGGAGACGGGACGACAACCGTCGCTGACTACACGGCGTGGTTCGTCGCAAATCCGGGTACATACAATGTCAAGATTACGGTGACGACGGGGAAGGCCGATTTCATATTCGAGCGTGAGGGGCTGGTAATCAAGAGAGGCGTCATAGCCGAGCCTACGGTCAACTACAAAGGCACGGACACGGTGGTTTCCCACGATGTAACAATCGCTGAAGGCGCATCCTGGAGTATGAGCAAGTTCTCCTGGAGCAGCTGCATCTCCTCCGGAAGCAAGGCCTGGGGCGACGACGGAATGGAAAAGATGAATTTCTATCTCACTTTCCCGAACGGCGAGAAAGACGCTGCCGGCAGTTATCTTTCAGGAAGCGGCGGAGTTTACAAGCAGAAACTTGCCACAGTGAAAGTAAGCAAGCTTGTCCTTGCTTCAGAGGCATATTTCCACGGAATGAAAGCCGTGAAGATGAACCTCGGAATCAACACTGCGGATGTCACGGCCGATTTCACGGTGAGCGTGGTCAACGGGTCGGAGACCGTTGAACTCGGAAAGGTCACCGTTGCCGGCAACAATTCAAGCATTGAGGGACAGAACTACTATTTCAACACTACGGATGACTGCAGGGACGGTGCTCTTGTCCTCACGGTGGACAACTTCTCCACTGATGAGAAATACTGCATCCCATATCTCGGAAGCGTCGTGATAAATCCTGCTCCTGAAATCATTCTGAGCGAGACAGTTCTCAAAGTTGAGAAGGCCGCCGGAACGACAGGCATAGACTGCACGGTCAAGGCAGCCACGGGTGACCCTACGGTGACTGTCGCAGAAGATGCCGCATCCTGGCTCGGTGCAAGTTATGCCGACGGGAAAATCAATGTCACCGTGACCGAGAACACCGGCGCGAAGAGGGTCGGCACGATAACGGTCAAAGCAACAGGCTTCGCCGAGTCAACCGCAGAAATCACAATCACCCAGAAGAGCGCCACGGCGGTCGAATACACTCTCACGGTCACAGCCGCTGACGTGAAAGACGCCATCGACGCCGCCCTTGACGGAGCGGAAGCGACGGATGACTATATCCCGCTCACGGCATCTTTCAATGCGGTATCCGCTGACGGAAAGACTTACGCAGTCCCTGTCACGTTCACCTACATCAACTATGCGATTGCCACGGACGAGTATTTCACGGTCGCATCCAAAACATACTCCAAACTGTCGGAGATCAAATGCACGTCAGCCGTCGGCGAGATTTCGAAATTTGTCGTTGTCGCCGATTGTTACAGCAAAGCCTCCACTTATGCTGAGTGCTGCATGCAGTTCTCATCTGACGGAAAAACCTGGGGTCATGCCTCAGCGTCTTATGTTCAGGGCGAGGACGGATATTACACCAGCACGGCTCTCAACGAGGATGAGACCAAGACCTGGTTCAACATCAAAACCCCGGATTGGGTGAAATATTTGAAAGTCAAGAGCTTTGCTGTGACTTTCGTGGCTGACTAATCAGATTCTGAATGAACGGGAATTTCATCAAAGAATATTTCAAGGCGGTTGTGGTTGCGGTTTTTGCCGCAGCCACAATTTCCGCTTGTGAAAAGAGCTCTGTCGCGGAGGGAAAGAACCCTGCTCCGGATGCTGAAAGCTATGACAGCGAGATTCACCTGACGGGTTCCAACATCGTGAAGGTGGATGCCGCCGAGACGGAGTTCACCGTGACCTTCGAGGTCTCCGGGGCGAACATTGACGGGACGGTGACGGCCGTGACGGGCGAAGAGTGGCTCAGCATCGTCGCAAACAAGGGCGGCGGGTCTCCTGTGGACGTGCTCAAGTC
>CAVEDD010000125.1:0-6541 GCA_963614515.1 Treponemataceae bacterium | reverse complement strand
AACATCAATCCTTTCGGGGGACTTTTCTCGATTTTCAACCAGTTCGACCGCAGCAGGCGATTGTAGAAGACGAGAGCAGAAAAAGGAGATAGACCTGATAGAAATCGAAAACGGCATAATGACCGGCTTTGAGATGAAGAGGAAGAGCGGCAGGAAAGCCGGGATGCCGGCACAGTTCGCGCAGGCCTATCCGGATGCGCGGTTCGAATGCATCACGCCGTCCGAGATTGCGGAGTTTCTGCTGTAAGCTTTTCAAAAGTAGTAATAAAAGAAAGATTTATTGTTTTTCTGGTCCCATAATAGCTGTATCTCCCATACGGCGGAGCATTTCCCGCAAATACATTGTCCCGCGAAAGCAATTATTTATTAAATTTGCGGGATTTCAGGTTTGTGGCGCAGGATGGTTAAGAAGTTCGAAGGAGAGGGTGAACAAAACACTTTGGGGCAACCCTCTTGCTGCGGAACGGACGGGAATCGGAACGGAAATTATAAACTTACGTATATATGTACAGAACAAAGACTTGCGGTGAGCTGAGGCTCTCTGATGCCGGGAAGGCGGTGACGCTTGCCGGATGGGTGCAGAAATGCAGGAAACTCGGAGGGATGACATTCATCGACCTCCGTGACAGATACGGAATCACCCAGCTTGTCGTGGATGCGGCAGCCCCTGCGGAACTTTCGCAGACAGCCGCTTCGCTCGGAAGGGAATATGTGATTCAGGCGACGGGAAAGGTTGTCGAAAGGGCGAGCAAAAACCCGAAGATGCCGACCGGGGACATCGAGATTGAGCTTTCTGAAATCAAGGTGCTCAACAAGGCCCAGACCCCTCCGTTCACCATCGAGGACGTGAGCGACGGCGGCGAGGAGCTCCGCGCGAAGTACCGCTACCTCGACCTGCGGCGCAACCCGCTCCGCAAGGCGCTCGAACTCCGTCACAGGATTGCGCACGAGGTACGCAACTATCTGGACGCCCAGAACTTCCTCGAAATCGAGACCCCGTACCTCATCAAGTCCACTCCGGAAGGGGCGCGCGACTTCGTGGTGCCGTCAAGGATGAATCCGGGGCAGTTCTACGCGCTTCCGCAGTCTCCGCAGACTTTCAAGCAGCTGCTTATGGTCGCCGGCTACGACCGCTACTTCCAGATTGTGCGCTGCTTCCGCGACGAGGACCTCAGGGCCGACCGTCAGCCGGAATTCACCCAGATTGACTGCGAGATGTCGTTCGTGGAGCAGGAGGATGTGCTGAACACATTCGAGGGGATGATGAGGACGCTCTTCAAGAACGTGCTCGACGTGGAAATCCCGAATCCGATTCCGAGGATGAGCTGGTACGACGCGATGGACGGCTACGGCTCGGACAAACCGGACATCCGCTACGGGATGAAGCTCCACGAAATCACCGACCTTGTCCAGGGACACGGATTCTCCGTTTTCGATGGTGTGGAATATGTAGGCGCGATTGCCGTGGCGGGCTGCGCCGAGTACACCCGCAAACAGCTTGACGAACTCACCGAATGGGTCAAGAGGCCTCAGGTGGGCGCAAAGGGACTTGTCTACATAAAACTCAACGCCGACGGGACCGTCAAGTCTTCAATCGACAAATTCTTCACTCCGGACGAACTTCTGGACATCGCAGGGAAGGCCGGGGCTGAAAAGGGAGACCTCGTCCTCGTGCTCTGCGGCCCGAAGAGGAAGACCCAGACACAGCTCGGAGTGCTGCGCATAGAGATGGGCAACAGGCTCGGACTCCGCGATCCGCACAACTTCGCGCCGCTCTGGGTGGTCGATTTCCCGCTTCTCGAATGGGACGACGAGACCAACCGCTTCTACGCGATGCACCACCCGTTCACCGCGCCGAAGCCGGAGCACCTCGACTGGTTCTACAGCGACAAAAAAGAAGACCTTGAGAAGGTCTGCGCCAACGCATACGACTTCGTCCTCAACGGCACGGAACTCGGAGGCGGTTCAATCCGTATCCACGAGGCGGACGTGCAGGAGAGGATGTTCGAGGTTCTCGGCATCAGCAGGGAGGACGCGGACTACAAGTTCGGCTTCATAATCAACGCGTTCAAGTTCGGCGCTCCGCCTCACGGAGGTCTCGCGTTCGGCTTCGACCGCGTCTGCGCGCTCTTCGGAGGGCAGGAGACAATCCGCGACTACATCGCCTTCCCGAAGAACAACCAGGGACGCGACGTGATGATTGACTCCCCTTCTCGGATCGATCAGGTGCAGATGGATGAACTCCACTTGAAATCCACTTTCAGTGAATAGAAAATGCCTGCCTGTTCGGGCGGACGGGAATCTGGTGGAGGCCGGTTGCGACGAGGCGGGAAGAGGTCCGCTTGCCGGGCCGGTCTTCGCCGCATCGGTGATTCTTCCTCCGGATTTCAGACATCCGCTGCTGAACGACTCGAAACAGATGAGCGAAAGGGAGCGGGACGAACTGCGACCGATTATCGAGAGGGAGGCTCTCGCCTGGGCTGTGGAAAGCGTGAGCGCGGAAGAGATTGACAGAATCAACATCCTCAACGCCTCGATTGTCGGGATGTGGAGGGCGACTGTCCGCCTTAGCCTGAAGCCCGAGGCTATGATTATCGACGGAAACCGCTTCCGACCGATTGACCGTCTTCCGGAGGCCGCGCTTGAAAAAAACTTTGACGGCGGTGTGCTGAAAGAATATATCCCTTTGTGGAAGGATATGAAATGGCGGACTTTCGTCGGAGGAGACGGACGTTTCGCATCGATTGCGGCGGCTTCCGTCCTCGCCAAGACCTGGAGGGACGAATATATGCGAAAGATTGCCGCGGAATATCCCCGGTACGGATGGGACAGGAATATGGGGTATCCGACGCATGAACATATCGAGGCGATACGGGAATACGGATATACGCCGTATCACCGCAAGACATTTCACGTCAAGGAGTTGGAAGCTACGCTCTTCTGAGCATCGGGGAGGGATGAGGAGAAGCAGACCGCTTCACCGGGTTGACGGATTGGGACGATGCGGCAGGTTACGGAACGGGACGACATACGGACTGATACAATTATTATGAATATGAAAAGGATTTTGATTCCGGCCCTCACGGCACTGGCTGTTCTGACGGGCTCCGCCTTCACCGCGACGGCGGACGAGGGCATGTGGCTGCTGCCGCTGCTCGAAAAGATGAATGCGAAGGATTTGAAGAAACACGGCTGCAAACTTTCGCCCAAACAGATTTACAACGCCGACGGAGTGTCGCTGAAAGACGCAGTTGTCCAGTTCGGGGGCGGATGCACCGGAGAAATCATCTCTGACGAGGGACTGCTTGTGACCAACCACCACTGCGGATACTCTCACATCCAGGCGCTCAGCAGCGTGGAGCACAACTACCTCCAGGACGGATTCTGGGCGATGAAACGCAGCGAGGAACTCCCCTGCGAAGGGCTGGCCGTCACATTTCTTGAGGCGGTGACTGACGTGACCGGCATCGTGACCGCGACAGAGGCCGACGCGAGAAAACGGTTCAGGGACAGCATCGACGTGGAGTCCGCAGTGGCAAAGGCAGTCGCGGAGAAAAAGGCGGAACTTGTCAAGGCTGCGGACGAAGAGCACGCGAACTGCACTTCCGAAGTGGTGTCCTACTACAACGACAACCTGTTCTATCTCATAACATACAAAATCTACCGCGACGTGCGTTTCGTCGGCGCGCCGCCTTCCTCCGTGGGAAAGTTCGGAGCTGACACCGACAACTGGATGTGGCCGCGCCATACCTGCGACTTCTCTATGTTCCGGGTCTATGCAGGAGTGGACAACGAGCCTGCGGACTACAGCGCCGACAATCAGCCTCTCAGGCCGAAGAACCACCTGAAAATCTCGCTCAAGGGCGTGAAGGAAGGAGATTTCACGATGATTATGGGCTATCCGGGGCGCACGAACCGCTTCGCGACATCGGCCGAGCTCAAGGAGATGCTCGCGGAGAACGACATCCGCATCGCGGCGAGAACCCTTCGTCAGGATCTGATGATGGAGGATATGCTCGCCGACCCGAAAGTGAAGATTCAGTACGCAAGCAAATACTCCGGTTCTTCAAACGGATGGAAGAAATGGAAGGGTATGAAGCTGGCGTTCGAAAAGCTTGACGTCATCGGAAGGACGGAGGCTGAGGAGCAGGCTTTCCGCGAATGGGTCGGAACGGATGCCGCACGCACGGAAAAATATGGCGACGCCCTTGACGAAATCACCGCCGCCGTGGACGGAGCACGCGAGACCAGTCTGTTTTCGACCCTGCTCATAGAGACAGTCTACCATTGTGAAATCGGCGCCGCAGCAGCAACCGGCTTCAGTGCATATCTTTCCACAATGAAAGAAAGTTCGGACAGCACTCTCGCTCTCGGGGCTGCATTGGACGCACTCTACGGATTCTACAAAGACTATTCGCTCCCGACAGACAGGAAAATCACCGAAGCCCTCCTCCGTTTCTACCATCAGAACACGGAGAGCGGCAACTGGATTATTCCGGATTTCAACGAGGCGACGCTGAAGGCCTATGTCGACACTCTGTTCACGCACAGTGTGTTCACTACGGAAGAAAAGGCTTCCGAGGCACTGAAAGAGGCCGTGGAAACAGAGAACGGGATGACCGCCCTACGCAAAGACCCGGCATTCAAACTCTATCAGGAGTTCGTGACGCGATATTTCGGCAATAACAAGAAGATTGCGGACTTCCGTTCAAAGGCCGCCGAAGGTAAGAAGACCTACACGGCCGGTCTGCTCGAATGGAAGGCCGGACAGCCGTCATACCCTGACGCAAACTTCACGATGAGGCTGACCTACGGCAACGTGATGGGATATTCTCCTGCCGATGCCGTTGAGTATGACTACTATACGACGCTTGCCGGAGTGATGGAGAAGGAAGACCCGGATAATTGGGAATTCGTGGTTCCGGCGAAACTGAAGGAACTCTATCAGACCGGGAATTTCGGGCAGTATGCGATGAAGGACGGGCGTATGCCGGCCTGCTTCCTGAGCAACAACGACATAACCGGAGGAAATTCAGGCTCGCCTGTACTGAACGCGAGGGGTGAACTCATCGGGCTCGCCTTCGACGGGAACTGGGAGTCCATGAGTTCGGACATAATGTTCGAGCCGAATCTCCAGAGGTGCATCAACGTGGACATCCGCTATGTGCTGTTCGTCGTTGACAAACTGGGCGGGGCGGGCTATCTGCTTGACGAGATGGACATCCGGTAGAACCGGATTTCATTCTCGCGATATGGTTCCGTGATTGAAATTCATTGTTATGATTGACGAAAAGGACATACTTGAATATCTGGCCGAGGTGCAGCACCCGGCCAAGGGCGACAGGAGCATCGTGGAGCTTGGGATGGTGGAGAAAGTCGCCGTGGAACAGCTTGAAAGCGGGGCTGTCCGGGTGACCGTCACCCTCGGCTTCAGCCGACATCGCGACCCTCTCGCGGAGTACCTCATCGGAAGCACCAAGGCGGCGATAGTCCGTCACTGCCCGGAAGGCTCGGAGGCGGAGGTGCTGACCGTAATCAAGGACGAGCCGAAACCGAAGAAGAAGCCGGGGCTTGACCTCGGTCTTGAGGAGCTCGCCGGCGTAAAGCACATCATAGGAGTGGCTTCCGGCAAGGGCGGAGTGGGGAAATCCACGGTTGCGGTCAATCTCGCGGTCGCCCTCGCCAGGCTCGGCTACAAGGTGGGTCTCGCGGACGCGGATGTCTACGGGCCGTCCGTCCCGAAAATGACGGGGACGGAGGGCGAAGTCCCGGGTTCATTCCAGATTCCGGGCGACGAACCGGGCGACGAACCGAAGGATGTGATTCTGCCGATTGAGAAATTCGGCGTGAAGTGGATGTCCATCGGATATTTCGCAAGTCCCGAACAGGCTCTGATATGGCGCGGGCCGATGGCCTGCAACGCGCTCAAGCAGATGATTCTTCAGGTGCGCTGGGGTGAGCTGGACTTCCTGCTCATCGATATGCCGCCGGGAACGGGCGACATCCACATCAGCCTCGTCCACGACATTCCTCTTGACGGAGCGGTCATCGTGAGCACCCCTCAGGCCGTGGCTCTCGCCGATGTCGAGAAGGGCGTGAACATGTTCCGTAACGAAAGCGTGAACAAGCCGATTTTCGGCCTTGTGGAGAATATGTCCTGGTTCACACCGGCTGAACTTCCGCAGAACAGGTACTACATCTTCGGCAGGGACGGCGGCAAGGCGATGGCGGACAAATACGGCATCGAGCTTCTCGGACAGATTCCGCTCGTCCAGAGCATACGCGAGGACGGGGACAACGGCACTCCGGCGGCCCTCGGCTCCGGCCCGGACTCTGTCGCCTTTCTCGCTCTCGCCGAGAAGCTGAGAGCACGCCTTGCGTAACGCGGCAATTCGCCTTTTACGGCTCCTGGGACGAGGCTTGCGTAAAAGGATGAAGTGCAAGGCTTGCGACGAAGGAAAGTAAGCGTTAAGAAATAAGTTGGTAGAGATTTGTGAAGGATTTTTGAGGATAGATTTCTTTTGGAAGAGGAAGTGTACTG
>CAVEDD010000124.1:0-6546 GCA_963614515.1 Treponemataceae bacterium | reverse complement strand
ATCCGTCCTCCGTGAACACGGCATCGGTCGCCTCCTGATTCCTGTAATATCCCAGGAAAACATTATCCCCTTTGACGAGAACCTCGCCCGGAACATTCTCCGGGTCGGATGAATTTATCTTTATCGTCATGTTCGGCGCAGCCTTTCCGCATGAATACAGCCTCGTCGTCTCCCAGTCGTCATAAGCGATGATCGGACCGCACTCGGTCATTCCGTAACCGACGGTGAAGGGGAAATGTATCTTGCGGAAAAATGCCTCCACATCCTTGTTGAACGCGGCGCCTCCGCTGATGATCTCGTGGAACCGCCCGCCGAAGGCGTTCACGAGTTCAACTTTCACCTTGTTGAGTATCAGCTGGTCAAGCAGCGGCACATGCAGCATCTGCCTGATTCCGTTCTTCTCCAGCACCGGACGCACCTTGTTCCTGTAAATCTTCTCTATGACAAGCGGCACGGAAATCACGAGATTCGGCTTCACCTCCGCCAGAGCCTCCATTATGATTTTCGGACTCGGCACGCGGGTGAGAAAATGCACGTGGACTCCCTTGTAAAGCTGGTATAGAACCTCGAACATGAGTCCGTACATATGTGCGGAAGGCAGCATCGCCACGATGTTCGCCGTATTGTCCATATACGGGCAGGCCACCGAGGCGAACTCGATGTTCGACTGGATGGTCCTGTACGGAATCATCACGCCTTTCGAGAATCCGGAAGTTCCGGATGTGTAATTGATGAGCGCGAGTTCCTCCGGCTTGTCCTCGTGGTAATTCATGTCCTGCGGGCCGAAAGACTCGGGATATTTTTCCCCGAACAGGATGTTGAGATGCTCGCGGGCGTATGTAATCTCCTCTTTGGCCGAATATATGAGTCTGAACGTGTCGATTCTCACGATGGCCTGGACCTGAGGCATCTCCGTTTCCGAAAGGCCCTCCCAGACAGTCGGATCGACGAACAGGACACGGGCCTCGGAATGATTCACGAGATGATGTATGTTGCCCGGCTTGAATTCGTGGAGTATCGGCACAGGCACAGCGCCGTAGGTCATTGAAGCGAGGAAGGAAACCGTCCAGTTCACCTGATTCCTCGCGCAGATGGCCACTTTCGCGCCCTTCTGAAGACCGCAATGCTCGAAGAGAACGTGGATTTTCGCTATCCTCTCCGCCAGATCGCGGTAAAAAATCGTAGTGCCCCTGTAGTTCGAGAGCGCCGGACATTCCCAATTGTCGCGGAATGCCTGCTCGAACATCTTATTGACTGATTTGTAAGTCATTTTTCAAATATTGTTGCGTCCGCCGGAATCCGGCGGAACCGGTTACTTCATTCTGATTTTCTGAGTCTTTCCGTTATAGCTCACGGCAGAAAGCGAACCGTCCGCCTCCACCTTTACGGCTGTGTCGGGCCTGAGCATCGCGTCTCCGCTGAAATCCGTCAGCGCCGTGCCTCCCATAAACGGGAAAATCAGCGTCTGCCTCGATGTCCTCACCACCCAGAACGACTTCTGCCCGGATGTCAGGAGTTCCGGGAGAGCCACGATGCCGTCTTCCGAAGTGATGTCCTGCCAGCCCTGCGGAATCTTGCCCTGAAGGTTGTACATCCTTATGCTGTTGTCGTCGTGAAGCACGAGTATGTTGTATCTTTTCGCGCCGCTGAAGTCAAAGACCGCAGGCCCGAGCACAATTTTCTTGCCGAGTTCAACCGGGAACGGCCTGACAAAACGCCCGAGACGGTCCAGCAGATGGATTTTCGAGCCTGCGCCGAAAAGGAACTGAATTTTTCCGTTGCCGAAATAATCCACATTTGAAACCGTTCCGCACAGTTTTTCGGAGAAAGGGACCGTCCACATCCCCTTGCCGTTTTCATCCTTCAGGCTTATCGTCATATTGGCGTTCTGAACGAGCGTGTTGTTCTTTCCTGAAGCGGAATTCTTTACGGTGAAAGGGCCTTCCGGGATGTCTATGTGCACGTCGCGTCCGGTCACGGGAGCTTTCGACCGTTTCATTTCAGCCTTCGCGAGGGAGAACTCGATGACCGGGGGCGACTTCCTGTCTGAAGATATGCACAGGAACATCGGCATGATGTCGCAGCCCGCAAGAATCCCGGACACCGCGTCCGATACGGACGGAGCGGGCGAAGATACTTGGAGCGCAGCGTCTTCATCTGCCGAGAAATATCCCACAACGACGCCGGATGACGGAATCGATGATTTCAGACCGGCATCGCAGAGTTTCGAGCGCAGGCTGTATTCCGAAGCCCGGCCGGAAGACCACTCTTCCACGGCCTCGCGGCTTCCGGTGACGAGCCACCCGTCCCTGACGAAAGAACAGCTCTCGTCCTCCCTCTGGAAAAGGTCGCCGAACAGCGCGGCAAGGCATCCGGCTCCGGAGAACGGCTGAATCCCGCCGCTGTCCCTGAGCCTTCTGCCGCGCACGAGATTCACAGTCCGCAGGGCGTCTCCGCAACGGAATGACGCGACGGCGACCTCCTCCGGGCCGAGACCGGAGAGCCACGCCTCCGGAGAAACTCCGTTCGCCTTTGCGAGGGCGGAACGGGCGGTTTTCGCGTCAGAAAGTTTCATAAGTCCGTCAAGCCAGGAGTCATAGGCCTTCTCATATTCGGAAACCGAGTCCATCGGAAGAGAAAGAGCACGGACAGTGTAGGAAGGAAGTATCCCGAAAAGCTCCGACTGCGCCCCCCTGAGGGAAGCGAGGACATTGACGAAATCCGTCTGACCGGCCGGGCCCGCAGTGCCGCAGATTTCAACTCCGGAACCGGTGAAACTCATCTCGAATCCCGCCCAGCCGGAGAACGAGGCGAGAAATCTGAAGCATTTCCTGCATGAAGAACCGAGTATCTCGGGAAGAATCTGCTCGGAATCCGAGACGGAAACGAAAAGCGAAGATTCCGAGCAGACCCTGTCCTGCACTTCGGCGAAGCCTTCCGAATCATAGACTGAGACTCCGTCGTTGAGATGGCGGAGCGATGAATTCACGACATTGTCCGAAGGAGACACAAGAAGAATCCTCCTTTCACGCAGTCCAGGCTGCACCGAAAGGATTCTTGAACAGTCGCAGTCAACGGCGGAAAGCCCGTATGTCCCGGCGATTTCGCACAGCCGGCCGATTTCCGAATCTATGGCTGTCTCCCCCGAAGACCCTGCATCGAATATGAACAGAGGAACCAGTTTCCGGGAATAGAACATTGACACGACCATCGGACGGGAGGAAAGTTCCGGGAACTGGTCGATATCCGAAGAAACGTCGCTGATGAAAGCTCCGGCTCCTTTCCCCGGCGTTCCGGGCACACGGATTCTGCCGGCCGCCGTCTTAAGGTCGGCGAATTTCACCACCGCCACGGCATTCGACGGGACGGCGCAGAACAGAGGTTCGGACTTCTTCGACTGAGAAACCCGTGCACCGGAGTCCGAACCTCCGAAAAGGACGGCGATGAGCACGGCAATGCCGGCGACCATGACCGCCAGAGCGGAAAGCCCGATGACAAGAATTTTTTTGTTCATGGTTTCCATGAGTTTGAAACTGGCGGACGGAAGCCTATCTTACGGCGACGGCCTCAATCTCCACTTTCACACCGAGAGGAAGCGCCGCCACCTGGAAGCAGGCGCGCGCCGGCATTTTTTCAGTGAAATACCCGGCATAGACCGCATTCATAGCCTTGAAATCGGCGATGTCCGCCAGAAGCACGGTGGTCTTGACGACATCGGAATAGGAAAGCCCGGCCTCCGCAAGGATGGCTCCGACATTCTTAAGCGCCTGATGTGACTGCTCTTCAATACTCTGCGGGATGCTGCCGTCCGCAGGATTCACCGGAATCTGCCCGGAAATCCAGACCGTACCGTTCACCTCCACCGCCTGCGAATAAGGGCCTACGGCTTTCGGGGCATTTTCTGTCGCTATGATTTTCTTCATATTTTCAGATTTTTTCTCGATTTTTCAGATTCTCCGTTGCGCAAAGACGCGCAGATAAAAGATACGCAAAGATACGAAAAAAGGATGATTCGGTTCAAATCATCCTTTTTCGTAGTCCCGAGCAGAATCGAACTGCTATCTAAAGTTTAGGAAACTTCCATTCTATCCGTTGAACTACGGGACCGCGCAGAAGAAAAAGGGACTACTCTCCCTTCTTCTCTATAATCTGACGGCCGCGATAGTAGCCGCACTCAGGACAAACTCTGTGGAACATTATGGTTGCGCCGCAGTTTGAGCAGGTTGCAAGCGTAGGAACCACAGCGACATCATGAGTTCTTCTCTTGTCTCGCCTCTGTTTGGAGGCTTTTCGTTTCGGATGTGCCATATTATTATATTTTAATTATTTACTATCCAATCATCATTCTTCGTCATCATTCTCCGCCGAACAGACCTCTGAGAGATGCGAACGGACTGCCGGAATCCCTCCCCCGGGAGACATCGGCCGCCGTACCGTCGTCACCGGAACCGCAGAGATGTTTCAGAGCCTCCGGATTGCACCCGCCGTCAGCATGGCAACGCCGCAGAGGAAGACTCAGACAGACATAATCATAAGCCGTCTGGCTGAGATCCAGTTCCGCATCATCCCGCGAAAGCCAGAGCAGCTCGCGTCCATCATCTTCCTCCTGCCCCCGTCCGTCTCCGAATCTTGCTTCAAGAAGCACGGTGCGGCATATCGGAAGAACCAGATTTTCGAGACATCGGTCGCATGCCACCGTCACATTCCCGTCAAGCGCCATATCAATCAGGATATGCCCCCCGCTCTTTTCAACGGTCACGACGGTTCTGACATCGGCGTCGAGAATTTCCGAATTTCCAAATTCAACAAAGAACTCCTTGCCCAGACTTCCTTCAAAAACGGTTTTTCCGGAAGACAATCCATTCAGAGCTATAAGCAACAAATTCTCCATAGACACCAAAATAGATTTGAGCCGACAAAGATAGAAATAATTTTTACTAAAATCAATTCTGTTCCGGAGTTTTTATCCTCACAAGTTGTCATTCCGCATCCGCAGACGCTCCGCCCTTTCTCTTGCGCTCCGTTTCGTCAAGGATTATCTTCCTCAGTCTCATCGACTTGGGCGTAACCTCAACAAGCTCGTCCTCCTGGATATATTCAAGCGCCTCCTCAAGAGAGAAGACAATCGGCGGCGGTAGCATCACTTTGTCGTCGCTTCCGGACGCACGCATGTTCGTGAGCTTCTTGGTTTTGCAGATGTTGATGTTCAAGTCCCTCTCGCGGGTGTGCTCGCCGACCACCTGACCGGCGTAAATCTCCACTCCCGGATCGATGAAGAAGCGCCCCCTGTCCTGAAGCTTGTCCATAGAATACGCCACGGAAACTCCGGTTTCAAGCGAGACGAGAGAGCCGTTGGTCCTGCGCTCGATGTCGCCCTTGTAAGGCTCGTAGTCTTTGAAGCGATGGGCGACGACCGCCTCTCCCTGGGTGGCGGTGAGCAGGTTGCTGCGGAGTCCCATCAGACCTCTCGCCGGGATGTCGAATTCGAGATGGGTGCGGTCCCCCCTGTTCTCCATATGAATCAGTGCGGCCTTGCGGCGCGTCGAAATCTCAATCGCCTTGCCGACGAACTCCTCCGGAACATCTATGGTGAGGTTCTCGATTGGCTCGCAGCGCTGCCCGTTGATGGTCTTGTCCAGAACTTTCGGCTGACCGACCTGAAGTTCGAAGCCCTCGCGGCGCATGGTTTCGATGAGGACGGAGAGATGCAGCACCCCTCGGCCATAGACTATGAAGGAGTCTGCGTTCGGACCCGGTTTCACGCGCAGGGCGAGGTTCTTCTCGAGTTCCTTCTCCAGACGCTCCTTCAGATGGCGGGAAGTCACGAACTTGCCCTCGCGGCCGAAGAACGGGGAATTGTTGATGCAGAAGAGCATGCTCATCGTCGGCTCGTCGACGGCTATCGGCGGAAGCGGTTCAGGATGCTCGAAGTCGGCGATGGTGTCCCCGATTTCAAAACCGTCAATCCCGACGACAGCGCAGATGTCACCGCACTGCACGCTCTCGACCTTGGTCTTGCCGAGACCGGAGAATATCATCAGGTCCTTGATTCTCTGCTTCTGGATTATGTCGTACCTCTTGCAGAGGCTTATGTTCATACCCGACTTGAGTTCCCCCCGGGTCACCCTTCCGATGGCGATTCTTCCGACATAAGGGGAATATTCGAGCGATGAAATCAGCATCTGCGGCGTACCCTCCCTGACTTCCGGAGCCGGAACAGCCTCGAGGATGGTGTCGAGCAGCGGAGTGATGTCCGTGGTCGGCTGTTTCCAGTCGTAGGACATCCAGCCCTGCTTCGCGCTTCCGTAAACCGTCTTGAAATCAAGCTGGTCGTCCGTCGCGTTCAGCGTGCACATCAGGTCGAAGACCTCCTCCTGCACCTCTTCCGGGCGGCAGTTCAGCTTGTCGACCTTGTTCACCACGACGACAGGCTTCTTCCCCATCTCTATGGCCTTCTGAAGCACGAAACGGGTCTGCGGCATACAGCCCTCGAAGGCGTCGACAAGCAGCAGCACGCCGTCCGCCATGTTGAGCACGCGCTCCACC
>CAVEDD010000123.1:0-6565 GCA_963614515.1 Treponemataceae bacterium | reverse complement strand
CGCCAGGAGTGAGCCCGGCCTCGACATAATCGGCGGTGAGAAGCCAGCCGTTCGTGTGAGCCTCAATCTGCGCGTCTGAAAGCTTGTTGTCCGGACCTGCCGCCGCCTTGAGAGTGCGGTAGAGCGGGTTCATATCGAGGTAGGAGTTGGCATAGACGTTCGCCCCGAGAGTGAAGAACCAGTAGGAACTCGTCCTGTAGTTGAGCGCGAGGTTGGCGGCGAGCTGCGGAGTCGAAGGAACGTGGTGCTTCTGAACCTTCTCCACGACATAGTAGCCGTCTTCGTCCACCTCGAAACAGTCCGTAGGCACGACCGTGGAGTTCTTCGGAATCACCGCGTCTTCCCTGATCTTGTACACCGGACTGCTCGCCCAATAGGTCACAGGCTTGCCGTAGGTGTCGGAGACCACTTCGGAACTGTTGTCCACGGTCTGGTACATTATCGGGGTGGAGGTGTAGATGTACTCGCCCCAGCTCAGAGCGCCCTGAAGGCTGAGTCCCGTCACAGGAAGAGGAATCTTGAAACCGAGTTCGACACCCATATGCCTCTGGTCGATTCCGGTCATCGCGAAGTTGGTGAAGGAATTCTGCGAGTCGTCGTAGAAGCTCATCATATCCGACTGATCCATAATCTTGGTGTAGAATCCTGTCAGACGCAGGTCGTAGCCGTTGCTGCTGAGCTGGTAGTTGACATCGGCCGAAACCGTCTTCACCGTGGTGAGATTCGGAATCAGCGAGTTGCGCGTCCTCGGAGAGAGGAATGCCTGGTTGAAGGTCGGCGCGTCGTTGAACCAGCCGGCGTTCACGAAGAAACGGTGTCCCCCGGTGAGGACATATTCCGCGTGGGCCTTGGCGGCGTAGGTGAAGAATCTCGAAACCTTCGAATTTCCCTTCGATGTGATCAGCTCGCCGGTAATCGGGTCGTAGGAGGTGAGCGTTATGGTCTTGCCGTTTATGTCCGTGGCTGTAATCTCATTCCCGTCGTCGTCAAGTCCCGCGAAGAGCCCCTTGCGCACAAGTCCCGTTCTCCAGAAAGATTCGTAGCCGGCCTTTCCGCCGACATCGGCCCTGAAGTTCCCGAGTTCGAAACGGCCGTCAAGCCAGAGGTTGGCGTTGCGGGCGTTGGCGTAGTAGTCGTAGCCGTACTTGTCGCCTTTCTTGAGCTGCTGAGCCGTACCGTTGGCCTCCCAGTAGTCGAAATCGTTCTGGACCATAGCCTCGGCGAACGCGAAGTCACGCTCCGCGAAGTTGTCGATGTTGAGGTAGTACTCGCCGCCGAGCAGGTCCTTGACAGTCTTGTAGTACTCGCTGCGGTTGATTCTCCCGTTCACACCGCCGTTGAGAGTGAACCAGCTGTTCGCGTTCCACTTGAAAGTGGCGGCGAGGTTGAAGTCGTGCTGGTCGGTGCGGCGTTCCTCCTGGATGTACTTGGAACGGCCGTCGGCGGCGTTGTAGTTGATGTTGTAGAGACGGTCCCAGTCGAGATGCTGCGTGTTCACGTCGTTTTTCCACGCATATTCGGCATACATATACTTGTCCCTGTCAACCCTGCCCCACTCGGAGTCGGCCATATAGAAGTAGCTCGGGAGGTTGCGGTAGTAGTCCGCACGCGGGTCGGCAGAGTCGTACCAGTCGAGGGCGGAGTAGCCGTTCCTTCCGGTTCTGTAGAGCGCCGTGATGCCGGCTTCAAGGTTTTCGAGAGGATTCACGGTGTATTTGAGCACGAACACGGGTTCGTGAGTGCTGCGCACGCGGGAGTTGCGCACCTTGCCGTTCTGATAGCCCCAGTTGGAGTTGTACATATTGTCGCCCATAAGGTCATAGACCTCCTGCGTGGATGCGTTCTGCGCACCCCTCGAGCCCGGAGTGGCGAAAACCATAAAGGCGAGACGGTGCATATCCCCGAATTTCTTCTCCGCTCCGAGGTAGTAGGCGAAAGAACGGTAATATACGCCCTTCACCCAGTCGTTGCCTCCGAGGCGTGCGGAAACGTTGGCCGCGAAAGACCAGCCGTTGTCAAGTTCGCCGGAAGCGTAGTTCGCCATAAGGCGCAGACGGTAGAGAGCCGAATTGCTCAGCACGCTGAACCTCCAGCCCGGACGCACGGAGGCAGGGTTCGCGAGGATGTTGGTGACACCGTTGAAGCCGCCGAGGTCGTACTCGGAAGTTTCCGTGCCTATGGTGCTCTCCTTCGCCCTCATCGCCTCGTTGAGTCCGCTCCAGAGAGAGAACGGGGTGTAACCCGTGATTGCGTCGTTCATCCGCACTCCGGCAAGGAGCACGTCCTGGGTCTCGCTCGCATATCCCCTGTTCTTGAAGCGTACGTCGCTGAAACCGTAGCCTACTATGTTGTTGTAGGGGTCGTTGGCCCCGAAAAGTATGGAAGGGGTGTCGGTATATCCCGAATCCTCCATATCGAACTCCGCGAAATTGGAGTCATCGAGATCGGCCACCCTCTGCTCGGCGACAAGCGAGACGAAGATGAGGTCTTTCACATATCCCTCGACGGTGAGGTTGATCCGTGAGGGCAGGAAGCCCGCAGCCTCGACGGTCATAAGGTACTGCCCGTCCTCAAGGCCTTCAAAAAGGAATTTTCCGTCGGAATGCGAAAAGCCGTCAACCACCGCCTCGGCATCTTTCACGATTGTAATGCGGGCATTGGAGACCGGCACACGCCCGGCGCGGTTCACCACCGTTCCCTTCACTCCTCCGACTCCGCTCGTCTGGGCGGAGAGGGACAGTGAGCAGAGCAGAGCCGCCGCAGCCATCAAGATTTTTTTAATCATATAATTTTGTATTTATTGTTTCAACAATATCTGTCTCAGGCCATCTTGTATCAGCCATTTCTCAAAGGCGGTTTCAAACAGCCCGAGCAGGCGGATCCGCCCCGTCACTTCCCCACCACTATATAGGTCGGATAGTGGTCGCTGTAGCCTCCGATGAAAGCCCCGTTGGAGAAAGTCCTGAACGGATAGCCCTTGTACTGCCCTTTCTGGGTGGTCATCCACGGCCGCTTGAACACCACTCCGTAGTACTCCCTGCCGTGGTTCTTGGTCACCGGCTGAATCTTCAGACCCCCGTCCGGGGCGCAGGCGAGATTCCGGTTCACCAGCTGCAGGTCGTAGATGCTCCACACGCCCTGGTAGCAGAGAGAGCCGTAGCCGGCCTTGAGCATCGAAATGTAAGGCGAGAAGAAGTCCGCCGGAGTGACGTCCGCAAGACTCTCCCGTCCGTGGAGATATTTCACCATCGATTCGTCGGTCGGGTTGTCGTTCATATCGCCCATCACCACAATCTTGATTCCCGGCCATTTCTCCTCCATCCCGCGGGAGTGATTGTATATGATTTCAGCGCCCCGGTTTCTGAGGTTGCCGCCCTTGCCGCCGACGCGGGACGGAAGGTGAGCCACATAGAATGCGAAATGTTCTCCGGCTATGAGTCCGTGGACCATAAGTATGTCACGGGTCTTGAAATAACTCGTGTCGACGTCGGAGAAATCTATGTCGGAGTTGAAGTCGAATGGGATGGACTCGCTGTCGATGAGCGTGAACTGCTCCGGCTTGTAGAGCAGGGCCACATCCACTCCGCGGCGGTCCGGGCTGTCGTAGTGGACAATCTGGTAGTTCGCCTCGGCGATTTCGCTCTGGCTCACAAGGTCTTCGATGACGAGACGGTTCTCAATCTCGGATATGCCGAGGACGGTGTGCCAGCGGCGGTTGTTGTCGGCCATCGCGCGGATGACCGTGGCGAGATTGTGCAGTTTCTTCTCGTATTTCGCCTGCGTCCATTTGTTCTTGCCTTCCGGGAGGAACTCGTTGTCGTTCTTCACCGGGTCGTCGTAGATGTCGAAGAGGTTTTCGAGATTATAGAACCCGATGACATAGTTCTGACCGGTCTTCTGCGCGAAAGTCGAAACCGACAGCAGAAGCAGAAGTGCGGTGGCTGTAATTATTCGTTTCATATCTTGTGTTTATCGTTCTGTGTCAAGTGCTTGAGTCGCGACTATGCTGTGTCAGGCGCGGAGCCGTGCCTATGCCGTGTCAAGTGCGGAGCCGTGTCCATGCCGCCGGAATCAAATAGGCCACAGGTTTTCGGACGGAGCCCTCGACTCTATTTCGGCGGCCTTCGTCGCTCCGACCTTCGCCGGGAGGTTCACGAACAGGTCTATCCCGATTTTCTCCTCAAGTTCGTCGATTGACATCATATCCGAACGGGTGATCGAGCCGCTGCGTGCCTCGTGCTTGAGCCATACAGCGCAGCCGGAATAGCCATAGGCTGAACTGTAGTGCAGCAGGGCCTTGTAGTAGGAAGACGGCACCGTCAATTGTTTCCCGCCTCTGTCCGTAACCGTTCCGCAGTCCGGGCCGACGATGCAGCCGGTGACGACATAGAGGGTGTCGGCCTTTCTGGACCAGTCGCGCACCCTGCCTTCAAGATCCGCCCAGATTTTCTGGTTGAATCCGCTGAGCTGGGCCGTGACATTGGTCGCGTAGAAAGTCTGCACATTGGAGTTGCCTATGTAACGGTCGGCGGAGGGAATCTGATGTCCCCGGTCGTAGCCGGAATATCCGAAGCCGCCGTCGACGATGGACGGCTGGAGCGCAGCCGGAAGCAGCGGGTCGAACGACCATTCGTTGGAGCGGCTGCCGCTGCCTATCAGCCCGGTGTTGAGAGGATAGGCCACCCAGATTGCGAGGTAGTCGTCCTGCTTCCAGTAGAGGGAGTAGTTCCTCTGCTGCAGACCGTTCACGGTCATATTGTGCCAGATGTACTTCAGGCCGTCATCCGCCTTGGTCTCGGGCAGTTCAAGCCAGCCGAACGGGCTTGCGTCGGCGACACCGCCGTCCTTGGTCTCGGGCTGGCCGCCATCTGAAGAATCCCCCGCCGCTTTCTGAACCAGGGTGCAGTCCGCTTTCTCCGAACCGGACACGAGAACCACGGTCAGAGTCCGCGACTCGTCTCCGGTGTTCCCGGTGTAGCTCAGTATGACATTGGCCTTGTCGCCTTTCCCGGAAAAGCTCTGTTCCGTTCCGTCAGTTCCGAAGCCCGCCCAGTCCTCGGACCCGCCGAAATCAAGGGTGAGCGTCCACTCGCCGGACGCCTTCACGATGACAAAAACGCTTCCCTGCGCATCCGTCACCTGGGATTTCTTGAGAGATACGGAAATGCCGCCGTCCTCCCCGGTCGTTTCGAGAGGGTCGCAGGACGCGGCAAGAAGCAGGAGCATCAGTATTGCCGACAACCGGCAGAATGACTTCATCTGGATGTGTGTTTCTTATTTGTGAGTTAAGGGAAGCCCGCCTTCCGGCGGGTTTCCCTTAGATGTCAGATTTTTTGCTGCTATTATTCGTAAACAAGAGTCAGTTTCTGGAACTGGGCATTCTTCGCATTGCATACGCGCAACTGATACGAGGTATTTGCCGTTGTTCCAGTCAAAGTCCAGGAAAATTCCGCATTCTGTTTATCTAAGGTGATTGCAGCACCCCCTGAAACAGCTTCCTTACCTCCAGCATCATAAACGCCGACTTGCACTGCCGTAGAGGCACTTTTACCAGTCAAAATGGTTACCTTTGACAAAGACTTGCCTTCCACCGCCGGCATAAGTATATAAGCGCCTGTCTGCCCCCAAAGGAAATAACCCGTATTGAGCTGGAATTTTTTCCCTGCGAAGAAAGTCCAGGAATAGCCGCCGATTGTTGTCGTCAGAGTCTGATCCTCATACGCAGTACCGGCCTTTATATCCGTGCTCCAATTTGCTCCATCCGCCGCATCCAGGACAATCTTAAGTTCATTACCGCTTGAAGCCTTGCCCTGATTGATTGTCACGGCAACTTCACGCTCGCCAGCCGCAATGTTCGTGTCAGCCGTGGTAATCTTCACTGTTGCAGTCTTGCCATTTTCAGTGTCAGTGTTGGCTGCGAAAGAGACAGTGATTGTGGCATCACCCTCACCGGAGGTCTTGTCAATTGTGAAAGCCTCATTATCCGAAACAGCAGTCCAAGCGACAGAACTCTGAATATTAATCGTTGCGGAGGTCGCCGCAGCAGCGACATCTATCTCAGTAGGATTAACGATGAAATAGCAATCCGCACCTTCTACTGCAGTTGCGCAGACATTGAAATAGGCTCCGCTTGATGTATGGTAAAGATAATACCCAGTCACAATGACAGGCAGCCCGTCCAACCCGGAGACATCCTGTGTCGGAGAGACAATGGAACCCTTGACATCCGAACCCTCAATGTCGAGATTGTAGTAATTCCCGCTGATTGACAATGTACCGGACAATTTCACATAGCCGAAAACCGTGCTATAAGAACCAAGAGCGCTCCCGCTGATTTCTTCCGCCTCGGGATAAGTGACCTCAGCACCTGAGGCTTTTACAGTGACGGTCGCGTTCTTAATCTGTGCCGTACCACTGTATTCAACTTCCTCACCTTCCACGGAAACGGTGTCTCCGACTTTCACCTTGCCGGCAGCTTCCGTCCCGTATACGAGATGAATTTCATTTCCGGCATCCTTCACAAGAAACATGCTGTTGGCGGCCGCAATCACAACGCCTTCAACAG
>CAVEDD010000122.1:0-6644 GCA_963614515.1 Treponemataceae bacterium | reverse complement strand
GTGTAGCCCACGTTATACCTCTTGAGCGGACGGCCGTAGGCTATCCCGAGAGTCGATTTGAAATCGTTGAGGGTCTCCGCAGTCGAGGTGGTCGGCAGGGTCATAGGCATCGAGGACGGCACCTGATTGAGATCGGTCATCCTGTTGCCGTAGTCGAATGTGAGCGAGCCTCCCGCGATTGCATAGACGAGGTTGAACCCCGCGAGAAACTTCAGAGGGCCCTTCCCGGCGAGATACTGCGCTCCCACCGACAGGCTTCCGCTGTTGAGGTTGGAGATGGCGTCGTCCACCACCTTGTTCTCGGAGTTCGGGTCTATGCTCTTGGCAAGGTCATCCTGAACATATTCCTTGTAGTCCACACGGCTGCCGTTGATGCCGAGGGTCGCACGGACGGCCCAGTTTTCGTTGATGAAGTAGCGGATGCGGAACGCGGCGAGAGGGTCCTGCGAGAGGATGAACATCTGCTTCTTCGCCGTGGCGTTGTCGGAGATGAAAGCGCCGGCATATTCGCCCGCCTTGGGCTGCATCTTGAGCTTGTAGCCGAGGGTGGCAGGATTGAAAGTCACGCCGACGGACCATTCGCCGCCCTTGGGGCTGAATTTTTCTGAGACTTTCCCCGTCTCCTGCGCCGAAGCCGCCGCAGAACAGAAGAAAATCCCCGCTGCCAGAATAAATATCTTGGTCATTCTAATATTCATACTTGAAAAGCGATAAGTAAGTGATGTAAAAAAGCAGTGATGTAAAAATTGAAGAAGGGGATGGGATGCAAGGCTTGCGGCGCGGCTCAACACCGGAGCAACCTTCGGGTTGTGAGGATTTGAGCAAGGCGCATAACGAAGCAGACCGCCCTTTCTTCGGTTTTTACTATTTGAGGCCGGGTTCGCCAATAAGAGCCGTAGGCTTCATATCCAGCGCAAAATAAGCCGCCATCCGGCAATCGACGCTCTTCTCGACCGAACCGTAGAAATAAGCCTCAGTCTCGACGGACTTGCCGTCAGTGTCGGAGGCGTAGGTGTAGCCCATACCCTCGGCCACGGTCTTCACCTTGAGAGCCTGGCCGGCCGGACATCCGAGAGTGGTCTCGAAATAGCCGTCCTGAAGAGTCGTGACCTTCTTCACCGCATATTGCACATCTCCGTTTGCGTCAGGGAGACCGTAGAAGATGTTCACTTCAAATCCCGGATTCGGGACATCGATGTCGGCTTTCCCGTCCTTGGCGATGCCGATGTAACGCACGTGACCGCAGACTATGGATTTTGTGGAGAGAGTCTCCTCGGAGAGGGAAGTCGGCTCGAGGGTCGTGCAGGACGAGCAGGCGATGCCGAGAGAAACGGCTGAAATCAGCAGCAGGCCGCAGACCGCCGGAGTTGAAAGGTTGAAGATTTTTTTCATAAATCGGTTATTTTGAAATTTGTTGTTTTTATTCCTCGGTTGCAAACCAATCTATTGAGACTTCGCCGCCAAGAGAAAACATGGCACCCCAGGTCTCGCTACGGCTCGGAGTTTCCCTTTTACTATACGGCACTCTGAGAGAGTACAGCGCGACTCCCACCTCGGGTTTTTCTGCCTTATACTTATCTTTGATGTAAAATTTCTGATTGTTGCCGGCATAGTCGAAACTTTCAAGAACATAGCCACCGTTGAATACCATTCCATGCTGGTCGCGATATCCGGTGTTATATGTATTGACCACCAGATAATGCGGGACATCAACACACTGATAAGATGACAGGTCTCCCTTGTAAAAACAATACAGGCGGAGTTCCCCGTTTTCAAATTTGTCCATCATCTCCCGGACATTGGCCACATCCACAAGCAGATCATCGTTGTATCCGCTTTCTCCTTCTTTTATCGTATTACTGCTGTTTTCATCGCGATATCGGAGATTCAGCCAAGTCTCGATGTAGTTGATGCCGTTCTTGTACTGCAGCTTCACTATCCAGTTCCTGTCGGAGAAGTCGAATGCCGGGACAATATCCCTTGAGACCGAATTTCCCCAATAGTCGGTGACTTTTATCGTCACTTTCCGGCAATGCTTTGATTTCCAGGAAAAGGCAAGATTGCCATCAGATCTCATCAGCTGATCCGTGGAACCCCATTGCGCATCCGCCTCATCGCGGCTCTTGATGATTTCCCAAGTCAATCCCGTCGGGAATCTCCCGATTCTGTTTCCCGAAGAAGCGTAGAGGTGAAAATTCGTGGAAAAGTTCGTGTTCGCACCTTTCCAAATGAAGTGATAATCCTCTTTCGCGTCTGACGCGCTCTCGTCCGAAGCTGCGATGTAGCTGGAATATACGTTAAGTTTCGGGGTCGGGAGAATCCTTACATAGCGTTTCTTTTCCCCCTCTTCATCCGTAACGGAGAGCATCACTCCCATATATTCATTCCAGGAATCGGATGTGGATGTGACGGTTATGCTGTTGGTTGCCTCCGAAGAGGATACGGAAAATTTATTCGTCGTGGCTCCCCCTGCGGCGATGGAAGTGATGCTCCATACTCCTTTGTAGTCCGGGTCGGAAAGATGGAAGGAGAGTGACTCCCCGCAGGCGACATAAGTTCCGGAGACCCCAGCCTTTTCCCCAGTCGCGTCATTGACGACGTAGAGTTCCGACGGGAAAATCGGTTTCGTGACTTTCACGGTGAAGGACATTGACTTTCCGCTCTGGTCGGTGACTGTCACGGTCGCCTGCCCGGTCGTCTCGCCTGCGGAAATCTCCGCTTTCGGAGCCCAGTCTTCGTCGCCGCCGCTGTGGGTGAGCGAAATGAGGTCTGTTCCTCCTGTGACAGTCCATTTCGCCTCATAGCCGGAATTGATGCTGAAGATTCCGGACGAGTTCTGCCCTATGCGGGCGGTTTCTCCGTCCTTGACGGCGTTGCCCTCCGGATCCGTCACCACCATCTCGCCCGGGATGCCCTTGGCCGTGCGCTTGAGCGTGAAATCAATCGAATGTTCAATCCCCAGTTCCCTGTCGGCAATCTTCACGCTGATTGCGCTGCTGCCGAAAGCTCCCCCGGCGGTGAGTATAAGACTGGCGGTAGCACCTTTCGGACCGGACGGATCGGCATAAGCGATTGTGCAGACCGACTCGTTCGAGGAGGAGAATTTGACATCTGATTCCTTCAGATCCGGGATTATGCTGACTATGGAGATGATTTTCCCTCCGGAGACCGTCGTCCCGGATATATTGCTCCAGTCTATTTCGTCACCGTTCCCGATTTCCTTCTGGCCGGACGCGGAGCCGGACGCGGAGGAATAGACGAGCGCAACCCGCGACTCCGGCGCGCTGACCGTCACGGAGATGGTCTTCGGAGTTCCGGCGGCGGAGCCTTCCTCGAAATCTTTCGCGCTGACCTTTATGCTGCATTTTCCCGTCTTGAGCCCGGTGAGAATCGCCTCGCCCTCGACGAAGTCCAGCCTGAGAATGTCTTCGTCGCTGATTTCCCAGTCAAGCGAGGCGGAATTGGCCGTCGAAGGCTGCACGGAGACCTCGACTTTCTGCTCCACTCCGACATAAAGCTCCACCGACGAAGGGACGGAGAACGATGTCAGCGGTACGGGCGAGACCGTCACCTTCACTTTTTCGGACACCGCTTTCCCGCAGGTCGCCTGGACTGTCGCGGTCCCCGGGGCATAGGCTGTCACCTTGCCGTTTTTCACTCCGACCACGCTCTCGTCGGAACTTTCCCATTCGAGAACCGCAGTCGCGAGGGCGGACTCCGGCACGAGAGTGTAGCGGATCCGCTCGGAATCGCCCTGAATCAAGTCGAGTTTCCCGTTTTTCGGGGAAGTGAACACGATTTCCGTGACTTCTACGGAGGAGTCCGTGTCAATCTTGGTCTCACAGGAAATGAACGCCGCAGCCGCGAGCAGGACTGGAAGCAGACGTCCGTACATTTGTGACTTTTTCATCTTATATATGAATAGGTTGAATCTGCGGCAAATGTACGGACGTCCCCCTGCAATTCATATAGGTAATTCTACCTAATATTGTAGTGCGGGGAGGATGTAGATATGTCTGAATCCGGGTTATTCCGCCGGCCAGGGGTTGGAAATGATGCCCGCCATCGAGACCATCTGCGCGTGCGCCTCGGTGAGCAGTCGGGTGGTCTCCTCCTTGCGAGGTTTGGAAATGTCAGGGACAATCGGAGTTCCGACGTGCAGGGTCAGGAGCGGTACGTCCGGTTTGTCGAACCACCGGTAGATTCCGGTGCGCGGACGGTAGGAGAGAACGAAGGGGATGACGGGGATGCCGTATTTGTAGGCCATCGAGAACGCCCCGCGCTTGAATGAACGGATGGGGGTGTAGAATCTCCAGCTCGCCGCCTCCGGAAAGACGTGCAGCCATTCCTTTTTCTCGCGGTGTCTGTCGAACGCGTCATCGAACGGACGCAGCCCTGCGCGGTTTTCCGGAATGGGGATGCCTCCGAGATAGTGCATGAACCACGCGTCCTTGCCCCTCATATGGTCGCCGTAGATGGGGAACCATAGGTTTCTGTTGCCTATCGCGTCGAGCACGCAGGCGAGGTCCCAGCGATAGACGTGGTTGCAGACGGTCAACGCCCCGTCCTTCAGCAGAGCCTTGTTCTTCCGCAGGTTCTCCTTGCCCACAATCTTCAGCCCGTAGCGCACGCGATTCACGAAAATCACGACGCAGCGCAGCAGCATCCGGTTCAGGAGATGGTTGACGCGGTACTTGAGCGAGCGGTTATAGTAAGGGAAGTTCTCGTCCAGAGTCACCTGCCTTCCGTCATATCTCACTCCGGCGATATGCGTGTCCGACCGATCCTCCGGGTATTCGACATCGGAGTCGGGGATATATGTCCCCGCAGCCGTCACCATATCTCTATACCTCTGATTATCAATTCCTTTTCCCATATATCACTGTCTAACCCGTTCTTCGTGCCTATGCCCGGATTCCGGAAAAACCGGCCAAAGATACTCATTTTTCCGGACAGTCTGTCTCCGGGCTTTCAAGACGGGCCGGGAGCAGCGGTAAAAACGAGTCGGAATCAGGAGGAGTATCCCCCCCCCGAGAATCGCCGGGAAACAAAAAGAGGATGAACAAAACACTTTCTGTTCATCCTCTTCCGGAGCGGAAAACGAGACTCGAACTCGCGACCCCGACCTTGGCAAGGTCGTGCTCTACCAACTGAGCTATTTCCGCGTATGTTTTCCCGAATGGGATTGCAAAGGTAGGGATAATTTTTAAAATCACAAGCGGGCGGACGAAAAAAATAAAAAAATGACTACATTTGCGCCGAAGAAAGCAAATTTGTCAGTGACAGACGCTTATTGGTGATGTGTTTTAACTGTACGGAGGACATACGGTTTTCCGTACGCAAAAATCTGCATTTATGAATATGAAAAGGTATTTTATCCCTGCAGCATTGGTTCTGCTCGGCGCGGCGGTCGCCGGATGCAACAAGGAAGCAAATGACGAAGAAAAGAAGACTCTTCCAGATCCGGAAGTGACGGCGGTGAGTGAAATTTCTGAAATCCCGTTCTACGGGGGAGAGGTTGAACTGAAATTCACGAGCAGCAGGAACTGGATGGTCACAAGCGCCGGTGTCGACGGCTCATACGACTATGATTTTCAGTACTCTCCGACTGCCGGCGATGCCGGGGAATCGACAATCAGACTGACATTCCCGGAAAACCATACTCAGGGGGAACTTGAGATTGACCTTGAGATTGCGCTTCTGGACGAGACCTCAAGCACGGAAGGCGCGTTCAAGTACACGTTCCCGGTATTCAAGGTGCAGGCTCCGTCCGTAACCGACGCCGCAGGCAATGTCTACAAGGCAGCATATCTTGGGGGCAACTATTGGATGACGGAAAACCTCCGTTATGTCCCGGAAGGCAAGACTGCTTCTGAAAATCCTACGGATAAGAGCGGCTTCTGGTATCCATACACATTGACTGATGTGGAAGTGTATCTTTCCGGGCAAGACAAAAATGGAAACGATGTATATAAATCGAGGGCTACCGCACAGGCTGCAAAGGACGAGGAGACCATCAATGCTCAGGGATACCTTTACTCCGCCAACATCTACCTCGGAGACATCACATATGGGGAAGATAACTACACCACATTCGAAGGTGTGCAGGGAATTTGCCCTGAAGGTTGGCATATCCCGACTAAAGCTGATTTTGTGGCATTGTGCGGATATTCTCAATCAGCGTCAGCAGCAGGCATCGAAGAGGAGACAGACACGGCCGCTCCTTTCTACTCTCAAGATTATAAAAGCGGCAAATACGGCAATGCGGTGGAATGCGGATGGAATCCCGTGTTGTCCGGGTTCAACTCAAACGGGACGGCATATAATGCGAATGTCATAACAAAATTGAACTCTACAAAAGAAGATCTTTTTGAAAAGCAGGCGGTGACTTATTGGGCAGGGTCAACCGGATATAATAAGGCACAAGTATGGTCAATGATAACTACATTCAATCTTACGGGTTATCCGGAAGGAAGACTTCACACCTCTTTCAGCAATGCGACCAATGGGGTCGCAGTCCGCTGCGTGATGGACAAGACCGCCGAGTAACATCCTCTGAACCAAACAGAAAGCCGACCGCGAGGCCGGCTTTTCTGTTATCTGTACTTCTCATACTCAGGCATCGCCAGCGCCGACAGCACCTC
>CAVEDD010000121.1:0-6683 GCA_963614515.1 Treponemataceae bacterium | reverse complement strand
CGCGCTGCTCGTCACGGCGCTGCTGCTTCTGCTCTCGGACAATGTGTCGGGGTTCAAGTCAGGCTGCTTCGGGCGCTGCTTCCGGCACAAGGCGCCGGCGGAGACCGCCGCAGGCGGAGCCGCGGGGGAGACTGCGGACGCCGCCGTCCGCAACGGAATATCCTGGTGGCAGGCGTTCGCCGTGGGGCTGGGTCAGGCGGTGGCCGTCATTCCCGGGCTTTCCCGCTCGGGCACGACCATCTCCACGGGGCTTCTCTGCGGAGTGAGACGCGACGTGATGGCCCAGTTCTCGTTTCTGATGGTTCTCATCCCGATTCTCGGGGAGGCTTTCCTCGAGATTGTCGGCGGTGAAATGGCCTCTTCGGCTGTCGGGGCGCTTCCCCTTGCACTCGGCTTCCTCTCCGCGTTCATTTCCGGGCTTTTCGCCTGCAAGGTCATGATCGCCCTCGTGAAGAAGACGGCGCTCGGGTGGTTCTCGCTCTACTGCGCGGCCGTGGCCGTACTCATATTCATATTCGCGTAATCAAATGTGCCCGCGTAATTTCACGGGAGCATTCTCCCGCATATTCATATCCCCGGAACATGAAATTCCCTCATGCAGATGACAAGGAACCTCACATATTTCATCGCCGACGTGCATCTCGGCTGTGACGTGCTTGACCCGCAGGACAGGGAGGCGCGTTTCGTCGGATTCCTCAAATCGCTGCCGGAAGAGACGGAAAGCCTCTATATGCTCGGAGACATCTGGGACTTCTGGTACGAGTACCGCGATGTCGTGCCGAAGGGATATGTCAGGGTTTTCGCGGCCCTGCTGGACTTGATCGACAGGGGAGTGAATGTTTATTTCTTCAGGGGGAACCACGACGTGTGGAGCTATTCCTATTTCGAGTCGCTCGGGATGAAGCGGCTCGACCAGCCTTACGTCACGACGATTCACGGAAAGGTCTTCTGCCTCGGTCACGGCGACGGACTCGGCCCGGTCCCCTGCGGCTACCGCATCCTTTCCGGCATTTTCCACTGCCGCCCGCTCCAGAAGCTGTTCAGCACCCTGCACCCGTGGTTCGCCTTCCGTCTGGGCAACAGCTGGTCAAAGCGCAACCGCCTCAGGCACAAGACGGAATATGTGTTCAGGAATGAGGACGAACCTCTCTGGAAGTTCGCGGAGGATTTCGGGGAAAGACAGCACGTGGACTATTTCATCTTCGGGCATTTCCATTCCTCCGTCAATCTGACGCTCCCCTGCGGCGCGAATTTCAGGATGCTCAAGGACTGGTTCCGTCATTCGCCCTGTCTCGTATGGGACGGAGAGGAACTCAAATCGATGGAATACCGGGGCAATTCCTGACATTCCGCCGGCTGTCCGTCGGCATTCAGCCGCTTACTCCTCCGCAGGTCTCCACCGGCGGTATTTTTCGGGAATCTCCACCACCGGCGGATCCTCCCAGAACAGAGACCAGTAGAGCGCCGGGAAATCCCCGTCCTTCCAAAGCTGCACAAGCTCCTCCACCTGCGCGTCCTCGCCCTCCGGGTCGTAGGGTCTTTTCATATCCCCGTCGAACATTTTCGCGACGCCCTGCCAGAAACCGGCGCTGATTCCGCCCTTGTAAGTCCGGATAAGTTCATAGGACGTGTGTCCCGTCTCGCGGTCGATCAGTTTCATGATGAGCACCCCCTGCGAAACCGTGAGCTTTCTGACGTGGCTTTCGAAGACTTTGAAAATCTCGCTCTGAAGATGGCTGATATAACGCTCTTTCTTCAGCCCGGTCAGATGGTCGGCGACGATTACGCTGTCCGTCATCTCCACCATCCTCTTCGCAATCAGCGCGTAGGGATAGGACTTGCTGAAATTGTACACGAGCCGGTAGTATTTTCTCCACTCCCGGCCTTTCTGCCGGGGCATCCTCTGGAACACCCTGGCCGGACGGATGCTGTCGTGGAACACGGTGTCACCATTCTCCACCGTGTACTCGAGCCATCCTCCGGGCCTTTTCCCGGATTTATCCTGCGCGAAAAGCCCTCCCGCCGTCTGCTGGGCGAAAATGAGGGCAAAAACCAGAATTATGCGTGATTTCCACATAGCCTTCCGTAATCTGCGCGCGTGCCTGCGCCGTCCTACTCCCGTTCGATTCTTCTGATTGCCACGCCTATCGCCTTGGCCGGGCACACGAGGCGGCAGAGGTGGCAGCCGACGCATTTCTGCCCGTCGAGCCGCGGCTGCCTTGAGGACAGGTCGAAACTGATGGCCTGATGCCCGCCGTCGTAGCAGGAAATATAGCATCTTCCGCAGCCCACGCACTTTGCATAGTCGAATTTCGGAAACAGCACCGTGCCCCTTTCCAGCTGATTGTGAGGAACTATGGACTGTACGGCCGCTCCCTTCACCGGCCCGAGGCTGTCAAGCCCCTTGACCTTGAGATAGTACCGCAGCCCGTCGGTGAGGTCTTCGATGATGCGGTAGCCGTACTGCATCACCGCCGTCGTAATCTGGACGCTGCCCGCGCCGAGAGAGATGAACTCCACGGCATCCTCCCAGTTTTCGGCGCCGCCCATTCCGCTGAGGTGCATCCCCTTGAGTTCCGCGCTTCTGGCGAGGTCGGAAATGAAGCGCAGGGCGATGGGCTTCACCGCCTGTCCGGAATATCCTCCGACGATGGAATGTCCGTGCACGTCAGGCTCGGCGGTCATCGTGTCGATGTTCACCCCCGTGATGCTGTTGATCGTGTTTATCGCCGCGATTCCGTCGGCACCGCCCCTTTTCGCGGCGGCCGCCATAGGAACCATGTCAGTGATGTTCGGGGTCATTTTGGCGAGCACCGGAAGCTTCGTCCCCCTGCGGACCGCTGCCGTGAATTTCTCAATCAGCGCCGCGTCCTGCCCTATGGTTATTCCGAGCGAATCCGACTCCATGTTCGGGCAGGAGAAATTGCACTCGATGACATCAGCCCCCGCCCGTTCGCATTCCTGCGCGAGCTGCGTCCACTCCTTCTCGTTCTTGCCCATTATGGAGGCGATTATCACTTTCGTCGGGAACTCCGCCTTCAGCCTGCGGAACACCTCCATATTCTCGGCCACGCTGTGGTCGGAGAGCTGTTCTATGTTCTTGAACCCGCAGAACGAGTTCGAATGGTTCGTTATCGCCGAGAATCGCGGCGAGGCCTCGTGCTGCGGGAATGTGCAGATGGTCTTGAACGCCGCTCCGGCCCATCCCGCCCTGAACGCCTTGGCGCACATCTCGTAGTTGCTCGCCACCACGGAAGACGACAGCAGGAACGGATTCTCGAGCTTCACTCCGCAGATGTCGGTGCTGATGTCCGGTTCACCGGACTTGGCGAACGCCCCTTTCAACCTTCCTTCATCGACGATTCCGTAGTCCACGACATTTTTCGCGCCTTCGTAGAGGGACGATATCACGCTCTTTATCCTCACCGGGAAACTTTTCTTTCCCAGCACGCAGACGCTTTCGCACGGGGCGTCACAGTCCGTGCAGCGTTCCCCTCCGGTCTTTTCGAGAGCCCCCATCCCGTTGTGGAAATAGATGGAGCGCAGAATGTCCGAAACAGGCAGCCCCCTGCTGCAGCCGCCAGTGCACGGCGCGTTGTCGCAGAGCAGGCATCGGTTCAGTTCAGACATATCGATGAGCGGGTATGCCGGTATCTTTTTTTCTTCCATAAATCCTTGACTTTTCAGTTTTGTCATATCCTGCGATAAGTAATCGCATCCCGAATAATCGCATCCCGCAAAAATAAGAATAAAATATGACATCGCATCCCGGCCGGATTCGCATCCGTTTTCTTCGACGGTTGGAAGTTTCCGGCAAAATGTGGTGCGGAGGTCTCTGCGGAATGTGGGGATATGTCATAGTCGAAAATGAACGGATATATTTTTCTTCAATCCGTGTAATCCGTTGAGAATGGATATGTTGATAGATGAAAAATGCGGTCAAAAAAGTTAGAAATTTCTCGGAAAAATCTTTGCATTACGGGAATTTTTCGTATCTTTGCAGTCCCAAAAATGAGGGTCGGTGTGCCCAACTGTCTGTCTCTCAATATTTTGGGCGAAAAGTTGAATAATTTAAATTCAAAAAGCAATAAACAATGTTACAACCAAAGAAAACCAAATTCAGAAGGCAGCAGAAGGGCCGCATGAAAGGTCTTGCCCAGAGAGGCAACCAGCTTGCGTTCGGCTCCTTTGGAATCAAGACCTTGGAAAATTGTTGGCTTACAGGTCGTCAGATTGAGGCTGCCCGTCAGGCGGTGTCGCGTTACATGAAACGTGAGGGGAAAATCTGGATCAGAATCTTCCCTGACAAGCCTTACACGAGGAAACCTGCCGAAGTGCGTATGGGTAAAGGTAAGGGTAATCCGGAGGGATTCGTATGCCCTGTGACCCCTGGACGCATTCTTATCGAAGCCGAGGGCGTTCCGATGGAAATCGCCAGGGAGGCGCTCCGTCTCGGCGCGCAGAAACTTCCGGTGACCACGAAGTTCGTGGTTCGCAGGGACTATGTCGAATAATTTAATGGAGAGCAGAAAGTTATGAAAATCACAGAAGTACGTGAAATGTCGATTGCGGATCTCCGTGACCGTATCGCGATTGAGAAAGCGAATCTTTCCACGATGAAGATGAATCACGCCATCTCTCCGTTAGAGGACACGTCAAAAATCAAGAAGGCAAAGACTGACATCGCCCGTATGATGTTCGTCCTTGCAGAAAAAGAGAAACAGAACTAAATTTGAATTCTCATGGAAAGGAATCTTCGCAAGGAAAGAATAGGGGTCGTGGTCAGCAACAAGATGGACAAGTCCATCGTGGTTGCCGTAAAAACCAAGGAAATGCACCCGATGTACGGCAAGTTCGTAAAGAAGACCACCAAGTTCGTAGCTCACGACGAGAAGAACGAGTGCAGCATAGGCGACACCGTCCGCATTATGGAAACCCGTCCTCTCAGCAAGACAAAGAACTGGAGATTAGTTGAAATCGTAGAAAAAGTTAAGTAGCAATGATACAGCAGGAATCACGTTTACAGGTGGCAGACAACAGCGGTGCGAAGGAAGTGCTTTGCATCCGTGTTCTGGGTGGTACCCGTCACCGTTATGCAAGAGTGGGCGACAAAATCGTCGTTGCAGTCAAGAGCGCCATCCCTGGCGGTGACGCGAAGAAGGGCTCCGTCTCAAAGGCTGTCGTTGTCCGCACAAAGAAAGAAATCCGCCGTCCGGACGGTTCATACATCCGTTTCGACGACAACGCTTGCGTTCTTCTCAACAATCAGGGTGAGGTTCGTGGAACACGTATCTTCGGCCCTGTGGCAAGGGAGCTTCGCGAGAACTATATGAAAATCGTTTCACTGGCACCGGAGGTCCTCTAATTGATTTAGCATTATGAACAGAATTAAAAAAGGCGACACCGTTTATGTAAATGCCGGTAACGACAAGGGGAAGACCGGCAAGGTGCTTCAGATAATCACGGACAAGAACCGTGCGATTGTCGAGGGCATCAACATCGTGTCAAAGCACACCAAACCAAACGCAAAGAATCCTCAGGGAGGAATCATCAAACAGGAAGCTGGAATCCACATTTCCAATCTTCAGCTCATTGACCCGGCAAAGGGCGGCCCGACGAGGGTGGGCTTCAAGATCAAGGAAGACGGAAAGAAAGTCCGCGTTTCAAAAAAATCAGGAGAGGAGATTAAGTAATGGCAAAGAAACAGGCAGCAGCTGCTCCGGCAGCACAGACAGTACCTGCAGGATATGTCCCTGCACTTAAGAAACTCTATAAGGAAGAGATTGTCGGAAAGCTCACCAAGCAGTTCGGCTATTCCACGGTGATGCAGGTTCCGAAACTCGTGAAGATCACCATCAACGAGGGCGTGGGCGATGCTACGGGTGACAAGAAGCTCGTCGAGGTCGCTCAGCAGGAGCTTACGGCAATCACCGGACAGAAAGCCATAGTGACGGCTTCAAGGAAGGATATCTCCAACTTCAAACTCCGTAAGGGAATGCCTATCGGAACGAAGGTCACCCTCCGCAACGTGAAGATGTACGAGTTCCTCGAAAGGCTCATCCGCATATCCCTCCCGCGCATCCGCGACTTCAACGGAATCTCCGAGAAGATGGACGGCAAGGGAAACTACACGCTCGGAATCAAGGAGCAGATCATATTCCCTGAAATTGACATCGACAAGATTACGAAGATTCTCGGAATGGAGATCACTTTCGTGACGACGGCAAAGACCGATGAAGAGGCTCATGCGCTTCTTGCGGCATTCGGCCTTCCTTTCAAGAAAAATAACAAATAAAGATTCATAAGATGGCAAAAGAATCAATGAAAGCCCGCGAAGTCAAGCGTGCGAAACTGGTTGCTAAATACGCCGAGAAGAGGAAAGCTCTCAAGGAAGCCGGAGACTGGGCCGCCCTTGACAAGCTCCCGAAGAACTCAAGTCCCTGCCGTATGCACAATCGCTGTTCTCTTACCGGAAGGCCGAAGGGCTATATGAGGATGTTCGGCATCAGCCGCATCCAGTTCCGTGAGATGGCGAGCAACGGTCTCATCCCGGGAGTCAAGAAGGCAAGCTGGTAACAGAGAATACATTTATTACATATTTTATTAACAATTAGGATATCGGGCGCCGGAACAGGCGTCGTGAAATCCGCTAAAAGGATTTAAAAATGACTGATCCAATTGCA
>CAVEDD010000120.1:4647-6705 GCA_963614515.1 Treponemataceae bacterium | reverse complement strand
CTTTTCTCATCGGTCATGTACCTCCAGTACACTCCCTCTTCCAAAAGAAATCTATCCTCAAAAATCCTTCACAAATCTCCACCAATTTATTTTTTAACGCTTACTTATGTCTTGACTTTCCGTCTCCCCGGACGGCGCCATCAATTCAGACGATGCAAAATTAGCATATTGTTTCCATTCGGAGAGACCCGTTCGCTGAAGAAATCGCGGCGTTCGCTGAAAATTCGCGCCACATTCGCGCCCCGCGCCCCTAAATTTGAAACCGGTTAACGGACAGCACCCGTCGCGCTGCGGAAATTTACGCGGGAATTGCCGGAAGTGAAGCTCCGTGCGCAGGGTCTGTCGAAAGAGCGTATAATATGAAAAGGTATCATTACATTGCTATGCTTCTGATGCTTTCGGCTTGCACCGGAAATCAGATTGCGGTGACACAGGAGGCGATTACGGACGACACGGACGACGACGGCGGAATCACAGTCGTTGACGGGACCGTGGAAATAACATTCTCGGAAAGCGGCGCGAAGGTGAGCGGATGGTCAGACGAATACGGAACATCCGTGATTGACGGAAACGACATCACGCTTGTCAACACCTCGGAGCAGTGCCTGACCTACAATCTCAGCGGAACGGCGTCCGACGGATTCTTCAAACTCTACAGCGACGCCAAACAGACAATCTGCCTGAACGGAGTGAATCTGACCAACCCGGGAGGCGCCGCAATCAACAACCAGAGCCACAAATACACCTCAGTCATCATCAGCGGGACAAACTCGCTTGCCGACGGCTCCGTCGACTCTTCGGGCAACTACACCGACGAGACTGACGACGAGGATATGAAGGCCGCGTTCTTCAGTGAGGGCCAGCTGATTTTCAGCGGTGACGGAAGCCTCACTGTGACTGCCACAGGCAAGGCCGGCATAACCAGCGACGACTATGTCAGCATCACCGGAACCCCGACAATCACCGTCACCTCCAAATCCGGGCACGGAATCCGCGGCAAGGAGAAAGTCCAGATTGAGGGCGGCACGACCGCGATTACAGTCTCCGGCACGGGCAAGAAGGGCGTCACCACCGACGGGAACTACTACCAGTCGGCCGGCAGCGTGACAATCACATCCTCCAGCGCGGCCGGGACCGTGGACGGGGAACTGACCGGAGCATCCGGCATCAAGGCGGACACGGCGTTCGCGATTGAGGGCGGAACGATTGACATCAGCGTGAGCGGCACGGGGTCCAAGGGCATCAACTGCGATGGCGACGGACACTTCATCGGCGGCACCGTGACCGTCACGGCAACAGGCTCCAATTACGGCAGCAGCGGCGGCCAGGGAGGCTGGGGCGGATGGGGAGGCTCCTCAAGCACATCCAGTTCCAAGGCTGCAAAGGGGATAAAGTTCGACGGAAACCTCACCTTCTCCGGAGCGACCGTGACGGCAAAGGCAAGTTCGCACGAGGCCATAGAGGCAAAGGGGACAATCACCATCTCAGCCGGCAGCATCAGCGCGACATCGAGCGACGACGCAATCAACTCCGGCGGCGATATGACCATAACGGGCGGCGATGTCTATGCGTACTCCTCAGGAAACGACGGACTTGACGCGAACGGGAATATGTACATCCAGGGCGGCTACATCTATGCCGTCGGCAGCGGCAGCCCGGAAGTGGCCCTGGACGCGAACACAGAGGGCGGCTACAAGCTCTACATCAGCGGAGGCTCTCTCGTGGCTTTCGGCGGGCTTGAGTCCGGGTCAAGCATAACCCAGCCGGTGATTACTGTCAGCAGCTGGACTGCGAACTCCGGCTACAGCCTCTACAGCGGGGACAAACTCCTTCTTGAGTTCACCTCGCCGTCGAACAGCAATGTGGGCAGTATGGTGCTCTCCCACGCGAGCCTTGTCAGCGGCAGCAGCTACACTCTCAAATGCGGTTCGTCAAGCACGAGCGTCACGGCTTCGACCAGTTCTTCGGACGGTGGCGGAAACCCCGGCGGCGGCGGAAATCCAGGTGGCAATCCGGGAGGAGGCCCCGGCGGACGCTGATGTGACGGGCCGATTCGGC
>CAVEDD010000120.1:0-4510 GCA_963614515.1 Treponemataceae bacterium | reverse complement strand
GTATATGAAAACGAAAATCATACTCGCGGCGCTCGCCCTTTCGGCATTCGGCGGTTTCGGGCTGGCGGCGCAGGAAAAGACGGAGGACACGGCGCGGAACACCGTGCAGGAGGCGGAGAAACCGTCGAAAAGCAATATGACCGTCAGGGAATGGAAAGTCGATGCGGCCACGAATCAGAAAATCCTCGACCACGTGACCATATACAACGCCGCCGGAAAGAAAGTCGAGGAAATCGAATATGACGGGAAGGGTCTGAAATGGAGGAAGAAATATGAACACGGCCCAAACGGGAAAATCGCCCGGGAATATGTCTACAACTCCGCCAACAAACTCGACAATTACAGAAAATTCGAATTCGATGAGTTCGGACGGAAGAAGACGGAATATGTCTATGACGCCAAGGGAAAACTCAAGAGATACAAACTGTATGAATATGTCCCCGGCGAAAGCGAATGACGGGCCGGACATCCGTGCATACGGTCCCGGAGATTCCGGGACTTTCGGGGCTTCCGGGGCGTCGGAGGTGAGGCGGAAGGACCCGGGCGCAGTTCTCGAAGCCTTCCCGCCCATCAGCCTTGAGGAGATGGACTCCATCCGGCTGATGAACAGGATTGACAGCAAGTACCTGACTGACAGAATGGTTCTGGACGAGGTGCTCGGAGACGCGCTTGAGGGCGGATACCGGGTCTTCACACAGGACGGAGTGCGGCTGCACCGCTATGACAGCCTCTACTTCGACACCCCGTCGCTCCGGATGTTCACCGACCACCGTCGCGGCAAGGCCGTCAGACAGAAAATCCGGACCCGGGAATATGTCGAATCCGGGCTGTGCTTCCTCGAAGTCAAGCGGAAGAACAACCGGGGACGGACGAAAAAGAAGAGAATCCCGATTCCGGCGGAATGTTTCGGGGATTTCTGCGGCGATGAAACGATATGCTCCTGGCTGGCGGGACATTCGGACTGTGATGCGAAGTCCGTGTCCCCCTCCCTCGAGACATCGTTCAGCCGCATAACCCTCGTGAACAGAAACCTGAACGAGCGTCTCACGATTGACCTCGATGTCTCGTTCCGCAACTTCAGAACCGGCGTGACGGCCGACCTTGGCGGAGTCGTCATCATCGAACTCAAACAGGACGGCCGGCTGCACAGCGACATGCAGGACATCCTGCTCCGCCGCAGGGTGAAGCCGATGAGGTTGAGCAAATACTGCATCGGTGTGGTCTCCACGGATTCCTCAGTGCATCCGGGACGCTTCAAGAAGAAACTCAGAACAATTGAAAAACTGAATAAAAACTTTTATCTGAAATGTTACAGACCTGTTATACTGCGGCCGCTTTAGAAGACGGCGACCTGCTTCAGACGCTTGTCGAACCGGTGATGACCACCGCGCAGAGCCTCGGGGAACTCGGGGTGAGATTCTTCCTCAACCTGCTTGTATGCTGGGCGCTCGTCCACTTCTTCTACTACCCGAAAAGCCGCAGGAAGGACTATGCGTTCACTTTTCTCGCATTCTCCTCGGCGATGCTCCTTCTGCTCTACGCGATGGGCAGGGTCGATGTGGGAGTGGGGCTGACTCTCGGACTTTTCGCCATTTTCGGGGTCATACGCTACCGCACCGAGACCGTTCCCATCCGTGAGATGACCTACCTCTTCGTTATCATCGCGCTTTCGGCGGTCAACGGACTCACTCCGCTGTACAGGGTGGCGGATCTCGGGGAGGCCGACGCGCACTATGCCCTCGGCTGGGGCGACCTGCTTGTGGCGGTTTCAGCCAATGCTCTGTCGCTCATTCTGATATGGGTGCTCGAGAGCAGCCGCAGCCTCAAAAAATCGTCGTCGAAAATCATACTCTACGACCGCATAGACCTGATTGTGCCCGAGAGACGCGACGAACTTTTCAAGGATATCGAACAGCGCTGCGGCATAACCCCGACTGACGTCGAAATCGGAAACATCGATTTTCTCAAGGATTCGGCATATATGAAAATATATTACGAAACGGACGGAGATTCGGTCTCCACGATAGGCAACATCGTGAGATACAAGCAGTTCACCGAAAATCAGAATCTCTGAGTCCGCCGCCGGGCCGCCTGTGGACAGCCTGACCGCAGCGGTCCGGTTCAAACCGTTCAATAACATTTGTCTGTCGAAATCGTCTTACAATTTATGGAAAAAACAAACATCATCACAATACTGGCGGCCGCACTCGCAGCCGTCTGCCTGAGCAGCACGGACGCCGCAGCCCAGAACAGCGTGGGCTTCAACACGAGAACCTCCGCGGAAATCGACTGGAAAGCGGCCAGGGGGCTGCACCTGACCGCCGGCTACGAACTGAGGACAAAGGACTCCTTCGCCGGTGTGGAGAGGCATCAGGCGAGCGTGGGAGTGGAATACAAGGTCTGCGACTGGTTCAAAGTCGGGGCTGAATACATCTTCATCGGTCATTACAACTCATCGGAAACTTTCCGGCCGCGCCACCGCGTGTCCCTCAACCTGACCGGGCAGTACGATGCCGGCTCCTGGCGCTTCTCCCTGAAAGAGAAGCTCCAGCTCACGCACAAGGCCTACGACCTGAACCCTTACCAGTCCGTGCCGAACCAGCTGCAGCTCAAGTCGCGGTTCACGGTCAAGTACCGCGGACTGCGGAAGGTCGAGCCTTACGCCTACTTCGAACTGCGCAACATCTTCAACGCCCCGCGCTGCTCCGCGACCTGGAGCGAAACCTCCGCAGCCTACACTGACTACGAGTTCCTCGGCTACAACGACGCCTACGTCAACCGTCTGCGCGGGTCCGTCGGTCTGGACTGGAACATCAGCAAGCGGCACGGAATCGACTTCTCCCTGATGTACAACCACACCCGCAGCCTCGAAATCGACACCGACAAGGCCGGCACGAAGCTCAAGTCCCTCGGCTGGGAGAAATCCGACGCCCTCTCCCTCTGCGTCGGCTACAAGTTCTCGTTTTAGTTTTCTGACAATCCGGGAAGGCTGAAACCTTGCACGGGAGTGCGGGAAAATTGCCGGCGACCTCAAAAAACAAGATTTTTGCGGCGTAATGTTGCATAAATGGTTTTTATCCGTTACATTTGCGGTTGTTTTCGGTGTGCGGTGAACTGTGGGGGGGGGGTGAAGTATGGAGTTTTCACCGTGCTGACTGAATGGAATATGAGATGGAAAAACTTGCGAATCGGGTGTCAGAATGAAAGGCGTCGGTTCTTAAACGAATGTATATCAAAAAATTAGGAATCAGGAAAAGCAAGAAAGAAAAAAGAATCAGAAAACAAGTTAAGTTAACTTCTTTAATTAATCCATTATCTTTATGAAAAAATTCTTTAGAATTGTTTCAATGTTGGCCCTCGCGGGCGGGACATTGGTGTACACTGGCTGTACGGACTATTCTGCAGACATCGACGGGTTGAAAGACCGCGTCACCAAGCTGGAGAACTCGTCCGCTACGCTTGCGAGTGTTTCGACGCAGGTCGAAAGTCTGAAGACGCTGACCAGTGACTTGAGCACGGCGTTAAGTGACGCCAAGACGGCAATCGCGGCTCTGCAGGCCGGGAGCGCCAGCGCTGCCGACGTTGCTGCGCTTTCAGGCAAGGTCTCATCCCTTGAGTCTGCAAAGAGCACCATCGAAGCTGCAATCGAGACTCTGAAGAACGGCAAGGCTGACGCCCAGACCGTCGCAAACCTCGTCACAAGTCTCAGCGGAGTTACGACTGATGTCGCAACGATCAAGGGACAGAGTTCAACTTTCCAGAGTCAGATTGACAAACTCGAAGCTGCAATCGAGACTCTGAAGAGCGGCAAGGCTGATGTCACAGCCCTTGACGCGAATGTCAAGACTCTCAACGACCAGATTGAAGCCCTCAATACGGCAATCAAGGCTTTGGACGAAAAGGCCGACATTTCCGATATTACGGCTCTCGAGAACAGCATCAAGGAGATTAATACGACAATCGCAGGCATCAATACTCAGATTGCGGCTTTGGACAGCAGCAAGGCTGATGTCACCGTTGTAAACACGATCAGCGAGACTGTCAAAGGTATCCAGACCACTGTTGCGGCAATCAACACCAGAATCGACGGTATCGAGGAGCGTGTTGCAGCTGCCGAGAAAAAGATTGCGGAGATTACCGAAACAATCAGCAGCAAGCTTGATGTCAACACAGCCGCTGCGACTTACGCGACAAAGATAGTTGTAGAGGCAGTGACGGAGAACGTTTCCGCACTCGAGACTTCGCTCAAGGCTCTGGAGGAAAAATATGACGGTAAGATTGCTGATCTTGACGCTGCCGTGAAAGCTGCCCAGGCTGCTGCAGACGCTGCTAAGGAAACCGCAAACAAGGCTCTCACACAAGAAAGCTTCAAAGACATTCTCGACGTATATGCGGAGAAGGGCGCACTTGCAGCGAAGATTGAAGCTCTCGTTGGTGCCGACAGCGACAACGTTGCTGCCATCAAGGCTAACTATGCAGAGTACACCGACTTTGTCGCCGAGTTCGGCAG
>CAVEDD010000119.1:0-6718 GCA_963614515.1 Treponemataceae bacterium | reverse complement strand
CAGACGAATACGGCCGGATATGTCCTGACACAAAAAATCCCCGGCGGAAACCCGGCGGGGATTTTTTGTTCTTCGGGACTGTTAATTGAACTGAGCGAATTCAATGTCGTTCGCAGCCCTCTTTGCGAGGCACTCGCACTTCTTGGCTTTCTCAAGATTGGTCTTCACGCCTTCCTTGTCGCCCTTGCGTGCGGCGATGACGGCCTTGAGATATGCGCCCTTAGGGCAGTCGCAGCAGATTGCAGACTCGGCTGCGGAGTAGTTCCCGGTGAGGACGTTGGCGAGAGCGGCGGTGAAGCCTTTCTTGCCGGCAAGCTTTGAAGCGGCAGCCTTGTAGTCGCCCTTGAGGATATCAACGGTCGCAGCATTTTCGACAGCTGCGCAGGTTGCTGAAGCGGCAAAATATTTTGCAGCCTCGTCAAGCTTCTTCGCACGGAGAGCGAGCACGCCGAGAACGTTCTTCACGTCAGCGTCGTTGGCGTCGCATTTCGCGATTGCAGCCTTGCACTCGGCATCTTTGCCGTTCTGTGCATAAACCGCAGCAAGGTTGTACTGAGCTTTGGCGCTTGAATATTTCTCGATCGCCTTGTTGTAGAGAGCGACTTTGTCAGCCTCTTTCTCTACGAGGACAGCTGCGTGAAGGAGTGCGGACTCGTCAAGGATGTCGATGTTCTCTTCCACGAGTTTGAGGAGTTCCTCGCTTGAGTAGTTGGTGAACTCGACATTGGCGATGAAGCGTGCACGGCGGAGTTCAGGAAGGACTTCCTTTGCAAGAGTCGTGTAAACTGCCGACATATTCTTGATTTCCTGCTCGCGGACAGCCGGGTCGCTGTACATTGAAAGAACGCGGAGGATGAGTTCCTTGTCCTCGATGTCGGAATTTGCGACAAGTTCCTGGAATCCCTCCCAGTCCTGACCGACTGACTTCACGTTGACCGGAGCGTCGATAGGAGCTTTTTTGGTCACCTTCTTGAATGCCTTCTCGGCAGAGTCGGAACGCCTGTCGGAAAGTTTGGCGTTGAGTTTCTCACCGCCGTCCGGTGAAGCGTAGGCCACGATGTCGGTGCTTACGATGGTCTTGCGGCCATTCTCTTCAGCTGCTTTGACTGCAGCAAGGAACTCCTTGACTGATTTGCCTTTGAGTTCTGAGTTGCGTACATTAGAGCTGTTGATGGTGTAGAGAATCTGGCCTTCTTCCGGCATATTGATTATCGCCTGATAGCCGTCATCCTTGAGGTCAACCTTGCCCTTGCAGCATGCGAGCATATAGGTGGTGTTGGCTCCGTCTGCGGCTTTCTTTGCAGGAAGGTCAATCTTCTTGTCCTTGTAGCTTACGACTCCGCGAAGTTCGAGATAGCATTTCTCCATACCTTTCGCATAGGTGAAATGAACTTTCTTCGTGATTGTCGCACCGTCTGAAGGGACTGTCTGGTAGTTGTCCTTCACTTTCTCGCCCTGGAACATGAACGGCTCCATCGCCTGCTCGCCTCCGTCGTAAACAATCACAGGAGTGACAGCGAGAACCGCCTTCGGATGGAAATAATCCTTAGGGTAAGTTACAGTAACCGTGGCGTCGATGTTGCCGGCCACTACTTCGAGAACCGCAGGATCGCATTTCACAATGACGTTCTCCGCCTGTTCCGCCATTTTCTCGGGTGAGCTGCAGGCAACTGCGGCAAGACCGAGGGCGATAGCCAAGAATTTGATACTCTTTTTCATTTTATTGACTTTTTAATAAGGTTTTATAAAATTTCATTCCTTCCGCCATATCCCGGCGAAAACACGCCGGCCGGGCATCAATTTTCCCGCGAATGCGCTAATCCCTGCAAATATAGTTAATTTTCATAACAAACAGGCATCCGCACGCACGCAAAGCGACACTTCACCGCAAAAATAGTGCTCAATCGACAAAAAGACACCAAAAGAATGAATACATTAAAATAAATGTGAGAAAAATTAAACAGATTCTTATCTTTGTCCGGAACTTCGGAGCATAAGCCCCGGACAGATTTAGAGACCCTGGTTCCGCGCCCGGCGGGACCGAAATCAGAAATATGAACGCGAACGAACTTCAGTCACTCAAGAATAAATATGACATCGTAGGCAATGACCCGGCGCTGAACAGGGCGCTGGAGATTGCCGTGGCGGTGGCTCCGACCGACATCACCGTGCTCATCTCCGGAGAGAGCGGAGTCGGAAAGGAGAACATTCCGAAAATAATCCATTATAACAGCCGCAGAAGGACGGGGAAATATTTCGCCGTGAACTGCGGCGCGATTCCGGAAGGGACGGTCGATTCAGAGTTGTTCGGGCACGAAAAAGGCTCGTTCACCGGAGCGATAGACACGCGCAAGGGATACTTCGAGGAGGCGGACGGAGGGACGCTCTTTCTTGACGAAATCGGGGAGCTGCCCCTGGCCTCGCAGGCGAAGCTTCTGAGGGTGCTCCAGTCCGGCGAATTCATCCGCGTCGGCTCATCGAAAGTGCTCAAGACTGACGTGAGGGTAGTGGCCGCGACAAACGTGAACCTCCTCCACGCCGTTTCACGGGGCAAGTTCCGTGAAGACCTGTTCTACAGGCTGAACGCGGTGACAATCATTATGCCGTCTCTTCGCGAACGCCCCGGCGACATCCATCTGCTGTTCAGGAAGTTCGCGACGGACTTCTCGGACAGATACGGAGTCGCCAGGGTCGTGCTCACCGAAGATGCGGTCATAGCCCTGAGAAAATACCGCTGGCCGGGCAACATCCGGCAGCTCAAGAACGTGGCGGAGACCGTGTCGGCCATAGAGTCCGCCAAATGCGCTCCGAGAGCCGAAAAATGCGAGGTCAATGCCGAAACGCTGAGGCAGTATCTCCCCTCCCAGGACGAGAATCTGCTTCCCGCGACCGTGGATGGCGGACAGGATATGTTCAAGAACACGGAGGAGAGGGAGGCGGTAATCAGAGCCATCTATCAGCTGCGGCAGGATGTGGACGCGCTGAAAAGCGTCATTTACCAGGGCGGTGCTGCGGCGAAAGGCACTCCGGCAATCACTCCGCCGCAGGATGGCGGATTCGGGCAGGATTGGCGGAGCGAAGTGCGGTACAGGCCGGAGCCTGAAGACATGGAGCCGGAGGAGCAGGGTCTGGCGGACGATGTCAGTCAGGACATTTCACTGAAGAAGCTGAGTATGGAACTGATTGACAAGGTGCTGAAGAAACATGACGGCAACCGGAAGGCGGCCGCTGCGGAACTCGGTATTTCCGAACGCACGCTATACAGGAAAATCAAACGGCAGTCCGAGGAGGACGGGAAATGAAACCGAATGTCCGGACTTATCCAAACGGAATATGAAACACAGATATGGCATACTATTTCTCCTGATGACCGTCTTTCTCGCGGCATCCTGCGGGATTTATTCCTTCACCGGGACGTCCATACAGCCGGACGTCAAGACGGTGAACATCGAGTATTTTGAATATAAGGCGCTCAAGGTCAATCCTTCGCTCGCCAATGACCTGACGGAAGCGATGAAGGACAAGTTCCGCAAACTTACGAAACTGGAGCAGGTGGACATTGACGGAGACCTCACGATTGCCGGGGAAATCACGGGCTACGACGTGAAGGCGACATCGGTCTCAGCAAACGAGCAGGCGGCGATGAACCGCCTGACGGTCAATGTGAAAATCTATTTCACCAACAAGAAATACCCGGAGGACGACTTCGAGAAATCGTTCTCGGCATACGCCGACTTCTCCGCCGACCAGATGCTTGACGCGGTGGAAAGCGAACTCATCTCCGGAACGGACGGAATCCTCGACAAGCTCTGCGAAGACATTTTCAACGCGACCGTCGCAAACTGGTAGGATTATGGGGGAAAGGAGGACTATCGACTTGAATAGGCTCACGACGGAGGAGCTGTCGGGAGTGGTCGGCATCTACCCGTGGTTCAGCGCGGCCCGGAAGGAACTCTGCCGGAGAATGGCTTCCGTCACGGGAAGCGAGGAACGTGGAGGAAGGCTCTTCGCGGAGTCGGCGCTCCATCTGCCGTGCAGAAAGAAACTTTCGGAAATTCTGGAAACCCCGGCCGCCGGGGGATATGCGGATGCTGACATAAAGGCTCTGATCGAGTCACAGCTGAAATCGCAGCCCGGGACAAAGGATGCGGAAACGGGAGGAGACCGGGCGGACGGACGGGACGGCGGCTACGTGCGCAATGTCCACATCATCGGAGGCGACTATTTCTCGGCATCGGATTACGACGGGGTCAGGGGCGCGGATGACAATTTCTTCCGCCGCATTCCGAAAGCCGCCGGAGACCGGCCCAAAGACGAACGGGATGTTCCCCACCTTGGATTCTACACCCAGACTCTGGCAGAAATATATGCCGAGCAGGGCTATTTTGACGAAGCGAAACAAATTTATTCTCAACTAATTTTGGCATATCCGGAAAAAAGTGCTTACTTTGCATCCCTTATTGAAAATTTGGGTTGAAAAATTGGGTTGAAGAAACGGACGGCAAAGTCCGGGAAACCCGGCTGAGAAATAATAAAAGTACAAAATAATGAAAGCGTTATTCATAATCCTGACAGTGCTTGTCATATTGGCAAGTGTCCTGCTCACAATCGTCGTTCTTCTCCAGAACAGCAAGGGCGGCGGACTCGCAAGCAACTTCACCACCGGAAACCAGACTTTCGGGGTGCGCCAGACGGCCGACCTGCTTGAGAAGATTACCTGGGGGCTTGTCGCATTCATATTCGTCGTTTCAGTGGTCACGACTTTCATCCCGCACATCAACAACAGCGGCAACATCACTGACCAGATTGACACCGAAATTGTCGCCCCTGTGAATCTCGGGACGGAGGCAGCCGACACGACAAACGCTCAGTAACGGCTCGGACTGACAGCAAAACACGGTCACAGATGCCCGCAATGGCATTCTGGATTGATATTGAAATTGAACACTGACATTTTGTCAGTGTTTTTTGTGTGGGAATATATTTTGAAAATTCAGTAATCGTCTGCACTTCGGAGCAGGCGATTATTTTATGTGTTACACCAGCCGCAAAGACTATTGAATACAAAATTGTATAAAATAGTCGAATGCGAGGCATAACGAAGCAGGCGGCTGTTTTATACAATTTTGGCATGGAGAATAAATACGAAAATTTACAGAAATTCGCCATCAACCTCAATGAAAGGGCGGCTCAAGGCAAGCTTGACCCTGTCATCGGGAGGGACGAGGAAATAAGAAGGGTTCTTCAGATTCTGAGCAGGAGAACCAAGAACAACCCGATTCTGGTCGGCGAGCCGGGTGTCGGCAAGACGGCCATTTCGGAAGGCATCGCCCAGAAGATTGTGGACGGGAATGTTCCGGAGAATCTGAAGAACAGGATAATCTACTCCCTTGACCTCGGTGCGGTGATTGCCGGCGCGAAGTATCAGGGCGAGTTCGAGGAAAGGCTCAAGGCCATCGTGAAGGAAGTCGTGGACAGCGAAGGCGAGGTGATTCTCTTCATCGACGAGATTCACACTCTGGTCGGCGCGGGCAGGAGTTCCGGCGCGATGGACGCATCCAACATCCTCAAACCTGCACTTGCGAGGGGCGAGCTGAGGACAATCGGCTCGACGACCCTTGACGAGTATCAGAAATATTTCGAGACCGACAAGGCGCTTGAAAGAAGATTCCAGATGGTGATGGTTGATGAACCCACCCCTGCGGAGTCCATTTCAATCCTGAGAGGTCTTAAGGAGAAATATGAGAACCACCATAAGGTGAAAATCGAGGACGATGCGCTGATTTCGGCGGTGGAGCTGTCCCACAGGTACATAACCTCACGGTTTCTGCCGGACAAGGCGATAGACCTCGTGGATGAGGCAGCATCGAAGCTCCGTCTGGAAATGAATTCCGTTCCTGAGCCGATTGCCGAGCTTGAGAGCAGAATCAGACAGCTCGAAATCGAGAAGGAGGCGGTAAAGCACGAGGGCGTATCCCTGAAGCTCGACAAGATTGAGTCGGACCTCGCCGAGGCGCGCAAGGAGCACGAAGCGCTCCAGAAGAGGTGGGATGAGGAGAAGGGGATACTCAGCGACATCCAGAGCGCAAGGGCTCAGATTGAGGAACTGAAGATTCAGGCGGCATCCGCTGAAAGAGCCGGCGACTACGGGAAGGTGGCCGAGATACGCTACGGAAAGATGGCCGGTCTCCAGAAGAGGGTCGAGGAACTTTCCGCGAAGAAAGCCGCCATCAAAGACCCTATCCTCAACGAGGCCGTGACCCCGTCGGACATCGCGGAGATTGTCGCCCGCTGGACCGGCATACCTGTGAACAGGATGCTCGAAAGCGAGAAGGAGAAGCTCCTGAGGATGGAAAGCGAGCTGCACAAGAGGGTGATCGGTCAGGACAAGGCCATCAAGGCGGTTTCCGATGCGGTCCGCCGCTCAAGGGCCGGACTCCAGAACGAGAAGAGACCTATAGGCTCCTTCCTGTTCCTCGGAACCACCGGCGTGGGCAAGACCGAACTTGCCAAGACTCTTGCGGAGTTCCTGTTCAACGATGAGAACATGATTACGAGGATAGATATGTCCGAGTATCAGGAGCGTCACTCAGTGAGCCGTCTCGTCGGTGCGCCTCCGGGATATGTGGGCTATGATGAGGGCGGTCAGCTGACCGAGGCCGTGAGAAGGAAACCGTATTCGGTCATTCTTCTCGACGAAATCGAGAAGGCGCACCCG
>CAVEDD010000118.1:0-6854 GCA_963614515.1 Treponemataceae bacterium | reverse complement strand
CCAGATGCCCGATGTGCAGGGGGTTGAAAGAACCCGAAAAAACCGCCGTATCCATCACTCGTTGCGTAAAATTCATATGCCACTCACAGACTCCGCACGGGGATGACTGAAAAGTCAAACTCTTCTTGCATAACTAAGTAAGCGGCCGGCGAGAAAGTCGCCGACCAGCCTCTCGGCATCGGCGTAGGCGGTCTGGAGGTCATCATTCACGATGATGTGGTCGAACCGGTCTGCATAGGTCATCTCCTCGGCCGCCTTGGCAAGACGGCGTTCAATCGCCTCCGGAGAATCGGTCGCACGACCCACAAGTCTGCGCCGCAGTTCCTCGACGGACGGAGCCTGGATGAAGAGAGCCAGAGCCCTGTCACCGAAATATTTCTTCAGGTTCACCCCGCCTTTCACGTCGACATCGAAAATGAGCGCGTGCCCGCTGTCCCAGATGCGTTCCACCTCGGATTTCAGCGTCCCGTAGAACGAACCGCTGTAAACCTCTTCATATTCAACGAAATCTCCGTCCGCAATCCTTCTGCGGAACTCGTCGGCGGAGATGAACCAGTATTCCACCCCGTTCTTTTCCGTCCCCCTCGGCGCACGCGAAGCCGCCGAAACCGAAAATTCCAGTTCCGGATGAAGTTTGAGGATATGACTGACTATGGTACTCTTGCCCGAACCTGACGGAGCCGAAAAAATCACTGCTTTCCTGTTGTCCATATCTATATATGAATATTCCCTGAGTATGCATATTCCCCCATCCCGCCTGCACACAAATGCGGCGCGGACAGGGAATCATCCCCTTTTGCGGACGCAAATATAACAATCTTCTTCCGAACGGATAAGTAATCCTCCACAAATCTCTGCCAATTCGCGATGTCGAAAATCAAAAACACCGGTCAAATTTGCCATTTCGGGAGATTGTTGTACCTTTGCGCCCGTTTTTAGAAAAAGGTAGTTTAGTGTTTTATCCCGTTCGGGCGACGTGCGCCCGGACTTTCAGTGTCAGCAGGTACCTATGAAGTACACAAGAGTATTCCGCCCCAAATTCTTCCATCTCTTCCAGAAAGGACGGTACAGCAAAGAAAGATTCGTTTCAGATCTCATCGCCGGCATCATAGTCGGCATCATCGCCCTTCCGCTCGCAATCGCGTTCGGAATCGCCAGCGGAGTAACTCCGCAGCAGGGCCTCATCACCGCGATAGTCGCCGGATTCATCGTCTCCGTATTCGGAGGCTCGCGCTTTCTCATCGGAGGCCCGACGGGAGCGTTCATAGTGATTGTGGCGGGAATTGTGGCACAATACGGGATGGCCGGGCTTACGGTCGCGACGATAATGGCGGGAGTGATGCTCATCGCGATGGGATTCTGCAGACTCGGAACCATCATCCGTTTCATCCCCTACCCGATTGTCGTGGGTTTCACCAGCGGAATCGCGCTCACGATTTTCTCGACGCAGATGAAAGATTTCTTCGGCCTGACCGACGTGGCGGTTCCTGCGGGATTCGTACCCGAATGGATTTGCTATTTTCAGAACATAAGCAACATAAACTGGACTGAGACCGCACTCAGCGCAGGCTGCCTCATCGCCATAATCCTTTGGAACCGTTTCGGACCCAAGAAGATTCCGGGTTCGCTCACGGCTCTTCTGCTCGGGACTCTCGCGTCCGTGCTGCTCAGCAGGTTCTGCGGAGTGGAGTTCGCCACCATAGGCTCGAAATTCCCCGAACTCGCGGACGGGCTGCCTATGCCGAAGCCGACGATGCCGAGCCTGAGTTTCGACGATGTGCGCGGACTCGTCTCCCCTGCGTTCACGATTGCGATACTCTGCGCCATCGAGTCGCTGCTCGCGGCGATGGTGGCGGACGGCGTGACGGGAAAGCAGCACGATTCCAACACTGAGCTGATCGGTCAGGGAATCGCGAACATAGTCACTCCCCTTTTCGGCGGCATTCCGGCCACGGGAGCGCTTGCAAGAACCATGGCAAGCATCAACAACGGGGCGAGAACCTCAGTGGCGGGAATCGTCCACGCGATCGTGCTTCTTCTGATTTACCTCTTCCTGATGCCCTACGCGGTCTATATCCCGCTCGCCTGTCTCTCGGCAATACTTGTCGTCGTCGCCTACAATATGAGCGAGTGGCGCACCTTCCGCTACCTCCTCAAAGGCGAGACTCCGGACGTGGCTGTGCTTCTGATAACTTTCTTCCTGACGGTGATAGTCGACCTCACGGTGGCCATCGAGGTCGGCGTGCTGCTGGCAATCGTGCTGTTCGTCCGAAGGATGATGCAGACCTCCAGCGTGGAAGTGCTTGACCAGGCTAAACTTGCCGCGACCGAGGACGATGAGAGGGCGAATCTTGAAGACACGGAATATCTGAACATCAGCCAAGGTGTCGAGGTCTATGAAATCAACGGTCCGTATTTCTTCGGACTCGCGACCCGTTCGGAGGAATTCGAGCAGAGGAGGAAGGCTGACACCTGCGTGCGCATAATCCGGATGAGAAAAGTTCCGTTCATCGACTCGACCGGGGTGAAGAACCTGAGGAACATCTGCGATATGGCCCACAAGAGAGGGGTGAAAGTCATCCTGTCCGGTGTGCAGCCGAGAGTTATGCGCACTCTCGAGAAGTTCGGAGTCGACAGCGAACTCGGCCGGGAGAACATCTACGACCATATTGTCCCGGCTCTCGCCGCCGCCAACGCCTACGCCGAATCGCACAGGACGGCATAGCGCAGCGAAAGGGACATCTCCCGGACGGATGGCATAATCCCGAAGCACCGGGGCATAAAGTCCGGATGGCATTCCGCCCGTCACAGCTTCGGAGGAGGGACGACGCCCTCGTCAATCATCCGGCGGAGAGTATCGAGAACCTGCTGCGGAAGGTCTTCCTGCGCGGGATTGTTGACCAGACGCTTGAGTTCATCAACACCGTATCTGCCCTGAAGTTCACCGTTTATGATTCCTGAGAGACGAGCCTCCAATTTCTCGTGACCCCCGTCTGACGGTCGGCCGTTTCCGGTCTGTACGCAGGCCGTCAGCTGTTCCGTGGGCTGCGACGACGCAGGTTCCGATGCCGCCGGCCGCCCGGAAGCGGCTCTGTGGGAGCGGCATACGTCGCAAGTGCCGCAGTCTTCGGATTCGTCCTGCCCGAAGTAGCGCAGAAGATAACGGCTGCGGCATTCAGTCTCCTCCGTGACATAGCCGATCATAGCTTCTGAACGCTCGTGCTGACATTTCTTCAGAAAGAGATAGGTCTGCGGACGCAGGTCTATGTTCTTGGGCATAAGCCGCTCATGGTTAAGGAAGAGCACGTCCGAGACGGCGCAGGGGATGTAGCGTATCAGATGAAGCTGCGACAGGTCGTAAAGTCTCTGTCTCAATTCACCGACTTCAATATGCAGAGACTCGGAGATATCCTCCTCATCGATGGAGACGGGATAATTGTATATTCCCGTATATCTCCGCATCAGGATTTCCAGAATCTTCGGAAGCACCGGATTTTCAAAGTCATAGGAATAGAACACGCTTCTCGGCACGGAAATCATCACCCTCGTCGGAACGTCGATTGACTCGTTCAATGTCCAATGCCCGGCTTTCTCGATGTATTTTATTGCATACCAAGCACTTGTCTGGCTCAGTCCGAAACGCAGGCAGAATGCCTTGAAATCGAACCTGTGCTGGGACGCCTCGCCATATTCGTAGGGGATGTCAAGGAATATGTGGACTTTCTGATATATGTCCTCTACATAGGACAGCTCCGGAAATGACACTGTATCAATCTGATGCAGACGACGGACATCATTGCTGTTCCAAAGGAGCACGGCGTAGGAACGCTTCCCGTCGCGCCCCCCGCGGCCGGCCTCCTGAAAATATGCCTCGGGAGAATCGGGGATGTCGTAATGGAGGACAAAGCGCACGTCAGGCTTGTCTATCCCCATCCCAAACGCGTTGGTACAGACCATCACCCGTATTTCTCCAGATTTCCACGCCTCCTGACGGCGCGCGCGGGTGGCCGAGCCGAGTCCGGCATGGTAGAAAGATGCCGAGATGCCTTTCTGCTTGAGAAACGCGGAGAGCTCCTCGGTTTTCTTCCGGCTGCGGACATAGACGATTCCCGTACCGGGGACGCTCTCGCAAATGCTCGTCAGCTGGCCGAGCTTGTCCTCGGTGCCGCGGACTATATAGCTGAGGTTCGGACGCTCGAACCCGCTCTTTATCAGGAGTTTCTCACGAAAACGGAGCTTCTCCATGACATCGTCCGCGACTGACGGGGTGGCGGTGGCCGTGACGGCGATTACGGGCGCGTCGACGACTTCCCGCAGCTGCCCTATCTGAAGATACTCCGGACGGAAGTCATAGCCCCACTGGGAGATGCAGTGCGCCTCGTCCACGACGATGTAGGAGACATCCATATTCCGGAGATATTGCCGGAAGAGTCTCGTAGTGAGCCGTTCGGGAGAAATGTAGAGAAATTTGAAGTCGCCATAGGCGGCATTGTTCAGCGCGAGATCCACTTCCCTCCTTGTCATCCCGGCATATACGGCGACCGCACGGATTCCCCGGGAGACGAGATTCTGCACCTGGTCTTTCATCAAGGCTATGAGCGGAGTGACGACCAGGGCAAGCCCCGGCCTGATCATCGTCGGCACCTGAAAACAGATTGACTTGCCGCCGCCAGTCGGAAGTATCGCGAGTACGTCACGGCCGTCGAGCGCTGCCTGCACGATTTCCTCCTGCTTCGGGCGGAAGCTGTCGTAACCCCAATATTTTTTCAGAACCTCCTGAGCAGTCATCTGACATCTTATTGACTGACGAAGCCGGATGCCGGTTGCCGGATGCCGCTCCGCCCGTGCAAATATAGCAATCCTTGAATTAAGAAGTCGCTGCGGGGACACGAAAAAATCTCCGTTTTTCGTGCCGCGACTGAAAAACGGAGATTCATCTGGAAGCATCGTGGCGGCGGATACCGTCTGCAAGTGCTTGATAATCAGTAGCGGGGGAAGGACTCGAACCTCCGGCCTCCGGGTTATGAGCCCGACGAGCTACCAACTGCTCTACCCCGCGATGTGTGCTCCTGAAGCAGGACTTGAACCTGCGACCCTCTGATTAACAGTCAGATGCTCTAACCAACTGAGCTATTCAGGAATTTTATTGCCCGCTGTCCGGAAACGCCGATGAACGACCGTTCTCCGAACGGGATTGCAAAGGTACAACAAATTTTTGATGCTGCAAACTTTTGGCGAACTTTTATTGAAAATCTGCTTGAATTTTCACCGAGCCGTCTTCACCTGGCAGTCTGCGGCATCTTCCGAAACGCCGCAGCACAGCACCCCGTCCCGGGCTACAGCCCCAGAAACGCCCTCATACCCGCAAGATCAGTTTTGTCAAAAGCCTGCTGCTCCCCGGTCGCGAGGTTCTTGAAATTCACCTTGCCGGCGGCCGCCTCGTCGGCTCCGCATATGGAGATGAACGGGATGCTCTTGCGGTCCGCGTAGTCGAACTGCTTCTTCAGCTTGCCTGACTCCGGGTAAATCTCGCAGGAGACACCGGACTCGCGCAGCTGCCGGACAAGCGGGATGAGATACCTCAGCTCGTTCGCGCCCATATTCGCGAAAAGAACTTTCGCGCCGAAAGTCACGTCATCAGGGAATTTGCCGAGCCCCTTGAGCACGTCATAGATACGGTCCGCACCGAAGGATATACCCACGCCGGACATCCCCGGAAGACCGAATATCCCCGTGAGGTTGTCGTAGCGGCCGCCTCCGCAGATGCTTCCGATGGCAAAGTCGAGCGTTTTCACTTCAAATATGGCCCCCGTATAATAATTCAGCCCACGGGCGAGCGAGAGGTCAATCTCCACCTGCTGCGAGATTTCCGCAGCTGCGATGTAGCCGAAAAGCTCCTCCAGTTCGTCAATGCCCTTCAGTCCCGTTTCTGAAACAAGTCCGGAAGCCGAGCCGCCGTTGAACAGACCCCGCATGAGCGCAATCTTCCCGTCCGTCGTGCCACTCATCTGAAGCACCGGCTCAATCACCTTCACGGCCGTCTCAGTCAGCCCCTTGTCAAGCATCTCGGACTCGACCGCCTCAAGCCCGATTTTGTCAATCTTGTCAATCGCCACGGTGATGTCAACCACCTTGTCCGGGAAACCGCAGATTTCGGCAAGCCCGGTGAGCACCTTGCGGTTGTTGATTTTTATGCACACACGCACGCCGAAAAGGCCGAAAACCCTGTCTACAATCTGCACGAGTTCCAGCTCATTGAGCTGCGATGCGGAGCCGATGACATCCGCGTCACATTGGTAGAACTCGCGGTAACGCCCTTTCTGCGGACGGTCCGCACGCCATACCGGCTGAATCTGAAAACGCTTGAACGGGAATGAAATCTCATTCTGGTGCTGCACGACAAAACGTGCGAACGGGACGGTGAGGTCGTAGCGCAATCCCTTCTCGCACACGCGGTTGGTCAGCGCCCGGCAGTTGTAGAAAGGCCCTTTCTCCGGATTGTCGCCCTCCGAAGGCGCGGTCTCATATTCCTTGAAATCGATTCCGTTGAACGCCTCCCCCGAGTTCAGTATGCGGAAAAGGAGCTTGTCCCCCTCCTCGCCGTATTTCCCCATCAGTGTGGAAAGGTTCTCCATCGACGGGGTTTCAATCGGGGCATATCCGTAAGTCTTGAACACAGAACGGATTGTGTCAAAGATATAGTTGCGTCCGGCCATTTCCGCCGGCCCGAAGTCTCTTGTCCCCTTCGGGATTGAAGGTTTCTGTGCCATTGTCAAAAAAATATGATATATGTGATATTCCGATGATAAGATATCGATTATCGCTCCCCTACCAAATCTTCCAGCCGTCCACGC
>CAVEDD010000117.1:0-6856 GCA_963614515.1 Treponemataceae bacterium | reverse complement strand
ATTTGGTAAACATTTGGTAAATCAGTGCAAAAACGGTATCTTCGCGTCCGGCAAGCGTGATGTTTGCCGGTTTCCACCAAATCTTCCGTCAGTCGTGAAGGTTGCCGAGGGTGTCGGACCAGAGCGGGACGGATTCGTCGATGCAGATCAGCTCGAGGTTCAGGTCGGTGTCCCAGATGCGCTGCATGAAGTTCGGACTGTAGGAACGGCGTTCGGCCGAGGTGCAGGCCTGCTTGTGAAGAAGATTCGTTGTTCGGAATCCGTGGCCGTGTCCGTTTTCCCAGAGCGGGATTGTCGTGCTGTTGTCGTTGCGGAGGCCTCCCATAGTGTATGTGATTGTGCCGCAATGCTGTCCCGGGACTTCCTCAGTCATTCCGACTCCGATGAGTCCTCCAGGAGTGTTGACCGGCTTTCTTTCAGTGGAATATGCAATCATCACGGTGGCCTGGCCGCGCGGGTTGTCGTAGAATCTCGGGAGGTTCACTCCCCTTTCATCAATGCACTTTATCAGCACGTTAGGATGCTGTTCCGCCCCCTCAGTGGTCTTCCAGTAGTGGTCGAAAGTGTAGCCATAGACGCAGAAGACGGCGGCGGCCTGGACGAAGAGATTGTGCTCGCTATTGATGGCAAAACCCTCGTGGAAACCCTTCATCAGCACATTTCTGTAGTCATTTCCGCTCGGACCGGCGGCGGTGTCGCAGAGGGTGCGGAGACCGATGCAGCCCGGAACGGCAACTCCGGGAGGCGTGGATACAGAGACTGACGAGCCGCTGTAGGCGTTCGCGTGCAGACCGGTAATCCGGCACATCCCGCAGAACGAATACATATCCCACGCGACAATCCGCTTCTGATTGGAATGCAGGACAATCCCTATGTTCTCGACGACGATTCCGCCCTGCCAGCGCTTTGCGGAACAGTTCACGACCTTATATTGCACGGACGGGTCGAGAGAATCGTAGAGTTCCCTCGTCATATAGAACTGCGCCCCGTTGTAACCGTCCTGAGACGCTCCGCCGATGTAGTTCTTGTCCGTGATTTCCGAGCAAAGCTCAATCTGGGCGTTGCTTTCACCGAGCGCGATGTCGATGCAGGCGTTGTTCCTCGTGATGGAATCCATAAAATAGCGTCCCTGACGGAAAATGACCTTTCCCCCGTCCCCGTTTGCGACAAGACGGTCAATCACCGAGGTTATCAGCTGCGCATCAGTCCGGCCGTCACATACATAGTCGCTCGCCTTCCTGTCCTCACGGCTGCTGTCGGAGGCTGCAATCGTCACCACCCTTCTCCCCTCCTCCGGATTTACGCGAACTTTTCCGGGCAGCTGCGGCGCTGACGCGAGGAGAATCAGCGAGGTGAATATAATTTTATGGATATGAGTAAGTCTATATGACATAATTATTTGATGCTTATGATTCTGACAAGTTCTTCGGACGATGCGTCTGACGCGACAATGATTCTGTACGAACCGGACGGGGTGATGAACATCCCCTTTGCGGAATCGTAGCAAGAGAAATCCTCAGTGGAAAGGGATATGCTCACGCGTCTGCTCTCCCCCGCCTTCAGCGTGAGTTTCCTGAAGCCGCGCAGTTCCCTGCGGGTGCGTGGAAAAGATGACTCGATTGGCGAGATGTAGAGCTGGGCGACTTCCGAAGCGTCAGACCGGCCGCTGTTGCGGACAGTGAACGAGACATCGTAGCCGCCAGGGATGTGCGTGACTTCAAGGTCGGAGTAGGTGAAGCTGCTATAGGTCAGGCCATAGCCGAAAGGGAAAAGAGGCCGGTAGGCTTTGGCTCTGTAGCCGAGAAAAATGCCTTCCGAGTAGGTCGTGTGTGCAAGAGTGTCGCGCCACGGCGGTGCGACTTCGTTGTACTTCGTGCCGTAGCCCTCGAAAGAAGGATTTTTTTCCAGACTGCCCCAGAATGTGAACGGAAGCCTCCCTGACGGCGACACCTTACCGCTGATTATGTCTGCGGCAGCCTCCCCGCCGGCCTGTCCGGGATACCAGTCAAGCATCAGAGCCTCGACTTCATCGAGCCACGGAACTGCTATCTCCCCGCCGCTGTTAACCAGAACGGCAACCCTGTCGCTCCGGGCAGCGAGCGAGCGGATCAGTTCGTCCTGACCTTCAGGCAGACCGAAGCTGCGGTCGAAGCCTTCGCGCTCGGTCGTCTTGTCGAAGCCTACGCAGGCAATGACGACGGTGTTTCCGTGCACGGACGACAGGTCATAAGTTCCGTCCTGGCCCGGTTCAATCAGACGCACGTTCCATTTGTCACAGGCTGATTTCAGACCAGAAAAGACCGTTGTCCCGCGTCCCTCGATGTGGAAAACCTCGCCGGAGCCTCCGCCGAAAGGGATGCGGTCGGCATTCGGACCTATAACCGCAATCTCCAGGCGTTTATGTGGTGAAAGTGGCAGCAGACCTTCGTTGCGCAGGAGCACAGGCCCCTCGGCCGCAATCCGCTGCGCGATGTCGCGGCATTCCGGATTGTCGAGCGGAAGGCTCTCGTCCGCCGCTCCCCCGTTGTCAAGCAGGCCGAAGCGTATAAAGGTGCGCAGGATGTTCACGCATTTCTCATCTATTGAACTCTCGCTGACAATCCCCTTTTCAATCATCGGGGCTATATTCTCGTAGTTCAGGAAATTGCCCCGCGGCATTTCAAGGTCAAGTCCGCTTTCTACGCAGCCGAGAGCCGTGTATGTGGAGAGCCAGTCAGACATCACGATTCCGTCGAAGCCCCATTCTCCGCGCAGCACGTCTTTAATCAGATGCCTGTTTTCTGAGGCGTGGACACCGTTCAGAGGATTATAGCTCATCATTACCGCTCCGACCCGTGCCTTGCGGACGGCGTTCCGGAACACCGGGTAGTAAAGCTCGTTCAGCGTGCGCTCATCGACAACCGAGTTTGTCCTGTGGCGGAGATTTTCCTGATTGTTCGCGACAAAATGCTTCACGGTCGCCATCACACCCACCTCCTGAAGGCCGGTAATGTAGCCGCAGGCAATCTCCGACGAGAGGAACGGGTCTTCTCCGAAATACTCAAAGTTGCGTCCGCAAAGAGCTGAACGATAGATATTTACTCCGGGTGCAAGAAGTATGCCCACTCCCCTTGCCCGGCAGTCGAGTCCCAGTCCGCGCCCCATTTCGAGCGCCAGCGACGGGTTCCAGGTGGAGGCGAGGGACATACCGCAGGGGTAATAGGTGCTGCGGGTGTCGTTGCGCACACCCTGCGGACCGTCGGCCATCCTGATTTCCGGAATACCGAGCCTCTCTATCGGAAATGTGCGGAAACCGTCTTTCTGTCCGGCAATCAGGCTGCACTTCTCCTCCAGAGTCATCTCGTTGACAAGGTCCCTCGCCCGCTGTTCCTCCGTCTGGGCAGAGAGCGACGGCAGGAAGGAAACCAATAGAGGGATTATGATGCTGATACGTTTAATCATAATGACATATTGAACCGAATAAAAATCATAATCTCGGGAATACGGTCAAACGCAGTTCCGTGCATCCGTACGGAACGAGAGTGACCGTACGGACGGAGTCGTTGATGACTTCCGGAGACTCGGGGATGTGAGGGGTGTATCTCCCCTCATCGAGAGTCCAGCGTATCTTCTTGACCGGGACGCTGATTCCGAAAGGTGGGTTGTCGAACGGATAGTTCATATCATATTCGCCGGACGACTTTTTGCATCCGGAATCCGGAACAGCTTTCACGTCGAGTTTCACGAACTCCGCGCCGTTGCCACATAGAGCGTAATTGAAGTCACCTGAAGGAGTTATGTGCCAGCATTTGAAATCCGGATTCGCGGAATGCTTGCCGTTCAGACCGGGGTGCACCCGCGTGTCTTCGCTCCAAGTCCCGGGGATGGGCAGGGTGTAGAGCAATGCTCCCCGGGTGACATAGACTCCTGCGCTGTCAGCCGACTGAAGAATCTCTGTCTCAGGAACAAGTTGAATCTCAAGCACATCACCATCTTTCCACCTGCGCTCAATCGTGCTGAACTCCCCTGCCGCAGCCTCTGGCGCGACAGCCTTGCCGTTGAGTCTGACCTTGCAACCCCGACTCCAAGAAGGGATGCGGAAAGTGAAGGGAAACCGTGCGGAACGGCCGCTGAACTCGAAGCGGAGGCTGTCCGCGAACGGATACTGCGCGGACTGCCTAACCGTCATTCCTGAGAAATCCACCCTTGAAGGGCCGTAGAGGGCGGCGACGAGACCTCCCCGCCTGTCGGTCATCCACATCCGCTGCACATAGTTGGGCATTATCCTATGCACATTTCCCGCACAACACTCCGTTTCGTGCGTAGGGCGGTAGGCCATCCAAGTCAGTCCCCGGCGGTACTCGTTGTGGTCTGAGTCGCCCGTCACATTGAACTGGTTCACGCAGGAAAAGTATTGGAGAGCCTTGAAATCCTTGGTGACGGCTCCCGGGGCGGCGTTGAACACGGCACGTTCGATGTTGTCCGCGTGGCGGGCACGCCCGTCGGCCATCAGGTGATACCCCTGCGCCCAGGTGAAGTCAGCTATGTCGCAGGTCTCGTGTGCGGACATAATGTCGCGCCCTTTCACCCACTCAGCGCTTGTCGGCACTCCGTCCGGAAGCATATTGTTGTCAATCAGATTGTTCTCAGCCATTTTGGCAAGGTCGAGATAGCGCTGTCTGCCAGTGTATGCGTAGAGAATTGCGGGCAGCTTGTGCATCTCGCAGAATGTCACACCGTGGATGACAATCGGTTCGCCTTTTTTGAGAGCGGCGGGATTCAGTTCGAAATCCCCGTTTTCAAACGCCTCTTCGGCGAGCCTTAGCAGGGCGGGATTGCCGGTCTTGCCGTAAGTCCAGAGGATTCCCTCGATGTTGCAGATGTTTCTGCCGGTTCCGACCTCGTCCGCCGTGCAGGAAAGGTAGTATTTTTCGAGCGTCTCGGGAATGCGCGCGTCGCCGGTCATCTCGAACATCGACTTCATTGAACGGAAAAACACGGCCTGCGGCCACATCCTCCAGCGCGGACCATCCCAGACATCCTTCGAACCGATTTTTCCTTCAGCTGTGGCGTGCGCAATGATGTAGTTGACTCCGTTCTCCCCTCTTGCAATCATAGTCGAGTCATTGAGAAGGTAGCCGAGCTTCAGGATGCCGTCCGTGTAATAGGCGGTCTGTTCATAGCGCCACCACCCCTCGCCGTGTGTCGACTGGCGTTGAATCTCTCCGTCCCAGAGAGCTGTGTCGTATGGGTATGAGAGCGCCTCGGGATGGCCGCTCAGACCGGTTCGCTGCCTTTGAAGAAATTCGGCAATCCAACCCTCGGCGTGAACCGAGGGCAGAAGATTGTCGTCGAATATGGCATACGGGGCTGTCGAACTTTCCGGATTCACTGTACAGGAAGTGCAGAACGCAGAGATTACAGCAGCGCAAACTATTGATTTTCCGCTCATTGAAATGATTTTAAAACATTACTTGAGGACTATCTTTATGTCGTCGATGCAGATGCAGGAGCTGCCGTCGGTCGCGAAACCGAGGAGGTCTCCGTTGAGCAGTTCGACATCAAAACTGTAGTCGTACCACCTGTGGGTCTCGGACGTTCCGCTCCACTCGGCGGCATCCTCATCGACATTTCCGTTCGAATTGGCAATCTTGATTTCCGTCACTGTCTCCCAGAGGTCAGAGGCGGCGTTCCTGTGATTCCCTCCCATGTCGAAACGGATTGCAGCAATCTTTCCGGACTTTCCCTGAACCGCAAGCGCCTTGAAAGAGACCGTGCAGCTCTTCTTCTCGCTCGTCGAGAGGTTGCCGGTCGCCTTCACGACGACTGCCGCCGGTTTCGGGGAGGAGACCGCCTTGTCATTGGAATCATAGCACATTCCGAGTACGGCGTAGCCCTCTCCCATATATGAATCAAGGGTCATGAAGCGGCTGTCTCCCACCAGAGTTTCAAAACCGGTCGTGGTTTGAACCCGGAATGAGCCGATTCTCGCCCCTTTCAGGACTTTCGGTGCGAGCAGGGTCGTGGAGGACTTGCTTTCAGTCACCCAATACTTCACAGCCGCCGCGCTGCCGCCGTCAAAGCTGATGTCAGTGTCACCCTTCTGCGCGTTCAGGAATCCGAAAGCGGCGAGGTGTGTCATCGAAAATCCGGTACGGACTCCGTGGAAAGCCCACGGCTTGGCGGAACCAGCCCAGGTGTTCCAGATTGTCCTGTTCAGAGTGTATGACGGGGTCGCGCCCTCGGCCGCAGTCCTGATGGCCGGCATAAGCCCAGCCGCGCAGTTGATGAAGTCGGCGCAGAAAAAACAGTCATCGAAGCCCTCGAAAAGCACTTCGTCCTCCTCCGCGACGTGCTTTGCCGGCGTGGTCAGCTTGAAGGGCTTGGAATATTCCGAGTCGCCGTTCTGGGATTCCATAGTCCGGGACTCGCCGGCGATGGATGACGCCCGGTAGGTCAGATAGGTTTCGGAAGCGACGGACTTCACCCTGAACCAATAGTCCTTCCCGGCTTCAAGTCCGCCGAACGCGAGATTGAACGGAGGATAAACCGTGCCGGAGCCGGCCACAAGCGACTTGTAGAACGGATGTCCTTCGCTGAGGACTTCGTTGTCGCGGACAAACGCCTCGTACTTCGGCGTGCCGCTGACATCCTCGCTCTCGAAAAGCTGCACATACAGACACGGCTTGTAGTTCCCGCTCAGAGCGCCGGCGCGGTTCTCGACACCCACCGCGACCGAGGTCGGGCTGACATTCCGCGTGAGCTGCTCAATCTTGCCCGTTGTGAAGGCAACTTCGTTGGATTCCAGCGTTTCGCCATTGACGCTGGCGGAAAGTTTCACGCTGTAGGAACTTCCGCTGTCAAGCCCGGTCAGATG
>CAVEDD010000116.1:0-6866 GCA_963614515.1 Treponemataceae bacterium | reverse complement strand
CCCGAATATTCCCATAGCTTCGGTTATTGCCTCTGCAAGTTCCGGACAGAGCTATACATAAAAGAAAGTGCGGAACTTCTTCCGGCTGTCCCGAAAGAAACCCCGACAAGGCTCACGAACTTCTGAAATGAAGGCAATATACCAACACAACGCAGACCGACCCTATCCGAGCCGAATGCGAATTGATGGTATCCGTCATCTATCCCTGTTCTTTTGAAAGTTGTCAGATTTCTTTTGGCAGGACAGTGCGAAAACACTCTCATCAAACTTATGTTGCCATGCCTTCTCAAAAGGCATAACGGAGACAAAGTTAATACAATTTTCAAAACCGCAAAGCATGATTCGAAAAAAATCGCAAACATCCATAAAGTCATGCCAAACCGCAATGGAATAAGAGGATTTCCAATTTTTTGTTCTTTTATGCTTTATCTCATTTTATTCTACAAAAAAGCTTACCTTTGCAGGTAGAAATTTTTGCAAAAACTACCTAACTGAATGAGGAAAATTGACAGCATAGAACAAAAAATACGACAAAGTGAAGATGGAAGCCTTTTCTTTGTCTCTGATTTTGCGCAATCCGGCAATGACGTATTCATTAGCCGAGTATTGTCTGGATTCGTTGATGCCGGTCTCCTATGTCGATTGTCCCAAGGTGTCTATTGTAAGCCCATCAAGACGCGTCTTGGCGTTTTGTATCCGGATGTACCTGAAATTGTAAAAGCGATAGCCAGAAGGGATAATGCCCAAATACTGCCAACTGGCGAAACGGCTCAAAATATGCTCGGATTGTCCACTCAAATGCCGATGATTTATATTTATATTACATCAGGTTCAGCCAGAAAAATAACAATAGGGGCAAAGACAATCGTATTTAAGCGTTGTGTCCCCAAGAATTTTGCTTGCCAAAATGAATTTCTTGCAATATTGATTCAAGCGTTGAAGTCAATAGGCCAAGATCGAATAACGGACGAGCATAGGACTATCATTAAAGGCCTTCTTAAGAAAAATTTACCGATTCAGTCTTTTGATGATGATTTGAAAACAGCCCCAGTTTGGGTGAGAAGAATAATTGCTAATATTGCAAAGGATATAGAGGATGAAAAGATGGGTTGAGGCGACACTGCATGAGCGCAAATTTATGCTCCAGCAAACGGCTGCAAACGAAAAATTGCCGGAGTATGCAGTGGAAAAGGACTGGTGGGTGACGATGACGCTAAAGGCACTTTTTAATACACGATGCGGTAAATATCTGGAGTTCAAAGGCGGCACAAGTCTCAGCAAGGGCTGGAGACTCATAGAAAGAATGTCTGAGGACATCGATATGGCGTTGAATTATAGGTTCTTTGCAGAAACTCTGAACAACAATACGCAACTCAAGAACCTTCGCAAGAAAAGCCGAAAGTTTATAACCGATGAATTGGCTGGGGAACTCGATTTATGTATGCACGCACTAGGCCTTACCGATTATAAAATAATACCGGTCATAAGTGACGATGTTGGAAAAGCAATCTCCACAGATGCGGATCCGACAGTTTTGATGGTTGATTACAAGACAATTTCTGATTTCGCTTCACCATATGTTCCGTCCAGAGTCAAGATTGAGTTGAGCTGTCTTTCAATGGACGAGCCATTCGAGATGAAAAGCATAACTTCTCTGATAAGTGCATCGTTTCCAGATGAAGATGAAGATACAGAGAGTGTAATACCTGTTGTTCTGCCATCAAGGACATTTCTTGAAAAAGCCTTTCTTCTGAATGAGGAATTTCAAAAGGAAGAACCGAGAAGCCTCCGAATGACAAGGCATTTATATGACTTGGAGCGATTGATGGATACGGAGTTTGGAGTTACGGCTCTTTCAGACTTGGAGCTTTATTCAAAAATAGTTGAACACCGCCGTAAGTTTTATCATGTCGGATACGCCGATTATGACAAGGACTATCCGGACAAAATTGACTTTTTTCCGCCAGAGCGTTGCCTATCTGCTTGGAAGGCAGATTATGCAGAAATGCTGGAACACTTCGTTTATGGCAAGAAGATTCCTTTTGAAAAGCTACTTGAAAGAATTTCCGAATTGAAGGGCAGGTTCCGTGGCATCAAGTTCCAGACAGAAGTATAAGCACAAAGAAAGTGTGGAACTTATTCCGCTTATTCCAAAAGAGGCTCTGACAAAGCCCAAGAACAAATAAGGAGGAATGGCTCCACACCTGTATATGGCGACTTTTCTGAATCGACAAGTCACATACAGATGATGGTGTCCCATCGTCTATCCCCTGTTCTATTGGAAACTGTCAGATTTCTTTTGGCAGGACAGTGCGAAAACACTTTCATCAAACTATGTCATCATGTCCGTCAGGACATAACTCGGGACAAAGTTAATACATTTTCCCAAACCAGCAATGACGAATTTGCAGAATTTGCAGCGGAACTTGCGGATATGGGAGCTTCCCCACCCGGTCAGATGTAGAACTCGCGGCGGTACTTATACTCGCCGCGCAGCTTCTCGAAAGAGTCCGGAGCGAGACGGAACATGAAATCGTCAGTGAAAATCGGGTAGTTGTACTGGAAAGTTGCAGCGATTTCACCCTGACTCATACCGTCGACATTAAGTTTCAGCGGCTGTTCCTCCTTATGATCGGAATGCGGGCTGAAATTGTAGAGCTGGACAATCCCGAAATGCCGGGCCACGGCACGGACTGCCATCGCGGTGCCGTTCTGCTTGCCCTGATAGGAATAGCCGGCGATGTGCGGAGTCGCGATGTCCACCATATCAATGAGTTCCTCGTCCACATCAGGCTCGTGGTTCCAAGTGTCTATGATTACGGCCCCGAGTTTCGGAACATATTCCTTGAGCGCCCTCTCATCCACCACTTCCCCCCGAGATGCGTTGATGAACACCGCTCCCTGACGCATTTTAGAGAAAAACTCCTCGTTCGCCATGAACTTCGTCGTGTCATCGAGCGGGGTGTGCATCGTGACTATCTGGGAATTTGCGAGCAGGGTGTCAAGGTCGCAGAAGCCTTCCGGTCCCTCGGCCTCCGCACGGGGAGGGTCACAGAGCAGAACATTGAAGCCGAGTTTGCGAGCCATAGCCTCCACAAGCGAGCCGACGTGCCCGACTCCGATTATGCCGAACACCGCTCCGTTCAACGCTATCGCCTTTCGCGAGGCCACGCCGTAGAGGGCGGAGAACACATACTGGGCGACCCCGCCCGCATTGCAGCCCTGGGCGTTGTGAACCTCGATTCCGTTGGCGTTGCAATAGTCGAAGTCTATATGATCCGTGCCTATCGTCGCCGTCGCAATCATCTTCACCCTCGTCCCGTCGAGAAGAGAGGCCCCGCAGCGTGTCCTTGTCCTTATTATGATTGCATCGGCATCGACGAGATCCTCGCGGGCGATTTCCTTGCCCTCGACATAGGCGACCTCGCAATAAGGTTCGAACACGCCTTCCAAAAACGGTATATTCCTGTCCGCGACTATCTTCATATCGTCATATAATCATATCGTCATATCATTCTCCGGTCATTGCCGCACCCCTAAGGTCTATTTCAACACAAGTGCTTTCACCGGGTCGGAGCCGTCGGCTGGCAGACCGAAAAACATCCCGTCAGCCCTCAGAGCGCGGTTCAGCTCCGCCAGAAGGATGTCCTTCTGAAAATAAATCTGATTGCGCACCACCGACGAGGACAGGGCGCAGTAGAGGACTCCCCTCACGAAATCCGTCCGGAGTGTGTAGGAGGAAACACCGGATACCCTGTTCCAGGCCATACTGACCCGGTTGCAGTTCCAGCCCGGCATCAGCCCCGCATCCGTGAGGTAGAACCTGAGCATCGCCCCCAGCTTCACGGCCTCGCGACGGCGCAGCGGGTCGCCCTCCGTGGCATCGCGGCGCCGGATCATCTCCTTCGTGAACTCATCCGAATATACTTTTCCTGCCATACTCATATTCCAAAACCGTCTCCGTCATCAGGATTCCACGACCCGCGGTTCATTCCGTACGGGTGAACACTCCCCCGACAGTCTCGAAGAAAGCCCTGTCCTCCGACAGCCCGTCAACCAGAGAAGCAAGCCGCTCCCGGTTGCTGTCCGTGATGAAAATCTGCCCGAAATCCTCGCTGGAAACCATTTCAAGCAGATTCCGCGTCCGGTTCATGTCGAGTTTGTCGAACACATCGTCCAGAAGCAGGATTGGTGCGAACCCGAAAGCCTTCCGCATGATGTCGAACTGCGCGAGCTTCAGAGCGAGAAGAAATGACTTCTGCTGCCCCTGTGAACCGCAGCGGCGAATCGGATAGCCGTCCATTTCAAAGAGAAAATCGTCCCTCTGGATGCCCACGGTCGTATATTTCATAATCCTGTCCCTCTCCAGTGATTCCTTCAGCAGACTTTCAAGTGAAGCCTTGTCAAGGTCTGAACGGTAGCGCAGCGAGACCTGCTCGCCTCCCCCGCTCAGCCGCCTGTAGTAGCCGTTCACGGACTCCGTCAGCGGTCCGCACAGCTCAGCCCGCTTCCTGTGGACGAAATCCGCGTGAGAGGACATCCTGACACCGATGACATCCAGCAGAGTCGCGTCCGCAATCCCGTCCCTCAGCATCCTGTTCCTCTGTGCGAGGAGACGGTTATATTGCTGAAGAGCAGAGAGATACTCTCTGTCTATCTGGGAAATCAAAGCATTCGTGAACCGCCGCCTCTCCTCCCCCGAATCGCTGACGAGGGATATGTCCGACGGGGAGATCATCACTGTCGGAATCTTGCCGATATGCTCCGAAATCCTGCCGTAGGGCTTGTCGTCGCAGCGCATTTTCTTCTCCTCCCCTTTCTTTACGGTCACGGAGAAACGGCTTTTCAGGGACGACGGCATAAGGCTGGTCCCCGCTATGGAGAATCCGTCCCGACCGTGCCGGCAGTTGAAGCCGTCGCTTATGCCGAGCGCGCTCTTCGTCATCGAGAGATAGTGAATCGCATCCAGAAGATTGGTCTTGCCCTCGCCGTTGTTCCCCCAGATGCAGTTGATCTTCGGGGAAAACTCAAGTTCCTGGAACTCAATGTTTCTGAAATCCGCTATGACTATTTTCTGAAGTATCATCGTGTAATAAAAGGTCTGCAAAGATATGAATTTTCCCCGTGAAATTGTCTTTTATAATGAGATTGTGACTTCCACCTTTTGAATATCGGACAATTTTTCATATTTTTGCGGGCTAAATCGGGCGAACCGCCCCGAATACGGGTCGTGAACTGTCTGAACCGGAAATATCGGATAAATATTAAAAAACATAACAATGTCACAGGTAAACAAAAAATCGGAAAATGCAGAGGCGGTTGTCAATGCTGTTTCCAAAACCGATGAATTCTTCAATAAGAACAAGAAGATTCTCATCGGAATCCTCACGGCCGTAATTGTCATTGCGGCAGGCTCCTACTGCTTCTACAAGTTCTACTGGCAGTCAGCCGTGGAAGAGGCGAAGTCTCAGGTGGTGATTGCCGAAAGGAATTTCAACGCCGAGAACTGGGATGTCGCGCTCAACGGCGACGGCGACAACCTCGGATTCGTCCAGATTATCGACCAATATGGCACAAAGGGCGGCGAGGCCGTATATTTCTATGCCGGAGTCTGCGAGCTGAAGCTCAAGAACTATGAGGACGCGATTGAATATCTCAACAAGTACAAGGGAGGCGATGATTTCCTCGCTCCGCGCGCGATTGCCTGCAAGGGCGACGCTTATGTAGGGCTTCAGGAATATGAAAAGGCTGTCGACTGCTTCGAGAAGGCCGCCGCGAAGAAGGACAATGTCTTTGCAGCCGGCTACCTCATGAAAGCCGCCGCCGTATGCGAGAAGCTCGGAAACGATGACAAGGCTCTCTCCCTCTACAAGAAAGTCAAGGATCAGTATCCGAACTCAATCGAGGGACGCGAGATTGACAAGTACATTTCAAGAATAGAAAATAAGTAGAATTTCCGGGAAGAGGGGCATAGACACCCCTCTTTTTATGCAGTTTTGAACAGATATGGGAAGAGCATTCGAGTTCCGCAAGGAAAGAAAATTCAAGAGGTGGGGGCATATGGCGAAGACCTTCACCAAAATCGGAAAGGAAATCACCATCGCGGTCAAGCAGGGCGGTCCGGACGTGACGGGAAACCCGCGTCTGCGTGCGCTGATGCAGACCGCGAGGTCCGAGAATATGCCTAAGGAGAACATCGAGAGGGCCATCAAGAGGGCTTCCGAGAAGGATCAGGCCGACTACAAGGAGATTGTGCTCGAGGGACGCGCGGCACACGGCATCGCGGTTCTCGTGGAAGCAGCCACAGACAACAACAACAGGACCGTGGCGAACGTGCGCTCCTACTTCACCAAGTTCGGAGGCTCGCTCGGAACTTCAGGCAGCGTGGAGTACCTTTTCGACCACAAGTCGATGTTCCGCATCAAGGGCAGCGATTCAATCGACCTCGAGGAACTCGAGCTTGAACTGATTGACCTCGGAGTGGATGAGGTCTTCGAGGAGGAGAACGAGGACGCGGAGAAGGAAATCGTCATCTATGGCGAATACACCGCGTTCAACGCCATCCAGAAATATATCGAGGATCACGGCTACGAACTGATTTCTGCCGAGTTCACGCGCATCCCTAACGGGGAACTCGTCGACGTGACCCCTGAAGCCCGCGTCGAAATCAACAAGCTCATCGAGAAAATCGAGGAGGACGACGACGTGCAGAACGTCTATCACAATATGAGTCCTGCGGATGACGCCGAATAGGGAAATTCAGATTTGTGAGGGGACTAATAAGTCCCGCAGGGACCGCGCCGGAGGCGCGAAATACCCCTGACAGGGGTCGCAGACGTTAGTCTGCGGGGGTTAGGAAGTCCGAA
>CAVEDD010000115.1:0-7167 GCA_963614515.1 Treponemataceae bacterium | reverse complement strand
TAGACCAAAAAGACACACAAAGATTACCAAGTTATTTTTTAAGGATTACTATAAATGAATTATTGAATGAAAGAGGCTATTCTTAAGCAAAAGGCAGAAAGGGACAGACTGCTTGCCTGCGACTATCAGGAGAGAATCGCGCAGCAGACGGCGGCTGTTTACCGTGACAGCAAGATGATCAAACTCATCACCGGTCCGCGCAGAGCCGGCAAGTCTTCATTGGCGCTTCAGATGCTCAGAGGGGAGAACTTCGCATATCTGAACTTTGACGATTCCGCCCTTCTCGACGGCTTTGAAGAATCCAAGGTCGAAGATTTGCTGGATGAGGTGTACGGCGGCTACAAGTTCCTGCTTTTGGACGAAGTCCAGAATCTGACCGGTTGGAGCATCTGGGTGGAGAAATTGTACAGAAGAGGTGCGAACCTGATAATCACAGGGTCGAATGCGAATATGTTGTCCGACGACATCGCCGCCCTTCTGTCGGGACGATATCTGGAAATCCGCCTATATCCGTTCTCGGCTGAAGAATACAAGGCGTACAGGCAGAGAAGCGGACAGAATGCGGCTGCGGAGAATGTCTTATATGCTGATTTTCTGAAATATGGCGGATATCCCGAAATAGCCCTGACCCCCAAGGTCTGTGAGGGATATCTCTCCGGACTTTATGATTCCACCATCCTCACGGACATAGTGAAAAGATACAAGGTGAGGAAAGTGGATGAGTTGTACAGCGTCGCGGACTGGCTCCTCTCAAACTTTACGAACACATTCAGCGTCACGTCACTTACGGAAGATTTGGATATGGGAAGCGTGACGACTGTCCAGAAATATTGCCGCTATCTCCAGAATACCTGTCTTTTCCACTACCTCCCGAGATTCAACAACAAGCTCAAACTGATGGCCAAGGCGGACAGGAAATGTTATGTGGTGGATAACGGCTACGTTCTCGCACGGGCGTTTGAACTGTCATCCAATCTCGGACGGCTTCTGGAGAATATGGTATTTCTGGAGTTGCTGAAAAGGGGATACGACCTTAAACGGCACGAACTGTTCTACTACAGATCCCGCAATGACAGGGAAGTCGATTTTGTCTGCAGGAAAGGCGTGACTGTTCAACAACTCATACAGGTGTGCTATGACATCCGTTCTCCGAAAACCAGAAAGAGAGAAATGGACTCACTGGTGGAATGTGCTGAAGAACTGAAAGTAAATAATCTTCTTATAATTACCTGGGATCAGGATGAAACCGTCGAAAAGAACGGGCGCACGATAGAAGTGATTTCCGTGAGAAATTGGGCAGGCAGATGATGCCCGCCATCTGAAAGTATACTTACAAATTTTTCGCGATTTTATGTAAGTATACTTTCAATTATTTTTATCTTTGCAGAGTTCACCCTCGTTGGCGGAGATAAAAACAAGAGACTATGGACAAGCAGCTTATCAAAAGGATTATTCGGGAAAATCAAGAATCGACACCATCTTATCCGTTGGTTCACAGGAATATGACATTTGGGAATGACACCAACTATGTTCTTGTGGGAATCCGCAGGGCGGGCAAATCCTACCTTCTTTATCAGGACATTCAGTTCAGGCTTTCAGAGCGACTCAACACTGCCGAGGACATTCTTTATTTCAATTTTGAGGACGAGCGCTTGTATTTCTCAAAAGCATCAGAACTCGGCATCATCACCGATTCTTACCGTGAGCTGTATCCGGACAGGAAGCCTCTTGTGTATCTTGATGAGATACAGAATGTTGACGGTTGGGAAAAATTTGCGAGACGGCTTGCCGACACCGGGTACAGAGTGATGATAACAGGGAGCAATGCGAAGATGCTCAGTGCGGAGATTGCCGGAAATCTCGGAGGAAGGTATATCCCCAGAGACATATTCCCATTTTCTTTTTCGGAATATCTGACCTGCCGTTCAGTGGAAATCTCCGGGAATTGGGAGTATAGCCCTGAAACCTGTGCGAGGATTTCCGCAGCTTTCGATGATTTCTTTTATGAGGGAGGTATCGCGGAGTCCTTCAGGAATCCGGACAAACGGGAATATCTCAATGCGCTCTACCAGAAAATCCTTCTCGGCGACATTGTCCAGCGTCACGGGATACGCAACCCGAGAGTGCTCCGCCTGCTGGCCAGGAAATTGGCGGACAGCGTTATGCAGCCGTCTTCGCTGTCACGGTTGCAGCACATAGTGAAATCGAGCGGAGACTCGATAAGCCTTCCGGTTCTGAAGGATTATCTCGGCTATATGCAGGATGCCTGTCTTTTCTTCTCCATACCGAACCTGTCCTCTTCCATCGGTGAGAGGGCTACAATCCGGAAGCGTTATCTTGCCGATCAGGGACTGCTGAATCTGTTCCTTTTTCAGGGGGAGACGAAACTTCTGGAGAACATTGTCGCCATTGAGCTGAACCGCCGTTACCACAACACTGAAGAAGAGACCCTCCTCTACTTTTACAATCATAATGTCGAGGTGGATTTCGTGGTTCCCACCGCAAAACTTGCCGTCCAGGTCTGCTACAGTTTGAATGACGGCGACACTAAAGAGCGTGAAATCAATGCCTTGTCACGATTTTTGACGGCGCATTCGGACTATCGGGCCTGCATAGTCACCCGTGACAGCGAAGAGCGCATAGACGCAGACGGGCGGGCCGTAGAAGCCGTTCCCGTCTGGAAATGGCTGCTGCGTTAAGGCGACTTCTAAAAAAAGAAATTTTTCGTGTTTCTTTTTTCAAGTTTGGCGATGTTCCGGACTTTTTTGTCTAATATTGCCGATGACTTGTAAAAACAAAATTATGGCAATGGCAGGAGGAATGTTACCAAATATTGGTAACTTTGCCGAAAATCAATTGGCAATGAAGACAACATCAGTGGCCTTGGGCGACTATTTTGAGAATTTTATCCGTGCGAACGTTGAGCGCGGGCGATATAATAATGCCAGCGAGGTCATCCGCGCAGGTCTCAGGCTGCTTGAAGAAAACGAAATCCGGCTTACGGAATTGAAATCAGCCATAAAGGAAGGCGAGGAGAGCGGTGTCGTATCCGGTTTCTCTCCGGAGGAACATCTCAAGGAACTTAAAACCGGTTGCCGTGACGGGAAACATTCAATATACGAATAAGCACATTGTGTTCTTCAGACGGATAGATTCTCAAACTATAGTTGTAATCAGAATCCTGCATGAACGGATGGATGTGACATCAAATCTGGGCTAAATCGATGATTTTTTCTTCGATTCAGCCCAAGTTCTCAATATCCCAATGGCGGATAACCCCCGGGTTATTTGACGCGCAGACGGGTTGCGGAAACGAGTTCCCCGCCTGAACCGTTGTCGGCGCGGGCTTTCAGCGTGACTCTGCCGGTACGGCGATTTTCGCTCTGAAGGATGACGAGAGCCTTGCCGTACATCGCGTGGCGGTGGTCGGACTTGAACCTCTCGAGCGAAATCGGGCTTCCGTTGTCAACACCCGCGATGCTTGCCGGACCCTCCACCTCGAAATGAATCAGATTGTCGGCCAAAGGGCAGAGATTCCCGTCCCTGTCCAGTACCTCGACAGTCACAAAGCACATCTCGCGGCCTCCGGAGTGAATCACCGTTCTGTCCGGGGTGAGTCTCAGCGATGCCGGAGCGCCGGCCGTCCTGATGACCGTCTCGCGCACAGCCTGTCCGTCCTTCTTCGCGACAGCCTTCAGCTCACCGGCCTCGTAAGGCACTCTCCAGCAGACGTGGAACTCTGTCGAACCGTTGGTGAAATCTCCGACGGAAGGCAGTTTTCGTCTCTCCCCGAGACTCTTCCCGTTCAGGAAAAGTTCCACGCAGTCGGCGTTGTTGTAGTAGGTCTGGACATCGACCGTCTCTCCCTCAGACCAGTTCCAGTGCGGGAACAGGTGCAGCACGTCGATGTCCGGCCGCCATATGGACTGATACATATAATAGATGTCTTTCGGGAAGCCTGCGAGGTCGACCGTTCCGAAATAGGAACTGCGTGCCGGCCATCCGTACGGAATCGGTTCGCCGATGTAGTCGGAGCCGGTCCAGATGAACTGGCCGCTGATGAAATCGTTGTGCATCACGTCTCCGAGAGATTTCTCGTGGGTACATCCCCACGGAACGTGGTAGTTGTCGTAAGACGAGCAGGCGAATGACGGCTCTTTCCTCGGGTCGTCCCACAGCGGCGGGCAGACCTTGACGGAATCCGACGGCATCCTGTACCAGCCGCGGGTCATAAGCGCGGACACGCTCTCGCTGACGATGAAAGGTTTTCCCGGGAAATTCTCCGGAACGCGGTCAAACCATCCGTCGTGGTAGTTGTAGCCGATTACGTCAAGCGCCCCCGAACGGAAGATGTGGTTGCCCGGGTCTGGTTCGTTGCATCCCGAAGTTATCGGACGGGTGGGGTCGAGCTTCCTGATGATTCCCGCAAGTTTAGCCGCAAGCATCGAGTTCACGCTCATCTCGCCGGCTGCGGCGAGCTTGCTCCTGTCCTGACCGAAATTCAGGATGAAATTCGCCTCGGCAAGCGATAGGGTGTCGGCGCTGGCGTTGCTCCACTGCTCAAGCACTTCGTTGCCTATGCTCCAGAGGAAAATCCCCGGGTGGTTTCTGTCCCTGCGGATGTGGTCCTCCAGATCCCGCTCGTGCCACCTGTCGAAGAATCTTGCGTAGTCCCGTTCGGTCTTGCGCTGCCGCCACATATCGAAAGGCTCGTCCATCACCAGAAGCCCCATCCTGTCGCACAGGTCGAGAAATTCCGGTGCCGGCGGGTTGTGGGAGCACCTCACGGCGTTAACTCCCATCTCCTTCATAATCCGCAGCTGCCTTTCAGAGGCGGACGTATTGAACGCCGACCCGAGAGCGCCGAGGTCGTGGTGCAGACACACCCCGTTGATTTTCATTGGCTTGTCGTTAAGTGAGAATCCTGTCTCCGCGTCAAACTTGAATGTGCGTATGCCTGTCGCCGTTTCCTGGATGTCGCAGGGCACACCGTCGTCCAGAAGGCTGACCCGCAGCCGGTACAGGTACGGACTGTCAGTGCTCCAGAGTTTTGGGTCTTCCACGTGAATCTCCTGCTCGCAGATGCCGCGCCCTTCCGCAGCTCCCTCCGGAAATTCCAACTGACTGCGGGAAGACGAAACTTCCCGGCCTTCGGCATCGAAGAGTTCAGCAAGAATCTCCGCCGTCCCGACCGGGAATCCCTCGGGAACTTCCGCTTCGGTCGTAATCCTTATGAGATTCACGCCCTCGTTCCTCGCGAAAATTCCCCACTGCGCGATGTGCGCCGGATTCTGAATCCGCAGCCAGACATTCCTGTAGATGCCGCATCCGCTGTACCAGCGCGAGTTAGGCTGGTCGGAATTGTTCACCCGCACGGCGATGACATTGTCCCCGTCCCAGTTAATGTGCGGCGTGAGGTCGTAGGAAAAGGAGATGTAGCCGTAAGGGCGTGTGCCGAGTTCGACTCCGTTGAGCCAGACCGTCGAGTTCATATACACCCCGTCGAAATCGATGTGCACGGTCTTCCCGCGCAGACTTTCATCCATCCTGAAATGCTTCCTGTACCATCCTATGCCGCCGGGAAGCGCACCTCCGCCCGTGCCTGACGGATTCAGACGGTTGAAGTCACCCTCGACCGCCCAGTCGTGCGGAAGACGGAGTCCGCGCCAGGATGAATCGTCGAAGTCAGGCGCACACAGTCTGTCCGAGTCCTCCGGGCCTACGCTGCGGGCAAGAAGCGATTCCCCGTCCGAGGATTCCGGAAGATAACATCCGTAAGGGACTTCAAGGAGCGGTCCGCCCTCGGGAAGCGCCCCGTCGTCAAAGACTGAAACCGGTGTCTCAAGCAGCGCGGTTCCTGAGCATACGGCGAATTTCCAGCCGTCATTGAAGTCCTGTCTTTCGCCGGTGAAAGTTTCCGCGCAGGAGACCGCCATAATGGAGGCGAGCGCGAGGGTCGTGAGGCGTTTCATATTGATGTTCAGATGGTTGATTGAATGGTTGAGTCGTGTCATGATGTGGTCGTAAAAATATGAAAGACAAAATTCCCCGCATTTATGACACTTCAGGACGATGAAAACGAAGACAAAAATCCACATTTCATTTTGTGGAAATTAAATCATACCTTTACCGCCGTTTCAGCAGGCGGCGGGTTCTTTTTCGGGAAAGGACAACCACTTGCGAATTTCGGAGGAATGGCGGAACATCACGATGACAGGCACTATCTGAAGGGGATCACAGGCGGGGACACGCGGGTCTTCGCCGATTTCTTCGAGGAGTATTATCCCGACCTCGTGATGTTCTGCGGGAACTACGTGCGCAACCTGCACAGTTGCGAGGACATCGTCGTCTCCGTGTTCGTGCACATCTGGGAGACGGGGCCGGACTTCAGGATTGACAGGTCGCTCAAATCCTATCTTCTCGCCGCCGTCAGGAACAGGGCGTTGAATGAACTCCGTCACCACAGGGTGCGGAACGAGCATTCCGAGAGAATTCTTTCAGGGAGCGTGCTTGAGGACAACGGAGTCGAGGACTACATCTTCTACAGCGAACTCAAACGCGACTATGCCGAAGCGGTCGCCGGTCTTCCCGAGCCTGTCAGAAAAACATTCCTGATGTTCATGGAGGAGGATATGAAGACGCGGGACATCTCAGAAAGCCTGAACATAACCCAGCGGGCGGTCGAACTGCGGCTCAAGAAGGCTTTCGCGCTGATAAGGGACGGTCTGACGCACGGGGGCGGGGCCGCCTTGATTCTGATATGTCTTCTGTCGGGGCTGATGATATGATGGATGATGCGCGGATGATACGGGGATATGACGAACGACGGGAAAAGAATATGACGAAGGATATGTCAGACGGATATGAAAAACGATGATATGAAAAACGATATGGGAAACGAGATGACTGACCTGATGAAATCCTACCTCGACGGAACGGCTTCCGCTGACGAAAGGAAGCGGCTTGAGGAATATGTCTCCGCCTCCGTGGAGAACAGAAAGGAATATATGGACTTCCGCAGAGTCTGGGAGGCCGCCAACGCCCCTTTCGCAGAGGAGGATATCGATGTGAAGAGGGCGAAAAGGAAACTTCTTGCCGGAATCGGCGCGGAAAAGCCGTTCGGGACGCGGCTTCTCCGGTACTGGAAGACCGCCGCTGCCATCCTGC
>CAVEDD010000114.1:0-7171 GCA_963614515.1 Treponemataceae bacterium | reverse complement strand
CCTTAAAAATATGAGATTTTCAGATAAGTAATCCTTAAAAATATGACAAGAAACCCTGTGACGATTTGAGATGTATTTCCGAGCCAAAAAGACACTCAAATCCTCAAATCAGTAGCCTAATTCCGTATTATAGATCTTCAGTCCCGGATTCGCGGAAAGTTCGGCCTCCGGAATCGGCAGCACGCTGTATTTGGCGTCCACATCCTTGCCGTCAATCGTGCCGCCCTTCCAGTTCCAGTTGTAGCCGGAAGTGTATTTCCCGAAACGGATGAGGTCGGTGCGGCGCACTCCCTCGGAGTAGAGTTCGCGGGCGCGTTCGTCAAGTATGTAATCAACGGTCAAATCGGCCGCGCTGACATCCCCGGAAGTTCCTCCGAACGCACGCTCACGCACGATGTTCACATAATCCGCGGCACTTTTCGCAGCACCTGTCCCTCCTCGGAGAACGGCCTCGGCCAGCATCAGATAGACATCCGCGAGCCTGAAGACAGGGTAGTCGGTGTCCGCACCCACTGAACCGGTGTCGGATGATACTTCCCCTTCATCGGTGAGGTTGGACCATTTCTGGATTCTCCAGCCAGTGGTCGCGTCTTCGTGTTTGCTGATGGTCTTCTCCCTGAGGCGGTACTTGTAGTTTTCGTCTCCAGAAAGTGTGATGTCATAGTCCTCGTCTGCGGAGGCGTAGGCCTGACGGTCGTACTGGCTGTACATCGCCCGCGAGTCCCCGTCCACATTGAACAGGTCCACAAGCTGCGGCGTCATCCTCATACAGTTCCAATTGGACGCGACTCCGAAGTCCTTGAGCATGTCGGCGTAGTTGTCAAGCGTGCCGGCGCATACGAGGAAGGTCCCCGCACCCCAGGTGAGTGTGTTCCCGGAGTCGCAGGCAAGCGCGAAGATGATTTCATCGGTACGCTTGTCGTTGTCGGCGTTGAAGAGGCTCGCATAGCTCGGCGCGAGGGCGGAGTAGCCGTCGGCGAGCACTTTGTTGCAGGCCGCGATGCATTCGCTCCATTTCGCCTCGCCCGTGTAAACTTCGGCGTTGAGGTAGAGCCGTGCGAGCAGGGTGTTGGCCGCGCTCTTGGTGAAATGTCCGTAATTCCTTGACGGAAGGGATTCTCCGATTTCCGTGAGTTCCGATTCTATGTAGCTGAAAAGCTGTTTGCGGGTATATACCTCCGGGATATATGAACCCACTTCATTGTTCTCCGTCAGGAACGATGCGACATTGAAGAAATCGAGTTCGTGGTAATATGCGAGTGCTCTGAGTCCCCGCGCCTCGTCCCTCCAGCTGCGGATTTTCGCCTTGTCGGCATCCGAGAAGCCGGAAATCGCCTCTTCCGTGGAATTGCGTATGAACTCGTTTGAAAGGGCTATGATGTTGTAGATGTGGTAGAACATCGCGCTCACCCACGGGTCTCCGGCGTTCCAGCTCTGGTAACTCACGTCTGTCATCGTCTCGCCGGCGAGCCACACGTCGTCCACGGTGTCGGTGGAGCATTCCTGGAACATCGTGAGGCAGCGGGTGTAGTTCTGATAGCGGTCGTCATCGGCGATGTTGCTATTGTTGACAATCAGAGAGGTGTATATCCCCGAAATCACCGCCTCATAGTTCTCCACGGTCGTATATACGTCCTTCGACGTCGTGTCCGTGTGCGGGTACTGGTCGAGGTCTTTCAGACAGCCCGTAAGCAGGGGCAGCGCGATGGCGAAGGATGCCGCTGCAAGATATTTCGTATATTTATATATGTTTTTCATAATATTTCCGAATTATATGGATTTGAAGTCTATGAATTTCAGAAATTCAGGCCGAGGCTCAGGGACACGATGCGCGGACGAGGATAGAATGAACTGTCGAAGCCGTTGGATATTTCCGGGTCCACTCCGGTGTACTTGGTTATCGTGAAGACGTTCTGCATCAGGAGCGAAAGCTGGAGACCCACCTTTTCGCGTATGCGGCCGAAGTCGTAGCTGACGGTGAGGTTGTCCATCTTCAGGAACGATGCGTTCTCGACATAATAGTCGGAATAGAACTGGCGTGTGGTGAATCCTGTCTTGAGGTAGGACGCGGAGAGGTTGTTCAGCTGGGCGGAGCTGTATTTCATCGTTTCGGCCGCTCCGGTGTTCACCGCCATCGCGTTGTAGACATAGTTCCCGATGTTGGCGCGGAATGTGGCCGACACGCTGAGGTTCCTCCACCTTACGGAGGTGTTCAGGCCGAGAATCCAGTCCGGAGCGGGGGAGTGGTAGCAGTAGCGGTCGCTGATGTTGATGACTCCGTCGTTGTTGAGGTCGGCATAAGCGCCTTCAATAGGCTTGCCGTCCTCGCCGTAGAGCTGTTTGTAGACGAAGAACGAGTACGGGGCCTGTCCTTCGGTCATCACCTGCACGTATTTGTTGTCCACCGTCGGGCCTGTGAGGGTCTTGGTGACCTCGCCGTTGTCCACGAGCGTGAGGTTGGTGATGCGCACCTTCTGCCAGGTCGCGTTCATCCCGATGTTCCAGGTCCAGTCCTTGGTCTTCACCGGAACGAGGTTCAGGCTGGCCTCCACGCCGGAGCTTGACACGTTGCCGACATTTGTCGTGACCATCTTGCTGAAGTTCGTGCCCGCCGGAGCCGGAACTGTGGCGATGAGGTCTTCCGTCTTGCGGGTGTACCAGTCCACGCTTCCCTGAATCCTGTTGTCGAGGAAGGCCCAGTCGAGTCCGACATTGAAGGACTTGGTGGTCTCCCATTTGAGGTCTGAGATGTAGGCGGAAGGGAGGTAGGTGTTGATGTAGGAGCCGTCAGAGCCGATGTACTGGCTGCTTGAAGTGCCCTTCCAGTAGGTCGGGAGGTAGTTGTAGTTGCCGATGCCGTCCTGCTGGCCGGTCACTCCGTAGCTGGCGCGGACTTTCAGGTCGTCCACAACTTCGACGTTCTTCAGGAAAGGCTCTTCGGAGATTCTCCACGCGAGGGCGACAGAAGGGAAGGTGCCCCAGCGTGTGTTCTTGGAGAAGCGGGAGGTGCCGTCGCGGCGCACCGTGGCGGTCAGGAGGTAGCGCGAGTCGAAGGACCAGTTCAGACGCGCATAGTATGAGAGCAGCACGTGGCGGTTGTCGCTCGCGTTCCACGCCTGATTGAGGCTTTCGCCCGCCTCGCTGTAGTTGTCGCCGGCCGGATACCAGGCTTTCCAGTACTGGTAGTCATATCCGAGGGTCGCGTCTATGCGGGACTTTATCGCTTCGATTTCCTTGTTGTAGTTGAGGTAGGCCGTGAGGAGGCGGTTCTGTTTCTCCGCCGGGCCGTAGTTGTTCACATATCCCTTGGTGGAATATGCGGAAGCGGCGGTCGCCGGGGTGAAGGAGCGTCCCTTGCCGGAGGCGTAGTCGTAGCCGCCGGTGACGTGGAGCTTGAGTTCCGGGAGGAAGTGCATCTTGTAGTCGGCGTCGATGTTGCCCACGATTCTCCACACATCGCTGGTGGATTCGGTCTGCATCAGAAGTCCGAGCGGGTTCTTCACGGCCACATAGTCGGGAGTGCCTTCGCTGTCGACGATTTCGTAGTAGCCCCCGAGCGTGTCGTTTCCGGAATATACGGGAACGGTCGGGTTGAATGTGGCTGCGTTCCAGATGGCGCCGCTGTTCGCGAAGCGGTTGCGGTTGTACGCGCCCTTGACGCTTATGTTGAACTTGAGGTAGTCGTGGAAGAAGGACGGGCTGAGGTTGATGTTGCCTGAAACCCTCTGGGCGTTGTCGGTCTTGAGGATACCGCTCTGGTTGTAGTAGCCGACGGACGCCCTGAACGGAAGCCACCTGGCGGCCTGTCCGCTGACGCTTAGGTTGTTGTCAGTGCCGAACGCCGGCTGGAAAATCTGGGAGTTCCAGTCCGTGCGTTCTGTTCCGAGGTACTGGCTGTAGTCCGTCCCGAGGCCCTGCGCCACGCTGACGAAGTCTTCATAGGAAAGCATGTCGGCGAGCTTGCTCTTCCACTGCACGGACTGGGTGGAGGTGAGGTTTACGCGTATCTTTTCGCTCGCGCCTTTTTTCGTCGTTATGATTATGACTCCGTTGGATGCCCTCGAACCGTAGATGGCGGTGGAGGACGCGTCCTTGAGCACTGTCATCGATTCGATGTCCGACGGATTTATGAGGGACATGAAGTTGCCGTCGTTCCCGGCTATGCCGCCGATTTCCAGAGGAACTCCGTCAAGGACGATGAGCGGATCGTTGGACGCGTTGAGGGATGCGCCTCCACGGATGCGGATGGTGCTTCCGGATGTCGGGGAGCCAGAGGAGGACATCACCTGAACTCCGGAGACCTTGCCGTTGATGAGCTGTTCCGGGGTGGAGATGAGACCGGAGTTGAAGTCTTCGCTCTTCATCGTGGAGACTGAGCCGGTGAGGTCTTTCTTTGAGGTCGTTCCGTAACCGATGACCACTGCGTCGGCGAGAATTTCGGTGTCGGCCTTCATCTGAAGGTTTATGACGGCGCGTCCGTTCACGGGAATCTCCTCGTCGGCGAATCCTATGCAGGAGAATACGATTGTCGCGTCAGCCGGGGCTGTAATGCGGTAGTTTCCGTCGATGTCGGTGGAAGTTCCGTCCGATGTCCCTTTGACGATTACTGCAACTCCGATTGCCGGCGAACCCGAGTCATCGAGTACGGTTCCGGTCACAGTCACGGTCTTGTCCGTTGTCTTTTGATTTTCCTGGGCCGTGGAAACCGGCTCGGAAAGAAGCAATCCTGCCGCCGTCGCGAGAAAGATGACGGCAATGCGTAAGGCGTGTTTCATAATTATTATTTTTAGTGTCATTACGGATTTCCCTGAAATCCCTTTCCCCCTCGTGGGGTTCTGTTCCGACGGCCGCCTTCAGAAACTGTCCTTCAGGAACTGTCTTTCAGGAACTGTTCTTCGGCAACACATCGGGTGCAAAATTATTGAATACCCTGCAAGACTGTTACCTCAAAACGGACAAGTTGTGCAACAATTCGGACAAAATCCTTATCTTTGGGGCGTCCCGCGGGGCGTCCTGCGCCGTGCCGGGACGATTTCCGCACATCATTCAATGAGAATGAACAGAGAAAAACTCCGTCAGAAAATTTTTCTCCCGCCGCTTCTTGCGGTGGAGGCTGCCCTCTGCGCGGCGGTCTCTTTCTCCGCCGCGTTTTCCCCGGCGGAGGTGTTTGCGGCGGAAACTGTCGCGGCGGAGGCTTTTGTCGAGGAAACCTCACGGACCGGTCGGGGCGCATCTTCGTCCGCTGCCGGCAGTGCGGCGCAGGCGCGTTTTGTTGAAGTCGCCGTGGGCGACCGCCCCATAGTCCCGGTACATTCCCTCGCCCGCGACACGCTCGGCTTTGTCTGGATTGGGACGGATGCCGGACTCTACCGCCATGACGGACTGAACTGGCGGCGTTTCGGGATGTCCCCGTCCGACGGGGGAAGCCTGTGCAATGAACATATAAATGTATTGGAATATGACCGGGTCTCCGGGAGGCTGTTTGTGGGGACTGACGGAGGATTCTGCTTCTACGACAATGCCGGCGGTTTCGTGCGGGACACGGTCGTAGGCTCGCGCCATATAAAGACCGTCTTCACGGACGCGGCGCACGGCGGTGTCTGGATAGGGACGACTGACGGGATTTTCTTCCGCAACTCTCTCTCCGGCAGGACGGAATCCGTCCTCGGCGGCATTCATGCCGCAAGTTCCTGCGCAGCGGGAAATTCGCTCTTTTTCGGAAGTTATGGCTGCATCTGGCGTTTTGACGGGACAAAGTCGCAGTGTCTTCGCCTCGGCGGCGACGGCGGTTCGTCCGGCAATCTCGTGCTCGCCCTGATTCCGGCCTCCGGGGATTTCGCGGCCGGGTCGTCCTTAAGTCTTTTTGTGGGTTCGGAGCGCGGGCTGTTCCTTTTCAGCCTCTCCGACGGCTCTCTGAAACGCATCTGGTCCGGCGCTCCGGTCAAGAATTTCCGCTATCTTCCCGACGGCAGCCTCGCCGCAGGGACGGACAACGGGCTGCTTCTGCTTTCGCCGTCCGGAAAGACGGACATTCTGCGCCACGAAGTCGGCAACTCCGCCTCCATCCCCGACAACGTGGTCTGGGCGACGATGCTCGACGGGGACGGCAATTTCTGGGTGGGGACGGACCACGGAGCGGCGCTGGTGCGGCTCGGCGACACCTACGGCTTCTTCGGGATTGGGGCGGACGTGATGCGAGACGGGCTTGATGTCTCGTCGCTCGTCTGCACGGACTCCGGGCACATCTTCGCCGCAGGGATGAACGGCCTTCTGGACTGCACGGACGGCGGGCGTGTCACCGCATACAAATCGGACAGGGGTCCGGCTGGCCGCCGGCTGTCCCACAACAAGGTCCGTGCACTCCATTTCGACGGGGACGCGCTCTGGGCGGCCTCCGACGGAGGACTTGACCGCATAGGGAAGGGGGTCGTCCACTGCCGCATAGTTGAACCGTCCGGCAGGTATCTTTCCGACTGGATGTACGCCATTGCGGAGGATTGCCGGGGAAGGCTTTGGACTGGGACTTACGACGGAGGGCTGTTCATCACCGCGAAGGACAGGCTCGCCTCCGGAGGCGACGTGCCCTGCGACAGGCATCTCTGCACGGAGAACGGACTTTCCGGGAACATAGTCCTGAAACTCTGCCATTTCGGGAACAGCGTTGCGGCGGTGACCGACAAGGGAGTCGATGTCATCGACGAGGACAGTTTCGCCGTGACGCGCCTTGCCGTGCCGGAGGGCAAGCGCACGCTTTCTCTCGCCTCGGACGGGCGGCGTCTCTGGATCGGCACGGAAGCGGGGGTCTATCTTCTTGATGAAGAACCGAATACACTCAAAGAGGAAACCGAGGGCGCTGCCATCGGGAAGACATCGGGAGACAGCGGAGAGGGCATCCTGAAACTCATCCCTGTCAGCGGCAGTGCGGTCTCCGCCCAGTCGCTCATTTATTCAGAAACCGGCGATGGGGGCGGCGCTTCCGGCGGCGAATACGCACAAGGGCATTCCGGCGGCTGCCTGTGGCTCTGCGACGACGGCGAAATCTGGCGATGCGGAATCTCCGAGGGCAGGTGGCGGCTCGTCCGCAAGTTCGAGACTCCGGTCTTCTGTCTCGCCGCAGATTCAGAGAATGTCTATGCCGGTTCGGTCAACGGCTTCTACTCCGTCCCGAAGT
>CAVEDD010000113.1:6017-7247 GCA_963614515.1 Treponemataceae bacterium | reverse complement strand
CATTTGCCCTCGTATAGTGACAACTTTTTTCAGTTCAAGTCAGGGTGTTGTATTTTTTTGCGTTTTTTTGATAATAAAATGAGCTTGTGCAGTGGTTTTGCACAAGCTCATTCTATTTTTGCATCGTAATTCAGAAGCGGAGTTCTTCGGAGCGGCTCTGAAAGTCAATGTGGAAACGATGTAACAACATTAAATTTCAAGCGATATGCGTACAGATTCAATCATCAGTCTTATGAATACCTTCATTTCATCTGACAACTCCTACGAATGCGTCAGCGCGATGGTCAGCGAACTCGGTCTTGAACTCCGTTCCGTGGAATTTGTTTAGAACGTGGCGGGATTCGCCCGGTTTGGGATTCGTTCAGAAACGGTTCGCAGTCATTTCTGGAAATACTTCTTCCAGAGGCCCTGGAATCCGGCTCCGTGACGGGCTTCATCTCGTGCCATCTCGTGGACGGTGTCGTGGATTGCGTCAAGGTTCTGGGCTTTGGCAAGCTTTGCGATGCGGAACTTGTCCTCGCACGCACCCTGCTCGGCCATCATCCTCTTCTGGACATTTGTCTTTGTGTCCCAGACGCACTCCCCGAGCAGTTCCGCGAATTTAGCCGCGTGCTCGGCCTCCTCGAACGCGTACCTCTTGAACGCATCGGCAATCTCCGGATAGCCTTCCCGGTCGGCCTGACGGCTCATCGCGAGATACATCCCGACCTCGGAGCATTCCCCGGCGAAATGGGCGCGGAGTCCCTCAAGAATCTCCGGATCGACACCCTTGGCGACTCCGAGTTCGTGCTCGCAAGCCCAGCTCAAAGCCCCTTCCTCTTCCTTAAGTTCAACGAACTTGTCAGCCTTCGCGTGGCAAAGCGGGCACTCCGCAGGCGGTTCAGTACCTTCGTGAACATAGCCGCACACCATACATCTGAATTTCTTAATCATAATTCTACTTTTTTAAACCGTTTAACCTGTTGTTTCACATATGATTCGGAAAATTCAAGAATTGCGTAATTTTGAATTATTCTAAATCGTACGACAAAGGTAACAATTATTTCCGACAATGCAAATTTTCATTTCGCGTCTCTGACAGTGCAGCCTCCGGCACGCAGGAGTGGAATCTCATCATTGCCGAAGGGGGTGGCAGTTCCTTATAGATGCTTATAATAGAGGGGTCATATAGAGCGGAAGATAAATTACGCCGTCTTCCTGTTTCAGGTCCTTGGTATGAAGAACATACGG
>CAVEDD010000113.1:0-5864 GCA_963614515.1 Treponemataceae bacterium | reverse complement strand
ACATACGGAGTTGACAGAAAACTTCCAAATTTATCTGAACACTTTCTTAAAGAAGCCAATGCGTAGCGCTGCCCGCTTTTTACCTCTATGGGAGAAATGTTATGGCGCGTTGTCACCGTTTCTTTCTGTATGAGGAAATCTATTTCCATTCTGCTCTTGGCATCCGTATCGCTGCAACTGTAGAAGTACAGTTTATGACCGCTGCTTTTCAGCATTTGTGCGACAATGTTCTCGACAAGCATACCTTCGTTGATTTCAAGTTTGTCGAACATCAGCTTCTTATAGATTTCTGATGTGAACAGTCCCTTCTATAAGCAGAGCTGTCGCACCATTCTTCTCCCGCTTCCAATCCAGCAGTTGTCCATATATCTTACGCCTTAGCATATTTCACCTTTTTGAGATTATCACAAGGGCAAATTTTCACCTTTTTGAGATTATTGCAAAAGAATTCGTTAACGGGACGGCGTCTTCTCAGGAAAACTGATGGACGCACTTCCTCCGGTTTTGATGATAATTCTTGCTATATTTGCGCCGCGAAATTTAAATTTATCGGCAGATGAAAGTCAAGATTACCAACAGCTCACGCTGGGATGTGCCCTCGTATGCCACAGAAGGTTCTGCGGGAGTCGATTTGAGGGCTGACATAGATGAACCGGTGACTATAGCCCCGCTTCAGAGGGTGATTGTCCCGACCGGACTCAGAATCGCCCTTCCAAAGGGGACGGAGGCTCAGGTGCGTCCGCGCAGCGGGCTTGCCGCAAAGCACGGGATCACGGTGCTGAACACTCCGGGGACGATTGACGCGGACTATCGCGGGGAGGTCGGGGTCATACTCGTCAATCTGTCGGACAGGGAGTTCGTCATTAATCCCGGCGAGAGGATTGCTCAGATGGTTCTGGCGCGGTATGAGAGGTTTGATTGGGAGGTTGTGGAGGAATTGGATGATACTGTGCGCGGAGCTGGCGGCTTAGGCTCGACCGGAATTGAATAAAAGGCGGGCTGCATCCCATCCTTTTATTCAATTCCGGCATCCAAGTTTTTTTAAAGGCGGTCTGCCGCGTTGGGCGGCTTACCAAGATCTTGCAATCAAATGGAAATTAATGAGTTATATGAGCTGTTCCGGGACTGCGGGGGCAGGGTTGCCACCGACAGCCGGAAAATCGGCGGGGGAGAGTTGTTCTTTGCGCTGAAAGGGGAGAACTTCGACGGCAATGAGTATGCTCTTGCTGCGCTTGAGAGCGGGGCGGCATATGCCGTCATCGACGAGGATTCTGCGGCGGCCCGGGAAAACCGGGGGAATGACCGTCTGATTCCTGTGCCTGACACGCTCCGCGCGCTTTGGGCTTTGGCCAGGAAGCACCGCGACAGTTTCAACATCCCCGTGCTCGGGCTGACCGGAACGAACGGCAAGACCACGACTAAGGAACTCATCAATGCCGTGCTCTCGACGACATACCGCACGCTCGCGACCTGCGGCAATCTGAACAACAACATAGGCGTGCCGCTCACCATTCTCGGGATGCCGTTCGACACGGAAATCGCAATCATCGAGATGGGCGCGAGCCATCCGGGGGACATCCGCGAACTGGTGGAAATCGCAGCTCCAGACTATGGGCTGATTACCAATGTCGGTAAGGCGCATATACTCGGATTCGGCTCGTTTGAGGGAGTCAAGGCGACGAAAGGGGAGTTGTATGATTTCATCGCATCCAATGAAAGCGGAGCGAAAACAGTTTTCTTCAATCGGGACAATCCGCTGCTGACCGGTATGGCCGGATCGAGGGGGTTCAGGCAGGCTGCTGAGAATTGTCGCTTTGATTTTGACGCTTTTCGTACGTGCCGCCGCATGAAGACTGTTTCAGCCGGGTTGACGGCAGTCCCGTACGGTCTGCATTTTTCCGGAGCGGAGATTCTGCCTCCTGATGCCGGACATCCTTTCCTCAGTCTGAAACTTCCCGACGGAACGACGGTTTCGACTCATCTTGTCGGAGCCTACAACGCGGACAATGTGCTTGCCGCGCTCTGCATCGGACGCTTTTTCGGAGTGCCGCAGGCTCGGGCGGTCGCCGCTGTCGAGGCATATCTCCCGTCTAACAACCGCTCTCAGATGCAGCGCACGGGGCGCAATGTGCTGATTGTGGATGCCTACAACGCCAATCCGTCGAGTATGAAGGCCGCGCTTGACAATTTCGCTGATTTTGACGCGCAGAAAAAGATTGTGCTGCTCGGCGATATGCTCGAACTCGGCGCGGAGTCGCGACGGGAGCACCGGAATGTGCTGGATGCCGTTGCCGGGTATGGTTTCGAGGGGTATTTCGTGGGAGAAGAGTTCCGCAAGGCCGGTGCAGAGCGCTGTTTCGGGACTTCGGATGAACTCGCGGCCTACATTGGTTCGCATAAGCCGGAATTCACTTCTGCTGCTGTTCTCGTAAAGGGTTCGCGGGGAACGCGCATGGAACGCGTGATTCCTGTGCTGTAATCGTTGCACCACATATAATCCTGTGCACCGTCTTGATGCGGCGCTGTATGCTTGATGCGGCGCTGTATGTCCGGAATTATGCGTTGACCCGGATTGACTCCCGCAGCACCCTGATATGGCGTACCGCGACGATTGCTGCGACAGCCAGCAGGCTGCCGGTCACGAGTCCGGAGAGCGCCCCCACGGTGATGTCCCCGATGAAATGTTTACCGCAATAGACCCGGCTGATGCTGACCGTGACGGCCCACAGGAATATCACGAATCCGTATATCCCGAGAAAAATCTGCCTGCGGGTTCTGTTCTCCCTTCCCATCGCCCCCTTGCGGCTGCGGATGAAGGACAGGCAGAGTGTCGAGCATATGGCGAACGAGAACACATTTGCGGCGTGTCCGGAGTAGAATCCGCATCCTCCTCCGCCTTCAAGCACCCTTACCCCGTGCGCCGTCATCCACGGATCCACGCAGGGACGCAGTCTCGCAGCCGCGTTCTTCGCGAGATTGGCAAGCTGGTCGGCGAAGACCACATTCAGCAGCAGCGCGAGCGTCACGACGAGTCCGGCTTTCCAGCCCATGCGGTAAATCACAATCCCCAACACGATGAGATAGAGCGGAATCCAGACCTTCACCTGCGAAAACACCGGCATTACGGCGTCGGTGAACCATCCTCCGCTGGTGTTGAGCGCAAGCGTGGCTTCCTTGTCCAGCATCTCGAGCCGTTCAAGCATCGTCGTAAGCAAATGCGTCATCATAATCATATTCCCGTAATTGTTATTGGTGCAGACTTTCCCACAGGAGGTCTTTCAGCCGTTGTATTCCTTATTGTTGTTGATGCAGACTTTCCCACAGGAGGTCTTTCAGCCGTTGTATTCCTTCGCCGCTGAAAGATGAGATGAAAACGTGCGGTACGCCTTCCGGCAGCGTCGGCTCAATCTCCGCCTCAAGATGTTCGTCCAGCATGTCCGCCTTGGTGACTGCAAGCACGCGGCTCTTCACAAGCAGTTCGGGATTGTATTCCTTCAGCTCGTCGAGGAGTATCTCGTAACTCTTCCTGATGTCCTCCTCTTCGGCGGAAACCATGAAAAGCAGCACGGAATTGCGCTCTATATGTCTGAGGAATCTGATTCCCAGACCTTTACCGTCGTGCGCGCCCTCGATGATTCCCGGGATGTCGGCCATCACGAATGACTGGTCGTCATAGTAGCGGACCACTCCGACGCTCGGCTCAAGGGTCGTGAACGCATAGTCGGCGACTTTCGGCTTCGCGGCGGATACGGTTGAAAGCAGAGTGGATTTCCCGGCATTCGGGAAGCCCACGAGTCCCACGTCCGCAAGCAGCTTGAGTTCAAGGATGAACCATCCTTCCGAGCCGAGTTCCCCCGGCTGCGCATATCTCGGAGTCTGGTTGGTGGGACTCTTGAAGTTGGCGTTGCCCAGACCTCCGCGTCCGCCCCTGACAAGCACATATTCCTCTCCGGCCTCCACCATCTCGTGCAGCACCTCTCCGGTTTCCGCGTCCTTCGCCACAGTCCCGAGCGGCACGTCCAGATAGACATCCTTCCCGGCCTTCCCGTTGCACAGCGCCCCGCTTCCGGCCTCGCCGTGTTCAGCCCGGATGTGCTTCTGGTATTTCAGGTGAATCAGAGTCCAGAACTGGGGATTCGCCCGCAGGATGACATTCCCTCCGCGTCCTCCGTCCCCGCCGTCAGGCCCGCCCTTGGGCACATATTTCTCCCGCCTCAGGTGCATTGAACCCGCACCCCCGTTCCCGGAAGCGCAGAAAATCTTGACATAGTCTATAAAGTTGCTCTCTGCCATAGTTCTGACTGCTGACCGTAGGCCGCAGGCGGCTGATTGCAGACTGCTTGACCTACGGCCGCACAAAGATACGCATTATTTTCGGTAAGTCGAGAATAAAAATCTCCCCGTCAGCCGTTTGACAGACGGTACATTACAATCCGCTACAAGAGGTACATTTATTCCGCTATTGGCAATTATGTGATAGCAGCGGAATGAATGTACCACCCGTATCACTTTGAAATGTATCAGCCATTTCATGTTCCAAATTCAACACCGGTGTTGAATTATCCTTGGCCTTTCTTTGCCAATTCTTCTTCCAACAGCCGGATGCGGTTCGTCAACTCTTCGATGGATGGGAGTTGGTCTTGTATTTGCTTGATTTTCACATTATCATACGAGGCAACACCCATAGGGTTCTGGATTGACTCAAATGCATATTGCACATCGGTTTTTTCTTTGCTGCTACATATCAGGAGTCCAATGGTCGGATTGTCATCCGGGGCTTTCATCAGATGGTTTACCGCATTAACATAGAAGTTGAGTTTCCCTGCATATTCCGGTTTGAATGGCTTGGCTTTCAACTCTATAACTATGTAGCATCGAAGGCGGATATGATAGAAGAGCATATCCATTTTCCGTGTCTTTCCGGAGACTATGATTTGTCTCTGACGGCCAAGATAAGCGAAGCCGGTGCCAAGTTCAAGCAAGAAGTTGGTAAGATGCTTTTCCAGTTCGGTTTCCAAAGCCTCCTCCTCATATCCATCGTCCAGAGACAGGAAACCGAAATCATATGTATCTTTTGTTATCGCCTGGGCCAATTGACTTTGTGGAGCGGGCAGCCTGTCGGAGAAATTCGTGACAGCCTTTCCCTCGGAGTGATATAAATCTGCTTTGATGCAGTTCATGAGACTGTTACGGCTCCATCCTTGGGTGACTGTACGAATGATATAGAAAAGCGCTTCCTCTATCGTATCGCTTTTGGAGATAATCTCAAGGTGATGTCCCCAAGGAACCGATGCGAACAAGCCTGGAAAATCAGTTTCATCCCGCTTTGCGTCAAAGCCCTCCGTGTTTTCTGCCACAGGTTGTGGCAGTTTTGTATTTATTTGGGATTCAAGCGGTTGTATTTCTGCCACAAGTTGTGGCAGTTTTTCGCGATGTTCGGCATAGAAAGAATACCACTGCTTCATATGCCATAGGTTTCTTGTTGAGAAGCCTTTAGACTCAGGGAAAGCCGTTCGCAAATCCAAACTGAGTTGTTCAACCACTCCGCTGCCCCATTTCTCCTCTGCCTTGCGGACCACGAGGTCCCTGCCAAGATCCCAATTGAAGCGCAATTGTTCGGCGTTGACTTTGACCGCCGCCTTTATCTGAGCCTTACGATATCTGTCCTTTATATCGTTGAGCCATTGAACATATTCCTTGTCAATATTCACGTCGTGAATCCTCACGACTTTTGTCACCTTATCTTCCATAGTGCGAAGATACTGATTATTCTTGGTATAAGCTATAATTTTGGGATGAGGTTGACGGCCTCCCCGTCTGTCACGTCGAACACCTTGTAGCATACATATCCGTCCGTGGTGTAG
>CAVEDD010000112.1:0-7307 GCA_963614515.1 Treponemataceae bacterium | reverse complement strand
ATCTCACGCTCCTCTATTCAGAGATTCTGCGTGAACCGTCTGAGATTACGACATCGATTACTATCGGCTCGTGACCGTATTTCTCGTTGAAAGCCGCCTTCGCCCTGGCTATGAACGCGTCGTAGAGCCCGGTCTTCACGAGGTTGATTGTGCAGCCGCCGAAGCCGCCGCCCATGATTCTTGAACCTGTCACGCCGCATTCCTTTGCGACAGTCGCGAGGAAATCAAGCTCCTCGCAGGAAACCTCATAGTCCTTGGACATTCCCCAGTGGGTCTCATACATCCGCTCTCCGACAGTCTCGTAGTCGCCTTTGTTGAGGGCGTCGCAGACATCGAGCACGCGCTTCTCCTCCCCTATCACATAGCGGGCGCGCTTGTAGTCCTCCTCTGAAATCTTGTCCTTGACTGCGTCAAGCTGCTCCATCGTTGCTCCGCGCAGGAACTCCTGACCGAGAACCTTCGCCACCCTTTCGCAGGATGCGCGGCGGTCGTTGTAAGGCGAACCCACAAGCTCGTGCTTCACGCAGGAGTTGAGAAGAACCAGCTTGTAGCCGTGCTTCTCCGGGTCGAACGGGAAGTACTCGAACTCCATCGAACGGCAGTCCAGACGCATCAGATTGCCCGCCTTTCCGAATACGGAAGCGAACTGGTCCATAATTCCGCAGTTCACGCCGCAGTAGTTGTGCTCGGTGCTCTGACCGATGCGCGCAAGTTCGAACTTGTCGATTCCGTTCCGGAAAATCTCGTTGAGCGCGAAAGCGAAAGTGCTCTCAAGCGCTGCGGAAGATGACATTCCCGCTCCGAGAGGAACGTCTCCGGAGAAGACGGTGTCGAATCCCTCGACCTTGCCGCCTCTCTTGATTGTCTCGCGGCACACTCCGAAGATGTACCTTGCCCAGCTCTGTGCCGGGATGTCCTCCTCGTTGAGTCCGAACTCGCAGTACTCGTCGAGGTCGAGTGCGAAAGCTTTTACCTTGTTTGTTCCGTTGAGCCTGATTTCAGCGGTTATGCCCTTGTCGATTGCGCCCGGGAACACGAATCCTCCGTTGTAGTCGGTGTGCTCTCCGATGAGATTGATACGCCCCGCAGATGCGTAGAAGTCACCTTCGCCGCCGAACAGGGTCTCGAATTTCCTGGCAATTGCTTTTTTGTCCATTGTTTATCAATTTTAGTTCATAATTTTTGATCAGTATGTCAAGCCGGCGGTTTCCCTACGAGGTTTCCGCCAAATAAATCCAAAGTTATGAATTTTTTGGTTCAAATGGATATGCGGCCGGACAAAATCGATGGCGTACTCTGCAAAACCGGGGATTTCACAGCGCAAAACCGTGGATTTCACAGTCGAAGAAGTATCGGGCAGTGGTCGCTCACCCCGCCGAGACAGCGCGGGCCGGAGTAGCTGCGCAGAGGTTTGAAGCCGGTGTGCGCCCTGTCCTCCGTCATAAGGAAAGGAATCTGCACGACGCTCATCTTCAGAACGGATTCACCCCGGAATCCGCTTCCGCACTCGGGGCGCTCTTCCGGCAAGCCTCCATATGATGCCTCGGGATTGCCTCCGGAGGCGGTTATGTTCCCCACGAGAAAATGGTCGATGAGTTCCCACCGGCCGTCGTAGCGGATGCTGCCCTCCCCCTTTTCGGCAAGCGGAACGGCGAGGTTCTCCAGCCTCCCTTCAAGCAGGGAGAACTGCGGTCCGTCCGGAGTGTCGTTGAAGTCCCCCATAGCCACAATCGGAGCGTCAGAAACCCGTGCTATGGAGTCGCAGACATCCCTCAGCGCAGCCATCGCGAGTTCTCTGCCCCGCATCGAGGCCTTCGCTCCGGAGAATTTCGACGGGTGGTGATTCACAAGCAGATGAAGACGGGTATGGTCTCCGTTTCCTCCGTCAGCCGTTCCATCCGGGTTCCGGCGAGCCTCTCCGTGAACGGCGGAAACTTCCGTGTCGGGAACAAGCTCCGCATAAACATACAGTATGTCCCTTGTGGGCATCACCTCCCCGCCGTCCGTAAAGATATGCACGGGTCGCGACGATAGAATCCGCACTTTGTCCCTGCGGTAGAGCAGAGCGACGTCGATTCCACGGCGGTCCGGAGAATCATAATGCACATAGCCGTAATCCAGCTTCCTCAGCACGGGGGAATTCACGAGCCGGTTCAGCACAAAGGAATTCTCGACCTCGGCCACGCCGACAATCTCCGGAGTCTCCCCGCCTGCGCAGCAGTTCTCCCCCATCCAGAGCAGCGCTTTCCCGACCATATTGCATTTCTTCGTGAAACGCGCCTTCGTCCACCGCCGGCTTCCCCGCGACGAGAAGTCCGAATCGGAGGGAGATCCGCCGTCATCGAAATAATCGAAGAAATTTTCCAGATTCCAGAATACTACATTCCCCTGTGCCGCGCCCCGTCCTTCAGAAACAGACAAAAGGACGGACAGGGCGAGGCACACGGAAATGAATCCGGAAGTATGTTTCCGCAAAGACATATATCCCTACATTTTTCTCAGCCAAATGTCCGGAGAATCGGGGAAATCCGATGAAAGAAAAAGAAAAACATTTGCTACTTTTGCAGTCCGAATCTAAAAAAAAAGAAAAATGTCACTCAAATGCGGTATAGTGGGTCTTCCGAATGTCGGAAAATCCACGCTTTTCAATTGCGTGAGTTCGGGAAAAGCGCAGAGCGCAAACTTCCCTTTCTGCACCATAGAACCGAACATAGGCTCGACGACGGTGCCCGACAGAAGGCTTGATGTCCTGAACGGGCTGTGCCAGCCGAAGAGTCTCGTGCCGGCGACGGTGGAAATCGTGGACATCGCCGGACTTGTGAAAGGCGCCAGCAAAGGCGAGGGGCTCGGAAACCAGTTTCTCGCTAACATCCGCGAAACGGACGCGATTCTCCACGTTCTGAGATGCTTCGATGACCCCAATATCGTGCACGTAGAAGGCTCGGTGGATCCGGTGAGGGACAAGGAAGTCATTGACCTTGAACTTCAGATAAAGGATCTCGAAACAGTCGAAAGCAGGCTTGCGAAAGTGTCAAAACAGGCCAAGGCCGGCGGAGACAAGACTGCCGGGAAGATAATGGAGATTCTCCTGCGCTACAAGGAGGCGCTTGAAAGCGGAAAAAGCTGCCGCAGCGTTAAACTCGACAATCCGGAGGACGCGGCGCTCGCGAAAGAGCTTTTCCTGCTCACTGACAAGCCTATACTCTATGTCTGCAATGTCGATGAGGCTTCGGCTAAAAACGGCAACAAGTATGTCGATGCCGTGCGCGAGGCTGTGAAGGATGAGGATGCCGAGATACTCGTGATTTCAGCGAAAATCGAATCCGACATCGCGGAACTTGAAACCTATGAGGAAAGGAAGATGTTCCTTGAGGAACTCGGTCTTGAGGAGTCCGGAGTGGTGCGGCTCATCCAGTCGGCCTATTCGCTGCTCAACCTCCAGACATTCTTCACCGCCGGAGCCGACGAAGTACGCGCCTGGACCATCCACAAGGGTGACAAGGCGCCGAAAGCCGCCGGAGTCATCCACACCGACTTCGAGAAGGGATTCATCCGGGCCGAGGTCATAAAATACGAAGATTTCATCACGCTCAAGTCAGAAGCCGCCTGCCGCGCAGCCGGCAAACTCGGAGTCGAGGGCAAGGACTATGTCGTACAGGACGGCGACATCATGCACTTCCTCTTCAATGTGTAAGTAATCCTTAAAAATTAAAGGGGGCGACCAAAAAGTCACCCCCTTTCTTTTAAGTGCTGATGAGCGCTGAACGCGGCAGACTAATAGAATCTTGCGCGATTATCCGTCACAACATTCGCATTCATCACGCCGAGCAGCATCTGAGCCATATACTGGTTCATCTGAGCCGTCTTTGTCTTGGCGTCGTCCTCAGTGTAGAATGCGCCTGTCTCCTTCGCCGTGACATTGAACACATAGATTCCGTAGCTGCCCTTGACAGGAGCCGATATCTTGCCTTGCTCCGCTGAAGTCACCGCACCGATGAACGCCGGGTCAAGCCCCTGTGAAGTGAGCGAAGAGAAGGTGATTCCCTCTTTCGTGCTCACCGTAGTCCCGAGAGCCTCGGCGATTGCGGCCATATTGTCAAGACCGGCAATCTTCGCCGCAACTTCGGCAGCCTTGTGCTCCGCAAGCTTCTCCCTGTAGAGAATGTCCTTGATTACCGGGGAAACTTCCTTGAAATCCTTGTAGCCCTCCTTGTTGATGTCGGTGAGAACCGCCACTACGAAATAGTCCTTATTGACATCGAAGATGTCGGAAACCTTGCCTTTCTTGGCCTCGAACGCCCAACGGGTGATTTCCTTCGCATTGTCAATCGAACCTATGCGGCTCGCCCCCTCGACGAGGTTCGCTGAATGCGCATACACAGCCTGAGAATCGACTGCGGCGCGGAAATCCTTGTATCCGCCGTTTGCCTGAGATGCGAAAGCCTTGGCCTTTGCGTAGATTCCGTTGACAGTGCCCTTGCTTGCGACAGCCTCTTTTTCAAGGACTGCAACCTGCTTCTTCACGACTCCGTCCTCTTTCTTGGAGTCGAGGATGCGGACGACATAGAAAGTGTTTCCGTGTGAAAGAACCGGGGAAATCTCCTTTCCGCTGTCTCCGAACACAAACTCGTCAACTTCAGGCGCAATGCTCTTTAGTTCGCCTTCCTTGTAATATTTCTCGTTGAACTGGCAATAGTTGGAAAGAAGGAAAGACTTTACCTTGTCTTTCGGAGTCGCGGCGAAATCATTGACGAGAGAAGCGATGTCCTCGTTTGCAGAAGCGATGTCCTCAGCCGAAGGAAGTATGTCATAGACGACATACTCGATGTCGCGGCTGGCCTTCTGGGTGAAGAGAGACTTGTATGCGTCCATCTTCTTGTGCGCCTTGTACCATTCCTTTATTTCAGAATCGTTCACGACCACTGCGGTGTCCTGCGCGAATCCGAAAGGAACCATTACGAATTCCGCGTTCACGGAATTGTTGTTGTCCGCAATCTCATTTTCGATTCCGAGTTCATTCGTGATGTTGCTCTCGGAGAAAAGGGTGAAATACTTCGAGTAGTACTGCTGTGAGATGGCCGTGTTGCAGAGGTAGTTGAGAAGCTCCTGATACCTTCCTGTCTGGTCCTCGCGGCAATAGTTCACGAAATTGAGGAACGCCTCCTTGTTGAATCCCTTGTCATCGGAGAACACCTGTGCGATTACCGGAGAGATGTTGTCTCCGGAGATGAGGTCGAGAGCCTCCTGATTACCGACATACAGACCTGCATTCTCGGCGTTCGGGATGAAATAATAGTTGTCGAAGAGTTCCTTCCACGCCTCGTCACGGACATAGGACTGAGCCTGCTCCGAATTGGCCTGGAAGCCGAGAAGTTCAAGCACGCTCTTCGTCTTTTCGACATCTTTCTGGAAATCGACGTAAGAAACCGATTTGCCGTCAATCTCACCCACATCGTACTTCGACGACATGGAAGAGGCGACATTCTGAAGCGTGGTCGGGTCGATGATGAACGAAAGCAGCGCAATTGCGATGAGCACCGTTATCAGAACTCCGAACTTCACGCGGATTGTTTCGAGTACTGCCATATTATTTTGATTTTTTTAGTTTATCAGCGTATAAAACACAATGGGGTGCGAAGTTAGTAAATTTCCGCCAATAATTTCAATGAAAAAGGATTTTTGCGGCTATTTTCTTTGAATCGGGCCTATGAAATTGACTGAATCCACATTCACGGCCGTGCTGTCCTGAGAGACTATGCCGTAACTGTTGAAAGGACGGAATATGACGGAATTTCTCGCCCGCTGGTCGGATTCCATGCCGTAACCCTGCATGAACCCGTCGGGAGAATACATCTTCACATAGCAGTCCGTCCATATCTTCTCGTTCTTCTGATCCCAGTAGAGCGTGTCCGTTTCCATGACCTCGCGCTTTATGAGGTTTTTCACGACGACGTTTCCGAAAGCCTCCCACGACTCCCTTCCGTCGGAATACTTGAGATGACGGGCGTTGTCAGCCACTATCGAAGTTTCGAGAAGCCCGCCTTCAATGTAGCCGTAAACGGAGAAACCCTCCGGAAAAAGCTGTGTGGAAAGAGTGTCGGTCTCATAACGTTCCATCCGGGGAGCTTCCATCCTCATCTGAATCTGACCGTTCTGGGTCTGCACGGAAACAATGCTGTCAGCCGTCTGGACAGGCATCTGCCTGATGTCCTTGGCATCCTCCTCGTCGATTTTCCCCTTGCAGGAATAAATGACGAAAGCAACCGCCGAAGCGGTTGCCAGCTTTATCATGATGTTTCCCAATCTGCCCACGGTACTGTCAGTTCTGCGTCCTGACCGTGGTGACGGCCCTCATTCCGCCGCAGTTGACCGTGTATGACTGACCGTCGAGAAGGTCGTACATAAACGCCTCGGCCTTCATCGGGAAGTATTTCGCATACTGGGCGATCATATTGTTCGCCTCTTCCGCAAGGCTCGCGTCGGCATTCTTCGCCCTTGTCATATAATCGACCGCAACCCAATACGGAGCGCGTGTTTCGATTTCATTTCCCTTGCATACCTGTGAACCCCAGATTGTTCCGATGAGCATATATGCCTTTCCGGCAAGCGACTGGTCGAGTTCGACCGCCTTGGTTGCGGAAGAATAGGCCTTTGCGGAATGTCCTGTCTTGTAGCAGTATGCGGCAAGCTCATAGTAGTATGCGGCATCGGTGCTGTTGTCAGACTCCGGATACTCGATAGCCTGCTCCATATACTTGACGGCCTCGTCGGCATTGCCTCTCGAAGAGTAGAGCCTGTAGAGGTAGTATGCTGACTGATAGGACGGTTCAAGACGGTACATCGCATTCACGGCGTTGAGGAAGAGATCCGTTTCAGCCCCTTCTTCAGTCTTGCTCAGCATGTTCACGATGTTCTTCACGAGCTGGAGGGAATCCGGATTGGCCTCGAAGCGCGGAGTGAAGAGGGCGACGAGCTTGTCGCACGAAGCCACCTTGCTCTGGATGAAGATGTTTTCGATGTCTTCTGTCACATTAGCCACATCTTCCTTTTCCTTCTCATTTTTACATTGAGTGTTCTCGAGGTTTTCAATCGCCTTCTCATAGACGGCGATCACCTGCTCCTCGTCGAGAACGCCGGACTGGTAGAGATCCACAGCGGCATTGAGATTGAAGAGATATATGCTCGGTTTCGTGGCCGTGCCGTTCTTGGCTATTATGTCCTCAAGCCCCTCGAAAAGCCTCTTGCTGTCCCCTTTCACATAGTTCACAAGGTCGAGACCCTTATTGTTGAGAGCCGTGACAGCATAT
>CAVEDD010000111.1:0-7348 GCA_963614515.1 Treponemataceae bacterium | reverse complement strand
CAGCAAGTGTTGCACGAATCACAGCACTCCGGCTCTTCAGCAGCCTCGGCCTTCTTGCAGCAATTGTTGTTGCAAGCGCAAGAAACAGACGCGAGCGCAACGGCTGCAAAAACCAGAGACATGAACACCTTTTTCATGACCTTAAAAATTTAGTTAAACAATACCCGATAGAAAAGAGGGGAAAAACACCATTTGCTGTCACCCTTTTCTACAATCCGCAAAAGTACGGATAATTTATGAATCATCAAATATTTTTTTGATTTTCAGACTTTTCCCCTGTCAAGTCTGAAAACCTCCATATCGTGGATCTTCCCCCCGTCGATATGGAAACGCAGGGCGGTTCGGACGATGTGGATGCCCTGAAGCCCCGCCGCTCCGGGATTAAGCACCATCATATTGAAGTTCTTGTCATAGACCACTTTGAGTATGTGCGAATGTCCGCAGACGAAGATGTCCGGCTGACAGCGCATCAGAAGCGCGTAGGCGTTGCGGTCGTACTTCCCGGGATAGCCTCCGATGTGGGTCATCAGCACCTTCATACCCTCGCACCCCCAAACGCGGTGCAGAGGGTAGTCGTAGCGGAGGTCGTAGTTGTCGCAGTTCCCGCAGACCCCGACAAGCGGCTTGAATGCGGCGATTTCAGCCGCCGTCTCAAACCCTCCCCCGAAGTCCCCGGCGTGCCAGATTTCATCCACCGGCGCAAGGAACTCGCGGAACTCGGGACTGAACACCCCGTGCGTATCTGAAATAAGTCCTATAAACATAACAAACGTCAAAAAATTGAGGATTCAATTTCGGGGACGGGGATTCAAAGCGTCAGGGCCGAATAGACCGCCTCCACACAGAGCAGGGCGGCGGTTTCGGTGCGGAGACGGGAAGGTCCGAGATGCACGGGGATGAAGCCGTGCGCCATCGCGAGATACAGTTCCTCTGACGAAAAATCGCCTTCCGGGCCGATGAGCATTACGATTTCGGGAATATTGACTGTTTCGGGAATATTTGTGTCTGCCGCCGGGTCTTCGTGCACCGTGTTTTCATCGTATGCCGCAGGCTTGCCTGCTCCGGACTTCGGCCAATTCGCTGCAAGCCATTCTTCGAGAGCCTCCTTCACTGATTTGCGCGGATGAGCGGCATCTTCGAAACAGCAGGCAATCAGTTTCAGCGGCGACGGCGAGCTGTCGGAAAGGCGGTTCCCGGAAGCGGATTCGTCTGCGCGGGATTTATCAGTGCATCCGAGAACAAAGTCACTGACGCTCACAGGGCCGGCGATTTCGGGAATCGCGCCCTTCAGGGACTGCTTGGCCGCAGACAGAACTATCTTCTCAAGCCGCTGCGTCTTGACCACACGGCGCTCGGAATGCTCTCCGATGACGGGCGCAATCACATCGACCCCGATTTCGACAGCCTTTTCCACGAACCATTCGTAGCGGTCGATGTTCTTCGTGGGGCACACCGCCGCGGTCAGACGATAGGGATGGGCGTTCCAAGCATCGACGAAGGAAATCACCTCCGCCTCAACCGCTTTGGGTCTGTCACCGGCAATCCGGCAGCGCATCAGTCTCCCCCGCCCGTCGATAACACTGATTTCATCGCCGACCCGATGCCTCAGAACCCGCACGCAATGCCCGGACTCCTCCTCGTCAAGGCGGACAATCCGCCCGTCAATATTCTCAGAATAAAACAGTTCCACGGTTATCTGCTCAAATTTTGCAAGTATGATTGTTCCGACAGCCCGCTCACCGGAAATTCAGCTTTTCAGCGGCCTCATTTCCTGATTATCTCAATCGAAGCGTCAAGACCGACCTTGATGATTGACGAAGCCTGCCCGGTCGCGCCTCTTTCGAGAGAGCAGTCAACCACATAGTCAACCCCCTCAAGCACCGGTGTCGTGATTTCCGCAAAATTCTTCGGAGCCGGCTCACCGGAAATGTTCGCGGAAGTGGAGACTATGGGGCGGCCGAGACCCGAGACAAGCTCACGGCAGAAATCCATCATCGGAATCCGGATTCCCACCGTCCCGTCCTCAGCCACGACATTATGCGCAAGGATGTGGCGGTCAGCCTTCTGCCCGGCTTCTCCGTGAAGCGCTCCCGGATAGATGATGGTCATCGGCCTGTCGTTCACCTCAATCAACTGTACTGCCATCTCCGGAATCTCCCTGACATAGCGGCAGATCATGTCGATGTCCGAAGCGAGCAGCACCAGCGACTTGCTGTCGGCACGCCGCTTCAGAGCATAGATTCTCGCCACCGCCTCCGGGTCGGTCGCATCACAGCCGAGCCCCCATACAGTGTCTGTCGGATAGAGGATGATTCCTCCCTTGCGAAGGACATCGAGCGTCCTCCTCAATTCGTCTTTATAGTCATTCATATTTCAATCATCTTATTATATCACAATCATTTCATATTCAATATGACACGAACTCCGTCACCACCGGATAATGGTCAGAAAACTTAACCCGGTCTGTCCTGTGGGAGACTGAACGCCAGGTCTCCGGAATGAAGGCATAATCAATGCGGATCATGGGCCAGAACGCGGAATAGCTCGCGCCGAAACCCCTCCCCGCCTCGACGAAAGTGTCCTTCCGGCTGCGGTTCATGCTGTAGTAGGTATATGACATCGGATTGTCGTTGAAATCCCCGCACACAACGGCCTCCATAGGGCTTTCCTCGATATGCGCGAGCACGTCTCCGACCTGTCTGGGACGGCGTACGATGGATTTGCGGTATTTCCTCTCTGTCTTCTGCAAAGTCTCCCTGTCCCCGGTGAGAGATTTCCAGATATTCGTCATCGATATCGCGTAACTCTCGAAATGACAGTTATATACTCTGAATTTACCGGCGGAGGTGGAGTAATCCGTGTATATCGCCAGATTCCTGCTGCCCTCAAACAGAATCCTGCCCTTTCCGCAAACCGGGAGACGGCTCAGGGTGACATTTCCGCAACAGCGCCTCTGTCCCTTGAAAAGGTAATATTCGACATTGTAGCCGGGAAGATGCGAACGGACATATCCATTCAGCCCGGGCAAGTCCTCGGTCATATATTCCTGGAGACAGATGATGTCCGCATCCTGACGTCGAAGATAGGCGAAGACCGAATCCGTGCAGGTGCGGGACGACATCACGTCCCGGCGATGGGAGAAACGGCCGACATTGTAGGTAACAAGTCTGACAGAGGGACTCTCCGGAACTGCCGTCACTGTTTCATTTCCGGTCGCGGCAGCGGTTTCATTCCTCTCCGCAGAGTCCGAGTTTCCGAAACGGACATAGCGCCCGACGAAGAACAGGGAAGGAAGCAACGCAAGCAGCGGAATCAGGAACAGCCGCGAGCGCCGCACAGCCGCCCAGAGCAGCAGGACGAGGTTGAGGACGAACAGCGGAAAGAACAGCAGTCCGAAAATTGAGAAGAACCAGACCTTCGCCGGATTCACGACAACGGAAACATACGACAGCAGGAGCAGACCCGCCGCCGCAAGCATCAGAGCACCGGCCGAAATGCCGGCGAACAGATTCCGCTGTCTCTTTTTCTTTTTACGTTTTCCCATTGTAGCCTATTTCCCGTCTTGGAAACCATTTGATTCTTTGTCCGTGACAGATTCCGGGTAGGAGGAGTCCGCCGCCGAATGCCTGGAAGAACGGGAAAATCACCCGTTGTAGTAGTCATACATCTTGTTGCCGCGCTTCCAGTACAGGATGAGAATCAGGCCGAAGAGCATGCCTCCGAGGTGGGCGAAATGGGCTATGCCGCCGCCTATTCCGGTGACTCCGGTGAAAAGTTCGATGGCGGCGAAAATGAGGACGAACCACTTGGCCTTCAGGGTTATCGGCGGGAAGAGCAGAGTCATCCGCGAATCAGGGAAGAGCATCGCATAACCCAGAAGCAGGCCATAGATTGCGCCGGACGCGCCTACGGTCGGGGTCATGCAGAGAGTCTGGATGGAACGGTTGGCAGCAATCGCGTCGGCTGCCGCCCCGGTGTTCACGATGTGCTCCCAATGCAGACACTGGAGCCATTCAACGCCGGTGTGCAGGGCGGCCGCACCGAGACCAGTCACGAAATAGAAGAGCAGATACTTCTTCGGACCCCAGACCTTTTCGAGCACGCTGCCGAACATATAGAGGGTGAACATATTGAAGAATATGTGCCAGAAGCCCCCGTGCATGAACATATGCGTGACGAACTGCCACCAGTGGAAATACTGTGACTTCGGATAGAAGAGGGCGAATGTCTCGTACATAAAGTCCGGACGGAGTTCCGCGATTATCCAGATGAGGAAGTTTATTATGATTATGTTTCTCGTCACAGGAGGGATTGCGCTTAGGAATCCGCGTCCGCTGTCGTTGAATCTGACTTGCATTCTGTTGTCTTTTGTTGTGCCGGTGATTCTTCTGGCATTCAGCCCGGAATCCCGGCCCGTACGATTAAAATTTTCTGTCAAGCTCGTCCGCCGGAATCACCGCCATTGTCTTCCTGCCGGCCGCCGTAAATTCCGGATTGCTGCTGGCCATCAGCGCGTCAATCAGCCGCTGCGCCTCGGCCGTGTTCCTCACCCCGTCATAGCCCGATGCTCCGAGCACCGCGAGTTTCCCCGCCATATCCGGACGCAGGAGTTCGGAAATCGCGGAACGATTGTCCTGAAGGAGCAGGAGCAAATCCCCTACCATAGCTTCCACGCGCCCCTCGTCCGAAGAATACCCCGCAGGAACGGCGTTCACCACAACGGAATCAGTCCCGAACGGGGCGATGTCAAAGCCGAAACCCTTGAGAAGTTCCGCGTTCGCCTCCACGACCGGAACGTTCTCCACCCCCACTCTCACGGAAACCGGAAAGAGCAGAGTCTGGGAGAAATTTTCGGAATCCTCTTCCCGGCGGGCGCTGATGAAGCGGTCGTAGAGAATCCTCTCCATCGCACGGCGGGCGTTCACCACGAGCAGACCGGATTTGGAGTTTGTCACGACATACTTGTCCTGAACTGTTATGAAGCCTCGGGTCACACTGAACTTGTCCTCGAAAAGCCTGCCGTAGTCGTCGTGCCGGTCGACATAGGCGGATGTTTTGAAATCCGCGAATCCGGTCCCTCCGAACGAATCGGGTTGATCCCGGTATGCTTCAGAACCCGCCTGCGTCCGGCTGTCTCCGAACGGGTCCGGCTGGTTCCGGAAGCCGTCATTGTCGAAAGGATTGTAGTCGCTCTCCGGCATCCGGGGCTCGGAAACCGGCCGGTACTCATCGGCGTTGCCGCCCACAGCAGGAAGTTCCGGCACTGACGCCAGGTCGAAGTCTATGGACGCCGTGCCGAAGGAATTCTTCCCGAGAGTCTCCCTCACGCAGGCATAGAGCGTCTGGAACACGAGAGAATCGTCCTCGAACTTGATTTCCGCCTTCTGCGGATGGACATTCACGTCGACATTGTGCGGATCGACTTCAAGATATATGAAATAGGTCGGAGTCGTCCCTTCCGCAATCATACCCTCATAGCCCTTCATCACCGCCTTGTGGAGATAGGGGCTGCGGAAATATCTGCCGTTCACGAAAAAGAGCTGGTTCCCGAGTCCCTTGCGCGCCTTGTCCGGCCTCCCGATGAAGCCCGAAACCCGCATTATCGAAGTCTCCGCGCAGATGTCCGTGATTTCCGAGGCCACTCCCGCTCCGGCAATGTCCTGAACCCGGAACTTCAGCGACTTGGCAGGTTTGAGGACATAGACCTCGCGGTTGTTGTGAATCAGAGTGAAGCTGATGTCCGGCCGCGTGTAGGCGACGTGCTGGAATTCCGTCACTATGTGTTTGAGTTCCACGCTGTCGGACTTGAGGAACTTGCGGCGTGCGGGCACGTTGTAAAAGAGGTTGCGCACGGAGAAGTTCGAGCCGACAGGAATCGCGGTCTCGATGACTGAAAGCAGCTGCGAATCGGCGAAGTCCACCTGGCAGCCGACCTCGTCCTCCGCCCTGCGCGTCTTGAGCGTGACTTCCGCCACGGCCGCGATTGAGGCGAGAGCCTCCCCCCTGAAGCCGAAGCTGCGGATGTTCATCAGATCCTCGGCGGAAGAAATCTTCGAGGTGGCGTGACGCTCGAACGCCAGCACGGCCTGGTCGGGAGACATTCCGCAGCCGTTGTCGATGACCTGAATCTGCGTCCTCCCCGCGTCCTTGATGATTACGCTGACCTGCGTCGCCCCGGCGTCGACGGCGTTCTCCATCAGTTCCTTGACCACGGAGGCAGGCCGCTGTACGACCTCTCCCGCGGCAATCATATTCGCTATGTTGCTCGGCAGTACCCTGATGTCCATCCTATGCGAGAAGCAGCTGGTAATACTTGGCAATCAGATAGATGACGACAAATGCCAGAATCAGCGTCACCGCCCCGATGACGCGCTGCACCTTGTTCGCCCCGCGGGTTCTGGAATATTTCCCGTTCCGCAGACTCCCCCTTATGTAGGAACCGGGGGCATAGTTCTTATCCTTCGTCCCGTCAACAGCCCCGAATTTTTCCTTCAGCGCCTCTTTCTCCTCGTCGTAGTAACGCGGCCTGTAATTGAAGACCCTGTGTTCCTGAGTCCCGAAGAATCCGAAATTGAATAATCCCATAATCCCGTCATTTATTGGTTCATACCCCTCCGGATTGTCTCAAATCGGCGACATTCCCTCCGAGCACGAAAACATATTCTGCAAATTTAAGCATTTTTCATTATTTTTGCATCCGGCGGACGGGGCGTCGCGACAAAAGAATATGCCGATGCGGTCCGCCGGATGTCGGGAATACATATGGGGATATGAATATGGAAGACATACGCATAGGTCAGGGATATGACGTGCACGCGATTGCGGAGGGGCTGCCGATGTGGCTCGGCGGCGTGAGAATCGACGGTCCTGCGGGCTTTGTGGCACATTCCGACGGGGATGTGGCGATTCACGCGCTGTGCGACGCAATGCTCGGGGCGCTCGCCCTCGGAGACATAGGGAAACATTTCCCGGACAGTTCGGAGGAGTTCCGAGGCGTCGACAGCAAGATTCTTCTCGGACGGGTGGACGCTCTCGTGAAAGAACGGGGCTACAGGCTCGGGAACGCGGACATCACCATCGCCCTCCAGTCTCCGAAGCTCGCCGGCTATATCCCGAAAATGCGCGAGACGCTCGCGGACGTGCTCGGCTGCACCCCCGACCGCATCTCCGTCAAGGCCACCACGACTGAACGACTCGGATTCGTCGGGCGCGGAGAAGGCTGCGAGGTCTGGGCGGCCGTCCTGCTGCTGAGAAACTGAAAAGAATCTGGGCGGCCGTGTCGGTGAGGAATGGGTGGAGAAGCCATTCTGGATTACACAAAGGCTGAGATGGAGCGAGTTGCTGAGGC
>CAVEDD010000110.1:0-7363 GCA_963614515.1 Treponemataceae bacterium | reverse complement strand
CTACTATGTCGACGGAACTGTCTGGTACAAGAGGATAAAGGCGGACGGTACGCAGCTGGGCGGCATCGGCATCTTTCCGCAGGCTCCGGCGAACTTTGTGGGCAAGGTGTCGTTCAGTTTCTAAGGATTTTTTGCTTAAATTTGCAGTTCCGTCTTTCAGGCGGGACTGCTTTTTTAAGGATTACTAATATTTCGGAGAAAACTGAATGAAAAAAAATCACATATTATGGCGGAAAAATATCTCGAAATCGCGTCGAAATTTGACTTGAAGGGGCAGATTCGTGAAATCAAGCCTCTCGGAGAGGGATTCATCAATGACACGCTCATCGTTCGGACTTCCGGAGACGATCCTGACTACATCCTTCAGCGGAAAAACAAATCCGTGTTTCCGGATGTTCCGGGGATGATGGAGAACATCCGGAAAGTCACGGAGCACATCAAGAAGAAAGTCTCCGACCCGATGCGCGAGACGCTCACCGTCGTGCCGGCGAAAGACGGGAAACTATACTATGAGGACGGGGACGGGGAATTCTGGGCCGTGTGCGTGTTCATCGGCGACACACTCTCCTACACTCAGGCGGACACTCCCGAACTCGCCTATCAGGGCGGCAAGGGGATAGGGCGCTTTCAAGCTCTGCTCGCAGACTTCCGTGAACCGCTCGTCGAGGTCATCAAGGGATTCCACAACATGCGCTGGCGTTTCCGTCAGTGGGATGAGTCAGTGATCCGGGATGCAGCGGGAAGAGCCGCGCAGTGCAGGGAGGAGATAGAGTGGATCGAGTCCCGCCGCAAGGAGATGCTCGACTTCGCCGAACTTGTTGAAAACGGGACAATCCCATGCCGCGTGACGCATAACGACACGAAAATCAGTAATATACTCTTCGATGCCAAGACCCGCGAGGTTCTCTGCGCCATCGACCTCGACACGGTGATGTCCGCCACGGTTCTCAACGACGTGGGCGACGCGCTGCGCTGCTACACCAACACAGGTGCGGAAGACGCGCAGGATCTTTCGACCGTTTCGATGTCCATCGAGATGTTCACGGCTTACATCCGTGGCTATCTTTCGGAGATGGGCTCCGCCCTCTGCCCGGCGGAACTTGACAACCTCGCCTTCTCCGGCCGCTTCATCACCTTCGAGCAGGTTCTCCGTTTCCTGATGGACTACCTCGACGGCGACACCTACTACAAGACGAAATATCCGGAGCACAACCTCGTCCGCGCCCGCGCCCAATACAGGCTGCTCCAGTCGATGGAGGCGCAGTTTCCGCAGATGTGCGAAATCGTCGCATCGCTCCGTTAGGGACAGGTTTCGGATATATGGGAACAGGAATATGAGTGAGTGTACCTGCAATCATCGGAGTGACGGGGAACCGAAGCTTCCGCAGACGGGCGAATCGGCCCCGACAAACGCGAAGGGGCTTCTCGCCCTCTCTCCCGTGATGGTGCTGGTCGCCGTCTATCTGACATCGGCGCTTCTGGCGGGGGATTTCTACCGCATCCCGATAGGCGTCTCCTTTGTCGTCGCCTCGGTCTATTCCATACTCATATGCAGGGAACGTCCGTTTGCCAGACGGGTTAACATTTTTTCGTCAGGCGCGGCGGATTCCAACATAATGTATATGATATGGATATTCGTCCTTGCCGGAATCTTCGCGTCTTCGGCCAAGGCTGTCGGAGCGGTTGACGCCACCGTGGCCCTGACGATGAAGCTCATCCCGCCGGCGTATCTCCCGGCCGGAATATTCCTCGCCGCTTGTTTCATATCCATGTCCATAGGGACATCCGTCGGCACCATAGTCGCGCTCGCTCCGGTCGCGGTCGGCCTTTCCGGAGAGATGGGGGCGGGACTCGCGTTCATGGTGTCGATTGTCGTGGGAGGAGCGTTCTTTGGCGACAATCTCTCATTTATTTCGGACACCACGATAGCTTCCACGCAGAGTCAGGGATGCAGTATGGGGGACAAGTTCAGGACTAACTTCCTCATCGTGCTTCCGGCCGCGCTCGTCACGCTCGGGATTTACATTTTCAGCGGTTTTTCGACGGCTTATGTCTCCAATGTTCCGGACGCTCCGTGGTATCTGGCGATTCCATATATGGTGGTGATTGTGAGTGCGCTATGCGGAGTCAATGTGCTCAAGGTGCTTGTACTCGGGATTCTTCTGACGGATGTCATAGGCCTGTGCAGCGGCACTTCGGGGCTTGTGCTGTTCGAGTCCGCGGGTTCGGGTCTCCAGTCCATGTGCGAACTGATTCTCGTGACTCTGCTTGCCGGCGGAATCATGAATATGGTGAAGTCTGCCGGCGGATTCGACTGGCTCATCCGCGTGATGACGCGGAGAATCGGCAACCGCAGGGGAGGGGAGGCGATAATTTCGCTGCTGACCGCGCTCACGAATGTCTGCACGGCGAACAACACCATCGCCATAATCACTGTGGGCGGCATTGCAAAGGACATCTCGAGCCGTTTCGGCATCTCTCCGAGGCGCTCTGCGAGCCTGATGGACACGACTTCCTGCTTTGTTCAGGGGATACTGCCCTATGGCGCTCAGCTACTCATGGCCGCCGGCCTGTCCGGACTTTCCCCTCTGGAAATCATCCCGAGTCTCTACTATCCGATGCTCATCGGGTTGATGGTCGTTCTGGCTATAGTCTTTCAACTGCCGAAAGTGCGGGACTCCAGAGCCTGTTCAAGCACAGCGCGGAGGTCGTCCCCCTGACTGTAGTGCACTGCTCTCATCCCGTTGCGGAGCGCCGCCTCGACATTGGCGGGGGAGTCGTCGATGAACAGCATCTCTTTCGCCGTGACCGGTGACTGCGGTGTTCCCGACAGCCGTCCTATCTCACGGATGCTCTCCTGAAAGATGCCGTCGCCCGGCTTGAGCAGATGCATCTCGTATGAGAGGAACAGCTTCTTGAATTCTTTTTCAAGGGAAACGCCTTTGCATCCGAACTCCTCGCGGGCGAAATTCATGCACATCGCGTTGTTGTTGCTCAGCATATAAAGATCGTACCGCGTGCTCAACTCCTGGATAAGTTGAACTTTGTATGGCTCTATCCCGATGAGGAAATGCTTGAACGCCGAGATTACGTCCTCCCTTGTCTTTCCGGGGGCGGACATCTCCAGCACGCCGTCGTAGAACTCCTCGGGGGAGATTGCGCCCTCTTCGAGCCGCATGAACAGACCTTTCTGATGACACGGTCCGACGAATTCCGCCACCCGTTCGAATCCGAGGTCTTCCCGACAGGCCTTGAAACACGCCTCCAGATCCAGATCGAGAAGAACTCCTCCCATATCGAAAACAATCGCCTTAATCGAAGCCGCCATATAATTAATTTTGAGAGTATCGTGAATATGATGATTCCCTGAAAACAGGGTGAACGCTGCAAAGATAGTCAGAAACTTTTGCATTATTCGGAAAATAATTCATATATTTGCAGTCCGTTCCTGACACAGGGGATGGAAAAGCGGGTGTAGCTCAGTGGTAGAGCATCGGCTTCCCAAGCCGAGGGCCACGAGTTCGACTCTCGCCACCCGCTCGAAACGATTGACAGACGATTGTGTCAACGATGAAAACATGTCCCCGGAGATTTATGCGTCAAGCGCCGTGTCTTCGGGGATTTATTTTGGTATAACATAATGTATATGTATGACAATATGAAACGTTTATTTTTCATTGCTGCGGCGGTGATTGCCGCGCTCGTCTCCTCCTGCTGCGGGCAGAAGTATGAGACGGTCAAGAACGACCCGATGCACACGCGGATCTATACGCTCGACAACGGACTCAAGGTCTATATGAGCGTGAACAAGGAGACCCCGAGAATCCAGACCTACATCGCGGTGAAGGTCGGAGGAAAGAACGACCCGGCCGAGACGACCGGACTGGCACACTATTTCGAGCACCTGATGTTCAAGGGCACTGAGCAGTTCGGAACGAGCGACTATGCGGCGGAGAAGCCTATGCTCGACGAAATCGAGAACCTTTTCGAGGTTTACAGAAAGACGGCCGACGAGGGGGAGAGGGCGAAGATATATCACCGGATAGACTCCATCAGCTACGAAGCGTCGAAGATTGCGATTCCGAACGAATACGACAAACTCATGTCCATAATCGGAGCCGAAGGGACCAACGCATTCACCTCGACGGACGAGACCGTATATGTCGAAAACATTCCGTCAAACCAGATTGAGAATTGGGCGAGGATTCAGGCCGACCGTTTCCAGCACCCGGTAATCCGCGGATTCCACACGGAACTCGAGACGATTTACGAAGAGAAGAACATGTCCCTGACCAAGGACGGGCGCAAGATGTACGAGGCCATGCTCTCGGCTCTTTTCCCGCACCACCCGTACGGGACGCAGACGGTTCTCGGAACGCAGGAGCATCTTAAGAACCCTTCAATCACCAATGTGAAGGCCTACCACAAGACCTGGTACGTGCCGAACAATATGGCAATCTGCCTTTCCGGAGATTTCGACCCGGACGAGATGCTGGCAGTAATAGAGAAATATTTCGGCGGGATGCAGCCGAATCCTGAACTTCCGGAACTCGAGTTCGAGCCTGAGACACCGATTTCCGAGCCTGTGGTCCGCGATGTCTATGGACTTGAGTCCGAGTATGTCTATCTCGGCTGGAGGCTCCCTGCCGCTGCCGACAAATCGAACGATGTCGCAGAAATCGCGTCTTCAATCATCTACAACGGCAAGGCCGGAATGCTCGACCTGAATGTGAACCAGCAGCAGAAGGTGCTGATGTCGGCCGGTTTCAGCAGCAATATGCCTGATTACGGAATGTTTATGATGATAGGTTATCCGAAGCAGGGGCAGACTCTCGAAGAGGTCCGCGACCTGCTTCTCGAACAAGTGGCCAAGCTGCGCGAGGGAGATTTCGATGAAGAGCTCATCACCGCCTCAGTAAACAATTTCAAGAAGGACTATATGGCTTCGCTCGAGGACAACTCGCAGAGGGCGATGAGCTATGTCAACGCCTTCATCAACGGCGAGGACTGGGCTGACTGCGTCGGAAAGTTCGACCGCTGTTCCAAAGTGACCAAAGAGGATGTCATCGCGTGGGCGAACGAGTACCTCGGAGCGGAGAACTATGTGGAAATCAACAAGAGACAGGGTGTCGACAATAATGTGAAGAAGATTTCGGCTCCGAAGATCACCCCGATTGTGACCAACCGCGACCTCCAGTCCGACTTCCTCGTTGAAATACAGAACACCGAAGTCAAGCCGATCGAGCCTGTCTTCATCGATTTCAAGAAGGAGATGTCGGAGTCCGCGCTTGCCGACGGAATCGGAATGCTCTACAAGAAGAATGAGACCAACGGCCTGTTCAGCCTCGAATATGTGTTCGACATAAACCGCGAGCAGGATCCGGAACTTGCCATCGCTCTGGACTACATCTCCTACCTCGGAACGGCGACGAAGAGCCACGACGAGATTGCGAAGGAACTCTACGACCTTGCGGCCGACTACAGCTGCTCCGTGGGCAACACGAGGACTTACATCACTATGGACGGTCTCGGAGAGTCGATGGAGGACGTGATGAAGATTGTCGAGGATGTGGTTTACAATGCCGTGGGCGACGAGGAGATTCTCGAAGGACTCAAGTCGGACATTATCAAGAACCGCGCTGACAACAAGCTCAGCCAGCAGTCCTGCTTCAGGGCGCTCCAGCGCTACGCGATGCTCGGAGGCGACGCCATCCGCAGAAGCACGCTCTCTGACGGGAAGATTCTCTCGCTCACCTCGGAGGAACTGCTTGCCAAGGTCCGCGGGCTTTTCGACAAGAAGCACGAAGTGGTCTATTACGGCCCTGATTCGGAGAAGTCCCTCAGGGAGGCTCTCGCCGAGGTTCACGTCAAGGACAAGGTGCTTGAGGACACCGAGATTCTGTGGCCGGAGTATCTGACGACGGAGGAGAACTCCGTGGTGCTCGTGCAGTATGACGCGAAACAGCTCTACTATATCCAGAATTCCTGCGACGGCCGCCGTTTCTCTCCTGCTTCAGAACCGGGCATCGACCTCTACAACAGCTACTTCGGCGGCGGGATGAACAGCATCGTGTTCCAGGAGATGCGCGAGGCCCGCGGTCTTGCCTACTCTGCCTGGGCTTCGCTGATTTCCCCTTACTGCAAGGACGGGAAGTATTGCTACCTCGCATTCATCGCCACCCAGAACGACAAGATGAAGCAGGCCGTCGAAGCTTTCGACGACATCATCAACAATCTTCCGGAGTCTGAAGCTGCGTTCAAGATTGCAAAGGAGTCTCTCATCGCGACTCTCCGCACTTCACGCACAATCGGAATGGGTGTCCTGGACAGCTACATCAACTGCCGCGACCTCGGCCTTTCCGAGCCGCTTGACAGGGAGATTTTCGAGGCTCTCCAGAACATGACCTTTGAAGATGTGAAGGCAGTCCACTCCGAGTGGGTGAAGAACCGTCACTACACCTACGCCATACTCGGCGACATCAAGGATCTTGACATCAGATTCCTCCGAACTCTCGGACCGGTCAGGACCGTTTCGCTTGAGGAAATCTTCGGGTATTAGAAATCCGGGCGAATGTGGGGGCGGTTTTTCGAGCTTACTTACAAAAAATCAGGGCGTTCCGTTTGATCGGGATGCCCTGATTCTTTGTATTCTGGTATGCTCAGTCTTCGCTGACGAGACAGAAGTCGAGGTCTTCTGCGAGCTGCTCCTTGTCGAGATGCTGGCCGATGAAAACGAGTTTCTGCATGCGGTCGCCGTACTTCGGATCCCAGTCTTTCCTGAAGTCCGGGTCCTGTGCGGCGATTTCTCTGAGGTCTTCCTCCGGCGCGGTCGCATACCATTTGCCGGCGGCCTTGAGCTGGAACTGGCGGCCCGCCTGCTCGAAGAGATAGGACATGTCGGTGTCATCGCTGAAATAGCACAGACCTTTGGCACGTATGATGTTGTGCGGCCATTTCTTTGCCACGAAATTGTCGAAGCGGTTCATGTCGAAGGCCTGCCGGCGGCAATAGACGAACGTCCCGATGCCGTATTCCTCGACCTCGCCGCCTTCGTGTTCGTGGTGGTGATGGTGTCCGTCTTCATCGTGCTCCTCGTCATCGTGTTCGCTCCTGCGGGCCTCCTCTTCGGAAAGTTCTATTCCCCTGACCCATCCGGCGGAGGCTGACACGCTGTCATAGTCGAAAAGTCTGGTATCGAGAAGTCTGTCAAGATCCACATCAGCATAGTCGCACTCGATGATTTCCGCCTTCGGCTGAAGCTCGCGTATGATGGTCTTTATCCGTTCGAGTTCTTTCGGTGAGACTTCCGACGCCTTGTTGAGGAGAACGGTGTTGCAGAATTCAATCTGCTGAATAATCAAGT
>CAVEDD010000109.1:0-7435 GCA_963614515.1 Treponemataceae bacterium | reverse complement strand
TAGACCAGTCGCCTGAAGTCGCCCTCGCCCAGATTGAGGAGAAAGGCTACGCCAAGCCGTTCCTGTCATCCGGCAAGCAGATAATAAAGCTCGGCATCAACTTCTCCTCGCAGACCCGCACCGTCGACGGCTGGAAGATAGCGTAGGTCTCATCCCGCCACATACAAAAAAAAGTAAAACTTTGTCGTTTTCATTCCGCGACATACATCCGGCAGATTCCGAGGGAGAGGGGTGTGTGCCTGATGTCGGAGAAGCCGCAGCGCCGGAGGATTGCCTTGAATTCCTTCGGCAGCGGGAAATTCAGCACGGATGCCGGGAGGTAGCGGTATGCCGCTTCGTCTCCGCTGACCCTGCCCCCGATTTTCGGGAGTATTTTCAGAAAATACAGCTTGTACAGAGCCAGCAGCAACTTGTTCTGCGGCACGGAGAGTTCCAGAATCACAAGCCGTCCGCCGGGCCTGAGGACGCGGCGCATTTCGCGCAGACCGGTCTCCAGATGCTCGAAATTGCGCACCCCGAACCCCACGCATACCCCGTCGAAAGCCCCGTTCGGAAATTCGAGGGACTCGCAGTCGCCCTTGAGCAGTTCAATCTGTCCGGAAAGGCCGTTTTTCCTGATTTTCTCCCGCCCGGCCGCGAGCATTCCCTCAGAGAGGTCAATCCCGGTGATTTTCGCATTCGCGGAGCGTCCCGCCACTGCAATGGAGAAGTCTCCGGTCCCGCAGGCGACATCAAGTATCCTGCTGCCGGCATCCTTGTCCAGCAGTTTCTTCACCGCCTTGCGCCGCCACAGCCTGTCGATGTTCAGCGAAAGTATATGGTTCAGTGCGTCATATTCGGGGGCGATGCTGTCAAACATCCGCTCCACAGCTTCTTTTTTCGGCATTCAATCAAAATTTGCTACTCGGAGAATTTGCTGCTCCGGGCGCAAAGTTAGTAAATATGCTGTAAGTAAAAAGGGGAATTTTGTTGATTGTGCATATGCGTGTTCGGCACTAATGTTGAATATTCCGCACGGCCGCAGACGGTTGTGTATCACGTCTCCGGATGCGGCGGAATGCAGTTTAACATCGCTTCAGCAATATATGAGTACGAATGAAATCAACAGCCTTGCGCTGGCGTATCACGCCTCGTTCCCTGCGGGGAAATTCGAGGTGAAACCCACTAAATCACTTGAAAATCAGCACGACCTTTCTCTGGCCTACACGCCGGGGGTCGCTGCTCCCTGCCTTGAGATACAGGCAGACGCGCATAAAGCCTATGACTATACCGGAAAGGGCAACCTTGTGGCGGTCATCACGAACGGGACTGCCGTGCTCGGACTCGGAAACATCGGTGCGCTCGCCGGGAAACCGGTGATGGAGGGAAAGTCCGTGCTTTTCAAGAAGCTCTCGGGCGTGGATGCCATAGACATAGAGGTGGACGCGACCGATATGGACGAGTTCTGCCGGACAGTCAGGAACATAGCACCGACTTTCGGAGGAATCAACCTCGAGGACATCAAGGCTCCGGAGTGCTTCGAGATTGAGAGAAGGCTCAGGGAGGAGCTTGACATTCCGATTATGCACGATGACCAGCACGGAACGGCAATCATCAGCGCGGCGGCTCTCCTGAACGCCCTTGAGATTGCCGGGAAGAGGATTGAGGACGTGAAACTTGTCGTGAGCGGAGCGGGCGCGGCGGCGATAGCCTGCACGAAGATGTATGTCAGCCTCGGACTCCGCAGGGAAAACATCGTGATGTGCGACAGCAAGGGAGTCGTGCGTGCGGACAGGACGGATTTGAACGAATATAAGCGCGAGTTCGCCACGGAGCGCGACCTGCACACTCTCGCCGAGGCTCTGGAGGGCGCTGACGCGTTCGCGGGATTCTCGAAGGGCGGCACGGTGAGTCAGGAGATGGTGAAGTCGATGGCGGAGCATCCGGTCATAATCGCCATGGCCAACCCCGTTCCGGAAATAGGCTACTATGAAGCCAAGGAAGCCCGTCCGGACGCGATTATGGCGACAGGCCGTTCCGATTATCCGAACCAGGTGAACAATGTCAGCGGATTCCCGTACATCTTCCGTGGCGCTCTCGACACGCACGCGACGGAGATAAACGAGGCGATGAAGCATGCCGCCGTGAATGCGCTCGCCTCTCTTGCCAAGGAGCCTGTTCCGGAGGAGGTGCTGAAAGAGGCCGACAGGGAGGAACTGCATTTCGGACCTGACTACATCATTCCGATTGCCCTCGACCCGCGTCTGCTTGAGAGAGTTTCCGTCGCCGTCGCCAAGGCCGCGATGGAGTCCGGTGTCGCCAGAACCCCTGTCACCGACTGGGATGACTACAGGGAATATCTCCACCGCCGGATGAATCGCTGAGGATATCCCGTAAAATCAGAAATCAATGTCCGAATGCCATAAAAATAAGTGATATGTGCCGTCAAATCCCGTAATTTGCGGAGAATGTGGGGAGGGGAGGAAACACACGGTTAATAACAGGCACATGGCATCGGTTGCAATAGACCTTGGCGCGACAAGCGGACGCGTCGTTCTCGGAAAATATTCCGGTAACGGGATTGAAATGACGGAAGTCCACAGGTTCCCGAATGAAATAATAAAGGTTCACGGACGCAGTCACTGGGACTTGTGGGGACTTTGGCGCGAGATACTTGCGGGTCTGCGCAAGGCCGCGGCTTCGGGCGAAAAAATAGACTCCGTCGGAGTGGATACCTGGGGAGTGGATTTCGTGCTTCTCGGTGCGGACGGACATTTTCTCGCACAGCCGCGCTCCTACCGCGACGTTTACACGGACGGGATTCCCGCGGAATTCTTCAGGCTCATCCCGCGCAGGGAACTCTACCGCAGGACGGGAATCCAGATTATGAACTTCAACACGGTCTTCCAGCTTTTCGCAATGAAGTTGGAAGGCAATTCCGCGCTTGATGCGGCCGTTGGGCTGCTCTTTATGCCGGATGCGGTTTCGTACCTGCTGTCGGGGGAGCGCGTCTGCGAATACACCATACTCTCCACATCCGCGCTGATGAACCCCGAAACTCACGGGTTTGACGACGGCATCCTCGCCGCGGCCGGAGTGGACCGCAGCCTTTTCGGAAGAAGAGTGATGCCGGGGGAGGTGATAGGGACGCTCACGGACGAGGTCGCCGCGGAAACCGGACTCGGGAGAATCCCCGTGATTGCCGTCGCGGGACACGATACAGGCTCAGCCGTCGCCGCAGTGCCGGCCACGGGCGGGGATTTCGCCTATCTGAGTTCCGGGACGTGGTCTCTTATGGGAGTCGAAATCCCGTCGCCGATTGTCACAGACGAATCATTCTCGATGAACTTCACCAACGAGGGCGGAGCAGGGGGCGGCATCCGCTTCCTCAAGAACATAACCGGGATGTGGCTGCTGGAAAGATGCCGCGCATCGTGGAAGAGGGAGGGGAGGGAATATTCCTATCCCCGGATTGTCGCGCTGATGGACGACGCGGAGCCGTTCCGCAGCCTGATTGACCCGGATGACCCGTCCTTCGCCAACCCGGAGGATATGCCTTCGGCAATTCGGGAATATTGTCTTTCCCGAGGAGAGGCTCTCCCGTCCTCGGACGAGGAGCTTGTCCGCTGCATATTCGAGTCCCTCGCCCTCAAGTACCGCCTTGTGCTCGGCAATCTGGAAAAACTCTCGGGAAAGAAGACAGACCGGCTGCATGTCATAGGAGGCGGCTCACTGAACGATGAATTGAACAGGATGACTGCCTCTTCGCTCGGGATACCGGTGATTGCCGGCCCGGCGGAGGCCACCACGGCAGGCAACCTCATGGCCCAGTTCGTCGGACTCGGGCAGGCGGATTCGATGGCGGGGATGCGCGGGGCGCTCGCCTCTGACCCGGCTCTCCGCCGCTTCGAACCGGAGAACGCTGAAGTCTGGGATGATGTTTATGCCCGTTTTGAGAAAATCATAAAAACATACAAAAATATAAGAATATGAGACAGGAACACATAAGCAAGGCATACGAAATCGCGAAGGAGCGCTATGCCGAGTTCGGAATCGACACAGAGAAGGTGCTCTCGCAGCTCCAGGATTTCCACCTCAGCATGCACTGCTGGCAGGCGGACGACGTGAAGGGTTTCGAAGTGCAGGCGGGCGCGCTCTCCGGCGGCATCCAGTCCACCGGCAACTATCCGGGCGCCGCCCGCAACATCGACGAACTCCGCGCCGACATACTCAAGGCCAAGAGCCTCATCCCGGGAACGCACCGACTCAATCTCCACGAAATTTACGGCGACTTTCAGGGCAGGGTCGTGGACCGGGACGAAGTCACTCCGGAATATTTCCGCAGCTGGATAGAGTGGGGAAAAGAGCATGACACCAAGCTCGATTTCAACTCCACATCCTTCTCCCACCCCAAGAGCGGCAACCTTTCTCTTGCCAATCCCGACAAAGGAATCCGCGATTTCTGGGTTGAGCATACGAAACGCTGCCGCGACATCGCCGAGGAGATGGGAAAGGCGCAGGGCGATCCGTGCATAATGAACCTCTGGGTTCACGACGGATGCAAGGATGTTTCTGTCAATCACCACCTCTACCGCAGTCTTCTCAAGGATTCCCTCGACAGGATTTTCGCCGAGAAGAAGGACAATATGAAGGACTGCATCGAGGGCAAGGTCTTCGGCATCGGTCTCGAAAGCTTCACCGTCGGATCCCACGACTTCTACACGGCATACGCCGCGAAAAACGGCAAGATACCGACCATCGACACCGGCCACTACCACCCGACCGAAAGCCCTGCCGACAAGGTTTCCGCGCTTCTGTGCTTTGTGCCGGAACTGATGCTCCATGTCAGCCGCCCGATACGCTGGGACTCTGACCATGTCACCATCATGGACGACAGCACCGTGGAACTCTTCTCCGAGATTGTCCGCGCCGGTGCGCTTGACCGCGTCCACTACGGGCTCGACTACTTCGACGGCGCGATGAACCGCGTCGGAGCTTATGTCATCGGTTCCCGCGCCGCCCAGAAATCAATGCTCCGCGCCCTTCTCGAACCGAAGGAACTCATCTCGAAATATGAACTGGAAGACCGCCATTTCGAGGTTCTCGCTCTTGAGGAGGAATGCAAGTCCCTCCCGTGGAACGCTGTCTATGACGAATTCTGTCTCCGCAACAATGTCCCTGCCGGCAGCGGCTTCATCGCCGAGGTCCAGAAGTATGAGGCGGAGGTGACATCCCGCCGCTAAGGAATTTCGCGCTTTTCAAAAGGTGATTATGATGAAAGACTCCATACTTGACAACCGCCCCGGACTGAGGCGTGAAATCGAAAAGGTCGCCGAAGTCGCCGGCTACCTCTGGGAAAAGGGATGGGCCGAGCGGAACGGCGGAAACATAGTGGTGAACGTCACGGAATATGTCGACGACCAGATGAAGGCTCTGCCCGCCATAGCCCCTAAAGTCCCGATGGTTCAGAAACTTCCGAATCTCAAGGGCTGCTGGTTCTTCTGCAAGGGGACCAACCGCAGGATGCGCGACCTCGCCCGTTTCCCCATGGAGAACGGGTCCATAATCCGAATCTGTGACGACTGCGAAAGCTACGAAATCGTGGCCGACAATCCTGTGAAACCGACCTCGGAACTCGCGTCGCACCTGGCCGTCCACTCGCTTATGATTGAGAGGGGCAACGGCTACAAGGCCTCCCTCCACACCCATCCGATAGAGCTCGTGGCGATGACCCATCACCGCCCGTTCCTCGCCAAGGACGTGCTCACCCGCCTTCTCTGGTCAATGATTCCGGAAACCCGTGCCTTCTGCCCCAAGGGACTGGGCATAATCCCCTACGAGATGCCGTCTTCCTCCGCCCTCGCCGACGCGACGGTCGCGCAGCTTGACGAATACGATGTCGTGATGTGGGAAAAGCACGGTGTCTGTGCCGTCGGACCGGATATAGGCGAGGCGTTTGACCAGGTCGATGTCCTCAACAAGGCCGCCCTCATCTACGAGGCCTCCCACAACATGGGCTTCGAGCCCGAAGGCATGACCGAAGCGCAGATGGACGAGCTGAAGGTCGCCTTCAATCTGTAGCCGGTCCTTGGATTCCGGCGCGGTCAGGACGTGCCGGCGAATGAATCGTCGTCGTGATGAAGGAGGATGTCATTAAATATCTGACTTACACTGAACAGGATATGACCTGGGGCGGTGTCGTGAGTTTCGTCGAGACTCAGGATGTCTGCCCCGGGCAGTCATATCCGCCGGGAGACCATCCAAAACGCTATCTCTTCTCCACCGAGACCGGGCGTGTGCTCAACGAGTTTCAGCTGGTCTATGTCACTTCCGGCAGCGGATGGTTCCGCTCCAAGTCGTTCAATGACGGGCGGCTGACCAGAATCTCGGAGGGCGACATGCTTGTGCTGTTTCCGGGCGAGTGGCACTCCTACTACCCGGAAAAGGAAACCGGCTGGAAGGAATACGGCATCGGTTTCGCCGGCAAGGTGGCCTCCTCGCTTCTGAAGCACGGATTCATTTCCCCGTCCAAGCCCGTTCTCCACATAGGGGTGCACGAAGAAATCACCAGACTTTACGAGACTGCGCTGGGAGTCGCCTCCGAACAGAAGTCTCTCTATCAGCAGCTCCTGTTCAGCCTTGTGAATCTCATAATCGGATATTCCTGCTTCTTCGACAGGAACGGCACTTTCTCCACGACATACATGGAGAAGAAAATCAACCAGGCCAGACTTTTGATTTCTGACAATCTCGCGACAATCACTCCGGAATCCCTGTCCGCGAGACTCAATCTCGGCTACACGACTTTCCGAAAGAAATTCAAGGAATACACCGGTTTTTCTCCTGCCAAGTACATCCTTGAAATCAGAATCATGAAAGCCAAGGAACTTCTGACCAACACCTATATGACAATCAATGAGATAGCTTCGGAACTCGGCTTTGAAAACGTTGACTATTTCTATGTCGTCTTCAAGTCCAGAACCGGGATGACTCCGGTGTCATTCCGAAAGAAGAGCCAGAGTTCATTCCAGATGAAAAAATAGCTTTACTTTGATTTTTGGCAATAATAATTAGTTGCTTGCCAACGGCGATGTAATGATGATAAATTTTCGTTACTTAGTAATGTCAAAATCCCTTTCCGAATGAGAGTGGCCCAAAAACAAAGAATTTGAAAATTAATCTTCATATCGAGACTGCTAAAATCCTGAATGGGGGGGGGTATAAACTCCTTTAGCCGCTCTGCGTCTTTCTGCGCAGGAACTTTAATTCAAATAATCTTGTTTGCCGTTGCCGGGATGCCATGTGCTTCTGCGGCCGGCATTTCGTGGCTTTCGCCGGAGAGCCGCGCCGATGTCATTTGAAATATGGCATCGTGAATTGACGTGACACACATAATTGATACATGGATATGGACGAAAAGAAGAGACTGGCTTTCAAGATGAAGCTCAAGCCAGGC
>CAVEDD010000108.1:0-7473 GCA_963614515.1 Treponemataceae bacterium | reverse complement strand
AAACAGATAATAAAGCTCGGCATCAACTTCTCCTCGCAGACCCGCACCATCGACGGCTGGAAGATGGCGTGATTTTTTCAGCCTAAAAAAGCTTCGTATGACCACGAAAACGGAAAAGACAGCGGCGCCTTCGGGAAGAATCGTCTCGATTGACCTGCTCCGCTGCTCGCAATCATAGGAATGGTGCTCAGCGCCAGCATCGGATTTTTCTCGAATCTGCCGGGATGGGCACGCTGGTCGTGTCCGCCCTTCTCGGCCGGGAATTGAACGGAGGTTTCGGCCGGGTCGGCTTCCTTTAGCAGTCCCGGCAGACCGGAAGAAGTTACAGAAGCCCAAGCAGCCGGCTGCGGGAGAGCATGCAGGCCCCGATCGGGCCGCCTTTCTTGCCGAGTTTCGAGAATTTGATAGCTGTGTCCTTGCTGACGATAATCAGCGAGTGCTTGTTTATCGCGCTCTTGATCGGGAGCATCAGGTAGTCCTTCGCGATGGCGAGACGGCCGCCGATGACCACGAGTTCAGGATTGAAGATGTTGATGAGACCCGCGATGGCGCGCCCGAGCACTCCGCCGATTTCCTCCACGCACTCGATGGCGAGCATATCCTCCTCCATCAGCGCCTCCAGAATGTCCTCGATGTCGATGTCTTCAGGATTAGGGAACTTCGCCGAGAGCGAAGACACCTTGCCCTCCTTCATCTTCTCCACGAAAATCCTGTGCAGCGCCGAGCCTGAAGCTCCGGTTTCGAGACATCCGATTTTCCCGCACTGGCAGATCTGTCCGTTGTCCATCATCGGGAAATGTCCGATTTCCCCCGAGAAGCCAGACTTGCCGTAGGAGAGCCTCCCGTCGATGACCATCCCCATTCCGAGACCCCAGCTCAGGTTGATGAAGAGCATATCCTTCTCGTTGTTCGCCTCTCCGCAGATATATTCCCCGTAGGCCATCGCCCGCGAATCGTTCTCGATGAACACCGGAGCGCCGAACACATTCTCAAGTTCCTGCGACAACGGCTTGTCCTCTCCGAGGAAGTAGGAGAAACTGTAGCCCGTCTCGTGGTTCACGCGCCCGGTGAGGTTGATCCCGTAGGCGAGTACCTTGTCCTGCGCGATTCCGAGCGAACCCACGTGTTCCATAAGCATTTCCGCGAGAGACTTCAGCGACTCCTCCGTCCCTTCGAGGACGAAAGGTATGTCCTCGTGGTAATCGACGAGTTTCCCCTTGAAGTTCGTCACGGCTACGCTGACGTGATGCCGCCGGACATCCGCCCCAACGAAATATCCGGCCGACTGGCTCAGGCCGAAAATGCTCGGCCGCCGTCCGCCCGAAGTCCCCGTCTTCCCGAGATCCTCGAGGAATCCGTCCTCAATCAGTTCTCCGATGAGCCGCGTGACGGTCGGAATGCTCGCGTTCAGTTCCTTGCTGAATTCCGCGATGCTGAAATCCCCGTCGTTGATGCAGAGTCCCAGAATCTTCTGCTTCATCACTCCGCCCTTGCCTTCTATATTGTTGAGAAATGTCTTCATATGGCAAATATAACTCTTTTTTGCCAATTGCGCCATATTTTATATGTGATACATATGAATATCCCTGACGATAAGAAATTTTTTAAAAAATTGACGGATAGTTAATAAAATTTTGTATTTTTGTGAACTATATGCGACGATGCGTTATGCGGCGGCGCAAAACAGGAACAGAATGAACCGGTGCGGACTACGGGTCTGTATGGATTTGCGGAGGAGTGCCGGATGTTGAGAAAAAATATAAATGGAAAAATATGGAAAAACTGGATTTCAAACAGATAGCTTCGCGCTATGAGAAGGAACTCCGTGAGAATTGTCTCCCGTTCTGGCTCGAACATTCGCAGGACAAGGAATACGGAGGCTATTTCTCCTGCCTGAACCGTGACGGAAGTGTCTATGACACGGACAAGTTCATCTGGCTGCAGGGCAGGGAAGTGTGGATGTTCGCGATGCTCTATAACAATGTGGAAAAGAATCAGGAGTGGCTCGACTGCGCGGTTCAGGGGGCCGAGTTCCTGAAGAAATACGGACACGACGACAACTGGGACTTCTACTTCTCGCTCACCCGCGAGGGCAGGCCGCTCGTGCAGCCGTACAACATCTTCTCGAACACGTTCGCCTGTATGGCATTCGCCCAGCTCGCCAAGGCGACGGGCAGCGATGAGTACGCGCAGATTGCCCGCAGGCTCTTCTCCCGTATACTCGAGCGCCGCTCCAACCCGAAGGGACAGTGGTGCAAGGCCTATCCGGGGACTCGTCCGATGAAGGATTTTGCTCTGCCGATGATTATCTGCAATATGGCGCTTGAGGTCGAGGACATACTCGAGGACAAGGATTTCCTCGAGCAGACCATCGACACCTGTCTCCACGAAATTCTCGACGTGTTCTATCGGCCGGAACTCGGCTGTATGCTCGAGAACGTCTCACCCGACGGAACGGCCATCGACTGCTACGAAGGGCGCGAAATCAATCCGGGACACGACCTCGAGGCGCTCTGGTTCATGATGAACCTCGGCATCCGCCGCAACGACAAGGCGCTGATTGACAAGTGTGTGGAGATTTCCCTGCGCGTCATCGAGCGCGGCTGGGACAAGCAGTACGGCGGCATCTTCTATTTCCTCGACGCGAAGGGCGTCCCGCAGCAGAAGCTCGAATGGGATCAGAAGCTGTGGTGGGTGCACATCGAGTCGGCGATTACGATGCTCAAGGGCTACCGCCTGACGGGCAACGGGCAGTGCCTGGAGTGGTTCCGCAAACTTGACGAATATCTGTGGAACAACTTCAAGGACAAGGAGTATCCGGAGTGGTTCGGCTACCTGAACCGCCGTGGCGAGGTGCTGCTGCCTCTGAAGGGCGGCAAGTGGAAGGGCTGTTTCCACGTGCCTCGCGGCTTGTATCAGCTCTGGAAGCTCGCTGAAGAATGCGCTAAGGACGAATAAGAAGCGGTCTGCCGCGTTGCGTGTGAATCGTTGAAGTGATTGGATGACACTAAGAAGAATAGTTATATGACTGACAGACGAGGTTTTTTGAAAACTGTGGCGGCGGCTGCTTCGGCGGCTGCCGTTTCGTCGGTTCTGCCGACAGGTTGCGGGCGGACCGGTGAAAACGATTTGACGGGAGGGACTTCCGGTTCCGGGCTTACGGGCGGCGGTCTCATAGTCCCGAAAGCTCAGGGGCTCCGCATCACCGGAACTTTCCTTGACGAGATTTCACACGACATCCCGCATCAGAACTGGGGCGAGAAGGAATGGGACAGGGATTTCCGGTATATGAAGTCGATCGGCATAGACACGGTCATATGCATACGCTCCGGCTACCGCAAGTTCATAACCTATCCGTCGCCGTATCTTCTGAAAAAGGGGTGCTATATGCCTTCGATGGACCTCATCGACCTGTTCCTGCGTCTGGCACAGAAATACGGGATGAAGTTCTGGTTCGGGCTTTATGATTCCGGGAAGTATTGGGACACAGGGGATTTGTCTCACGAGATTGAAGATAACAAATTCGTCATCGACGAGGTGTGGAAGATGTACGGCGAGAAGTACGACAGCTTCGGAGGATGGTACATCAGCACCGAAATCAGCCGCAAGACAAAGGGGGCGATAAACGCCTTCCACGAGATGGGCCGCCAGTGCAAGGAGGTTTCCGGCGGACTCCCGACTTTCATCTCGCCTTGGATTGACGGGAAGAAGGCCGTGATGGGGACCAACCTCAAGACCCGTGAGGATGCGGTCTCCGTGCAGGAGCACGAGAGGGAGTGGAACGAGATTTTCGACGGCATACACGACGTCGTGGACGCGGTGGCTTTCCAGGACGGGCACATCGACTACGACGAACTTGACGCGTTCTTCTCGGTGAACAAGAAGCTCGCGGACAGATACGGGATGCAGTGCTGGACCAATGCGGAGACTTTCGACCGCGACATGCCGATTCATTTCCTTCCGATCAAGTTCGACAAGCTGCGGATGAAGCTGGAGGCTGCGGCGCGCTGCGGCTACGACAAGGCGATAACCTTCGAGTTCTCGCATTTTATGTCGCCTCAGTCGGCGTATCTTCAGGCCGGGCATCTGTTTGACCGCTATTGCGAATACTTTGAGATATGAAAAAGGAAAATGTGGGATATGTGATATTCCTTTCGGTTGTCGCGGCAATCGGTGGGATACTTTTCGGATATGACACCGCCGTGATTTCCGGCACGACGACGAAAGTTACGGAACAGTTCGGGCTTGACACGATGCAGCTCGGGTGGTATGTCGGCTGCGCGCTGATCGGGTCAATCATCGGAGTGGCTTCAGCCGGAGTGCTCAGCGACCGTTTCGGACGCAAGAAGGCGATGCTTTTCTCCGCGTTCATGTTCAGCCTCTCGGCAATCGGCTGTGCGGTCTGCAACAGCCTCACGGGGCTTGTGGTTTACAGGATAATCGGCGGAGTGGGCATCGGAGTGGTGTCCATCGTATCTCCGATCTACATCTCCGAGGTCGCGATGGCGGAAAAGCGCGGAACTCTCGTGTCGCTCTACCAGCTCGCCATCACGGTGGGCTTCCTCTTCGCATACCTCATAAATTACTGGATTCTCGGAATCGCCGAGGGCGCTGCGGCCGACCCGTCGCAGAGGTTTTCTTCGGAGTTCTTGAACCGGCTGTTCGTCGATGAATACTGGAGGGGGATGCTCGGTTCGGAGACAATCCCGGCCCTGCTGTTCTTCTTCATCATATTCCTCATTCCGGAGAGTCCGAGGTGGCTCATCGTGCGCGGACGCGGTTCAGAGGCCACTGCTGTCCTTCAGCGGATCTATCTCACGGCTGACGAGGCTCAGCGGCAGAAAGCCGTCACCGAGGAGTCCATCAGCGGCGAGACCAAGTCCGAGTGGAAGGCTCTGCTTTCTCCGGGCATAATGAAGGCCGTTCTCATCGGCTCGGCAATCGCCATCCTCGGCCAGTTCATGGGAGTGAACGCCGTTCTCTACTACGGCCCTGAAATCTTCAAGGAGGCCGGCCTCGCTTCTGGCGACGCGCTCTTCTCGCAGGTTCTCGTGGGCGTGGTGAATATGCTCACCACCGTCATCGCCCTGCTCATCATCGACAAGGTCGGGCGCAAGAAACTGGTCTATTGGGGCGTGTCCGGGATGATTCTCTCCCTGCTGATGATCGGGTTCTATTTCATATTCCCGCAGCAGCTCGGCAGCATCTTTATGCTCGTGTTCTTCCTGTTCTATGTGTTCTGCTGCGCGATTTCCATCAGCGCCGTGGTGTTCGTCCTCCTCTCGGAGATGTACCCGAACAATGTCCGGGGCATAGCGATGTCGATAGCCGGCTTCGCCCTCTGGGTCGGCACCTACCTCATAGGTCAGCTCACCCCGTGGCTTCTGGCCAACATCCCGCCGTTCGCTCCGGCCGGCACGTTCTTCCTCTTCGCGCTGATGTGTATCCCGTACCTGCTGATAATGTGGAAGCTCGTCCCGGAGACCACCGGCAAGTCCCTCGAGGAGATTGAGCGATGGTGGACCCGCAAGTGAGTCCCGGGAATGTTACGGAAAAGTGAAATTTTGACGGGCCGGCTTTGAAATTGTCGGAAGTTTGCGTATTTTTGCCACATAATTGCAGGCAAAACCAATAAACACATAACAAAATGAAAATCAAACATTTGTTTCTTTCGTTACTTGCAGTGGCCACAGTGGCTGCAACAGGCTGCAAGAAGGATGAGTCGAACGACAAGCCTTCGCTGAAGCTCGACCCTTCTGAACTTGAATTCGAGGCGGTTGCCGGGACAATGACCGTCAATGTCGATGCAAATCAGGCGTGGGAGATTGATGAAATTGATAAGGATGCGGCGGAGTGGCTCGCGCTGAGTCAGGAAAGCGGCGACGGCGCGACTGACATCGAAGTTTCCGTTACGGCGAACTCCGGAGCGGCAAGATCCGCGAAGATCACTTTCCGCTGCTCGATTGTGAAGAAGACCCTTACGATCACCCAGGCCGGCAAGGGCGGTTCAATCGATGATGGCGACGGTACGAAGGACAAACCGTACACCGTCGCGCAGGCGAAAGCGATGGCCGAGAAACTTGATACGGACGCTTATTCCGATGCTCCGGTGTATATGGAGGGCATCGTTGTTTCTCTGAAGGATCCTGCGACGACCATTGAAAAATACGGTTCCGTTACGCTTTATGTTTCCGATGACGGGAAATCGACGAACCAGTTCTATGTGTATGCGCTTGTGGGAGTCGACGGCGCGAAATTCACCAGTGAGGACACCCTTCCGTTCAAGGCGGGCAGCAAGGTGGTTCTTTACGGATACCTGCAGAACTACAAGGGGAACACCCCGGAAATGACGAGGAACTCTTCCAACAGCGTGGCCCCTCAGCTCGTGTCAGTCGAAGGCGGCAATCCTGATACTCCTGACACACCGGATACCGAAACGGTGACTGCTACAGGTCTGGTCGTCGCGGTCAATACAAAGGGCTTCCTTTTCAAGGCCGATGATGGGATGAAATATGTTTTCGACCAGACTATCACTCCGGAAGTTTCTGTGGGAGATAATGTCACGGTGACAGGAAGCGCCACTGAATACAATGGAACTCCGGAGATTGAGAAATACACCGTAATAATCAACTCCACGGGGAATGTCGTCACATATCCTGAAGCAGTGGAAATAACTTCTGATAACATCGCTTCTTACACGGAGTTGTTCGGATATGTGAAGGCGACCGGTAATCTGTCAATCAGCGGCAGTTATTACAATGTCAATGTTGACGGAGCGTCAAAGACACTCAGTCTTGCGTATGCCAAAGGCGTTGATGCATCTTTGGCCGGGAAGAACATTGATGTCGAAGGTTATTTCGTAGGCCTTACTGGAGGTAGCAGCCAGTATTTCAATATCGTTTACACCAAGGTGGCGGAGTCTGCGACACAGCCTGTCGTTGAGGAGCCTGGAGAGGGGTCTGTCATTCTTACATTCCCTGATGACAACAGCAGTTCCAATGGGCTTACAAGTAATCAATATGTTTCTACTTGGACGGCAAAAACAGGAGATGTGGAATTCTCGATTACAGGCTTCAATAACAATAATTGGAAAGATTGGAACTATATCAGGTGCGGACGGAAGAACAATGCTTCACTTGCCTCCATCTCGACAAAATCCTCTGTAGAGACGAAATTCGACAAGGTTGTTCTGTCTGTGACGAAATATGATGCAAATCTTGTCAAATCGGTGAAATTATATGTGTCGTCATCGAGTGATTTCAGCGGAGTGTCGGGAGTTGATTTCAATATCGAGGACGGACAGGCTGTTGCCGTTGTTCCGAGTCCGGCCGCAAACCTTTACTATAAGATTGAGTTTGATTGCGAGTCGGGTAAGTCCAACGGTTTTGTTGAAATCTCAAAAGTTACACTTTGGGTAAATAAGTAGCCCTTGACAGAAGTGCTGCATTTATAAAGGGAAACCCGCCGGAAGGC
>CAVEDD010000107.1:0-7478 GCA_963614515.1 Treponemataceae bacterium | reverse complement strand
TCCCCGGTGCCACGCATATCAAGACCTACTATGTGCCGGAGTATGTCAATCAGGCTGTTGGCAAGCTGACGGAGTTCTTCGATGTAAATCTGTAAAATAATGAATATGAAAAAGTTAATGACAATCATCATTACGGTCATCGCGGCCGTTTCGTTCCTCTCCTGCACTGGCGAGGACAAGCCGGGGGCCGGCAATATCGTGAACCCGGAAACTCCCGAGAGTCCGGAGACCCCGTCTGAACCGGAAACTCTCGGGACAGACAGCAATGTTCTCGTGGCATATTTCAGCTGGAGCGGCAACACGGAGACCGTGGCGAAGCGGATTGCCGATCTTACAGAAGCCGACATCTACAGAATCGAGCCTGCAACTCCGTACACCACGGATTATCAGACATTGGCCTACACCGTAGCAAGGCAGGAACTGGACAACAACGCCCGGCCTGAACTGAAAGACAAGAACGCGAATATCGCAGCCTACGACTGCATATTCATAGGCTGCCCTGTCTGGTGGGGAGAGGCTCCGATGATAATGCACACATTCGGAGAAGCCTACGACTTCAGCGGCAAGACAGTAATTCCGTTCTGCACCTACGCGACATCAAGAGGCACGACAATCGACAAGCTGAACGGCCTCACTCCCGGAGCCGCCCATCTTACCGGATTCGGGACAAGCGGACGGAACACAAACGGAATCGAGGAATGGCTCAAGACCATTGATATGATGAAATAGGAAAGTTTCCATTTGCCTTGATTTTTTCGTTCAAGCAAAGGTCTCCGCTATCTTTCACAGGGCAAGGCGGAGAAGTGAACGCTTACGGTAGGATAACCGAGCCCTTATGTAATCAACATCGTGGAGATGGAGGGACTCGAACCCTCGTCCAAACACCGCACCGGGTGGCTTTCTACACGCTTATCCTTCCTTTGGTTTTCGACCGCAGCCTGCCGGATGGCGGGCCAGCTGCGGCTTATCGGCTGAAACTTGGCGACACCCAGCCGAGTCGGTGTCGTGCAGGCCGTTTGGAATGATACCCCGTGAGACAGGACAGAACAGCCGGAAAAGCCTGTCGGGATACTCGTCGCCGGAGCAGCCTTGGCTCCGGAGATTAAGCCGTTCTACTTTGTAGGACTAGGCAGCGAGTGCATAAGAGTTGTTGCCAACTGATTGTTCGGAAGCTGAGATTAACGGGCAAACTTCCGACGCCCGGCGTGCTTACCGTCCAATGTCAGATGCTGTCAAAACCAAAACATCCCCATTGAATGATTGCTGCAAATATATGCAGTTTTTTATATTTATGTGTCTTTTTTCCGCAAAAAACAGAACGCCGCCGAAAAACCCTACCGTTTCACGGCAGCCTTCGGGTCAGAAGCGGCGGCCTGCTTGTGAAGCATCTTGCAGGTTCCGTCGAAAGATGCACCGAGTTCAACGGCAATCTTCGCCACCTCGAGGTCTCCCTTTACGGAGCAGGTGGACTTGAGGGAAAGAATCCCGCGCACGATGGTGCTTCCCTCGAATTTTCCGAAAATGTCGGCGTTTTCACAGTTGATGTCACCTTTCACCAACGCGCCCTCACCCACGACGACACGCCCCGAAGTTGAAATCTTTCCGTCAAAAGTCCCGTCAATTCTGATGTCCGACCCGGACTCGATCTCCCCCTTGAATATGGTCCCGGCCGAAATCCGGCTGAGCGCGTTTATATTGCCTGTCGGCTGTTCCTTTACTGCCATTTTTCAAAAATTTATAACACTGAATAATAGGAATTGAATAAAAAGGACGACGAGCGTAACGCAGCAAGCGCCTTTTTATTCGGTTCCGTCACGCCTCCTTGCCGTGACAGTTCTTATACTTCTTCCCCGAACCGCAAGGACAAGGGTCATTGCGTCCGACGGTCTTCTCGACCCTCATCGGCATCTTGCTTCTCGGCTGAGAGCCGTTTGTGACAAGGTCGCTGCGGCTCGTGGTCATCCGGTTCATATTCATCTTCGGCGTCTCGGCCGCAGGTCTCGGAGCCTCCTCGCGAAGAGCTATGCCGGCACGGAGAAGGAACGAGAGCGCGTCCTGGTTGAGCGACTCGAGCATTGCGCTGAACAGATTGAAACTCTCGAACTTGTAGATGAGAAGCGGATCCTTCTGCTCGTAAGACGCATTCTGCACGGACTGCTTGAGATCGTCCATGTCACGAAGATGATCCTTCCAGTGACGGTCAATCTCGAAGAGCACGATGGTCTTGGAGAGAGCCTTGCCGATTTCCTTGCCCTGATTCTCGTAAGCTTTCTGGAGATTGACGGAGAGGTTGAGCATGCGCCGGCCGTCGGTGATTGGAATCGCGATGTTCACATAGCGGTTGCCCTGAGTCTCATAAACCTTCTGAATGATTGGCAGCGCCCGCTGGACCATCGCGTCTATGCGGCGTTCATAAGTCGCCTTCATATTCTCGAAAAGCCTGTCCGCAAGCGTCCTGGCATTGGCCTTGTCATAGAACTCCTCATCAAAGTCGAGGTCGAGCGAAAGCGTCCCCATTACGTGCTCCGCAAACGCGTCGTAAGTCATACTCTCAGCCTTCTCGGCATAAATCTCCGCCGTATCCTGCATCATGTTCATGATGTCGATTTCGATTCTCTCGCCGGAGAGGGCGTTGCGCCTCTTGCTGTAAATCACCTCACGCTGCGAGTTCATCACGTCATCATATTCCAGCGTTCTCTTGCGGATTCCGAAATTGTTCTCCTCGACCTTCTTCTGCGCCTTCTCGATTGAACTTGAGAGCATTGACGACTCCAGGGCCTCGTTGTCGGCCATCCCGAGATTATCCACGACCCTGGCGATTCTCTCCGAGCCGAAGAGACGCATCAGTTTGTCCTCAAGCGAGATGAAGAATATGGAAGATCCCGGGTCTCCCTGACGTCCCGCACGTCCGCGCAGCTGGCGGTCGACGCGGCGGCTGTCGTGGCGCTCCGTTCCGATGATGGCGAGACCGCCGGCCTCGCGCACCTCCGGAGACAGCTTGATGTCCGTACCTCGACCGGCCATGTTGGTGGCGATGGTCACCGTGCTGGACTGTCCGGCCTGAGCCACAATCTCAGCCTCGCGGGCATGCTGTTTCGCGTTGAGGACCTGCGCCTTGATGCCGTGGCGGAGGAACATCCTGCTCAAAAGCTCGGAGGTGTCCACGTCCGTAGTGCCGACAAGCACCGGACGGCCCTGCTCCCGTAGTTCGAGCACCTTCTCTATCACCGCGTTGTATTTCGCCTGTTTTGTCTTGTATATCAAGTCGTTGTGGTCGATGCGGGCAATAGGTCTGTTGGTCGGGATGACGACCACGTCAAGCTTGTAGATGCTCCAGAACTCGCCCGCCTCGGTCTCTGCGGTACCTGTCATTCCGGCAAGCTTGTGATACATTCGGAAATAGTTCTGAAGAGTGATGGTCGCGAATGTCTGCGTCGCCGCCTCGACTTTCACGTTCTCCTTCGCCTCGACGGCCTGATGGAGTCCGTCGCTCCAGCGGCGTCCCTCCATTATACGGCCGGTCTGCTCATCGACAATCTTGATCTTTCCGTCTTCCGAGATTATGTAATCGACATTCAGCTCGAACATCGTATATGCCTTCAGAAGCTGGATGACAGTGTGCACGCGCTCGCTCTTGAGGGCGAAGTCCGCCATCAGCTCATCCTTCTTCTGACGCTTCTCTGCCGGGTCGGAAGTCGTTTTCTCAATCTCGGCAATCGCCGAACCCACGTCCGGAAGGACGAAGAAATTGTCATCGCTGACAGCCTGCGCAAGTACATCGCGTCCCTTGTCGGTCATGTCGACCGTGTTCTGCTTCTCGTTGATGACGAAGTAGAGAGGGTCTGTGATGTACGGCATTTCACGCTCATTGTCCTGCATGTAGTAGTTCTCCACCTTCTGGAGAAGCTGCTTCATTCCGGGTTCACTGAGGAACTTGATGAGCGGACGGTATTTAGGATAGCCTTTGTACGCACGGAACAGCAGAACTCCGCCATCCTTTTCGTTTCCGTCGGCGATGAGCTTCTTCGCCTCGTTCAATATTCCCGTGACCAAAGATTTCTGCTTGCCGTAGAGATTCTCGACATAAGGCTTGTACTGCGCGAACTGCTGGTCGTCCCCCCTTTCCACCGGTCCGGAGATGATGAGCGGGGTTCTCGCGTCGTCGATGAGCACTGAATCGACCTCATCGACAATGGCGAACTGATGCTTTCTCTGCACCAGATCCTGCTGGCTGAACGCCATATTGTCACGGAGATAGTCGAAGCCGAACTCGTTGTTCGTTCCGAAAGTGATGTCGCAGGCGTATGCGCGGCGGCGGGCGTCGGAATTCGGCTCGTGCTTGTCGATGCAGTCGACGCTGAGTCCGTGGAACATATAGAGAGGCCCCATCCATTCGGAGTCACGCTTGGAGAGGTAGTCATTCACGGTGACCATATGCACGCCCTTGCCTGAAAGCGCGTTCAGGAACACGGGCAGCGTCGCGACGAGAGTCTTTCCCTCACCCGTGGCCATCTCGGCAATCTTGCCCTGATGAAGGACGATGCCGCCGATGAGCTGCACATCGTAATGGACCATGTCCCAGGTGATTCTGTTGCCTCCGGCCGTCCAGCTGTTGTGCCACACCGCCTTGTCCGGTCCGCCGTCCGCCCCTGAGCGTATCTCCACGAAATCGTGCGAAGCGGCCATCTTCCTGTCGAAATCGTTCGCCGTAACCTCGACCTCCGCGTTCTGAGCGAATCTGCGCGCCGTGGATTTCATAATTGCGAACGCCTGCGGAAGTATCTCGTTCAGAGCCGCTTCGATGTCCTCATCGACTTTCTTGACGAGTTTGTCCGACTCTGTCGCAAGAGACTCTTTCTCCTCAATCGAAAGGTCTCCGTCAAGCTGGATTTTTATTTCATTGATTCTCTTCTCGTCATCGGCGATGCGCGAAGCCACGAAAGCCTTGAGTTCGTCAGTCTTCGCCCTGAGTTCATCGTTCGACAGCTTGTCGATATCTTCGTATGCAGCAAGAACCTTGTCGAGAAGAGGCTTTATCTCTTTCATGTCACGCTCGGCCTTGGTTCCGAAAAGTTTTTTGAAAATGTCAGCTAATCCCATTTATCCTGAGTTTTTATATTGCAATCACACGCGCCGCGAAAGGGGCGTTGCGCAATGCGCAAGCATTGTGCCCGACAGACGCGTCACCAAAATCCTGCAAATTTAACTATTTGAGGGGATATGACAAAATGGAAATCAGCGGTAAACCGAAAAAAGCCTCAAAAAATACCGCGAACAGCGGGATCCTCTAAAAAACAGCGGAATCGCGAGACAGCGTCTGCAAGTACCCGGTGTCATCGGGAAGTTTCCGTCCGGCGGCCGCAGCACCGGCCCCCGCAGCCACCGCAAGCGCATCGCAGCGCTCGTTCTCCGGATGTCCGGCGTGCCCCTTGATCCAATGGAAAGTGACATTGTGCACCGACAGAAGCGGTTCAAGCCTCATCCACAGATCGGGATTCTTGACCTTGGCATAAGCTTTTGATTTCCATTTGGCAAGCCACCCCTCGTTGATCGCCTTCACGACATACGACGAGTCGCTCACGACGTGAACATCGGCCGACCGCCACCTGATTGCCTCCAAACCCTTTATCACCGCCAGCAACTCCATCCGGTTGTTGGTCGTGAGGGCGAATCCGCCGCTCATCTCCCGGGAATAGTCCCCGCAGCGCAGCACGATTCCATAGCCGCCCGGCCCGGGATTCCCGCTCGAAGCCCCGTCAGTATAGAGATAAATCGGCGGTCTCATTCTATCACACGGCCGCCCCGGGGTTTGATTTCATTGTCCGGCATCTTCAGCTTGAGTTTGCCGGCCACCAGACTGTCATAGGCCTGCCGCCTGTTGAAAATGTCAATCGCCGCGAAAATGGAAGCCATCATCGAACGCGGGTCGGCCTCGTCGCGCCCCGCCATCTCGTATGCCGTGCCGTGGTCGGGCGATGTCCGGACAATCGGAAGCCCGGCCGTGTAGTTCACCCCGTCCTCAAAGGCGAGCGCCTTGAAAGGAATCAGCCCCTGGTCGTGATACATCGCAAGCACCGCATCGAACTTCGAGTAGTTGCCAAGCCCGAAGAATCCGTCCGGAGAATACGGTCCGAACGCCAGAATGCCCTGAGAGACAGCATCCTGTACAGCCGGCAGTATGATGTTCTTCTCCTCCTCTCCGAGCAGGCCGCCGTCACCGCAGTGGGGGTTCAGGCCGAGCACCGCGATTTTCGGGGAATCGATGCCGAAGTCCCTTTCGAGCGACTGCTTCATCAAACCGAGTTTGCCGACAATCTTTTCGCGGGTAATCGCGGAAGGGACATCTCTGAACGGGATATGTCCGGTCACCACGCCCACCTTGAGACTGTCGCTGACCATAATCATGCAGACCTCGTCAACTCCGAATTCCTTTTCGAGATATTCCGTATGACCCGTGAACCCGAATCCTTCCGCAGCCATCGCCCTTTTGTTGAAAGGCGCCGTCACCAGCACGTCTATATCCCCGTTCTTTATGTCCTCCACCGCCTTTTCGAGTGCGATCATCGCGGATTTCGCGGACTCCGGGGTGGATTGTCCAGGTTCGACATAGACATTGTCCGGCAGGCAGTTCACGATGTTCACCCTCTTCGGATGAATTTCTTTCGCAGAAGTTATGATGTTGGTATTCACCGGTTTGTCGAGGTTATGAATCAATTTCCTGTAAAATCCGAAAATCTTCGACGAACCGTATATCACCGGAGTGCAGAATTCGAGAATCCTTTCGTCCGCGAGTGCCTTGATTATGACTTCATATCCTATTCCGTTGCCGTCGCCCTGGGTGATGCCCACCACTATTTTTCTGTCCATATATCTTGTGTCTTTTTGTGAAATATGCAAAGATACGAAATATCTTTTGTAAATTTGTATGCCATGCGCAACGAAACGGACATACAATATCTGCCGGGAGTCGGTCCCAAGCGCGCCGAAGCTCTGAGGTGCGAGTTCGGGGTGAAATATGCCTCCGACCTGCTGAGGATATATCCGTTCCGCTATGTCGACAGGACTTCGTTCGTCAGAATCGCCGATGTCAGGGGGGATTCCGCATATATCCAGATTCTCGCCTCCGTCCGGAAAATCTCCCTCTGGGGCGCGAAGGGAGAGATTGGGCAGGAGAACCCGAAGGCACTGAAGTTCAACACCGTGAAGCGGATGAACGTGCGCGTGGGAGACGGGAGCGGCGAGATGGACATGACATTTTTCCGGGGAATAAAATGGATGTTCGAAAAACTCTCCGGAGGGGGGACTTTCATCTTTTTCGGCAAACCTGACGAATACAACGGACGGTACAGCATCGTGCACCCGGAAGTCGACAGGCCGGAGGCGCAGGTACAAGCACAAGCACAAGCACAAGTACAGGCGCAGACGCAGATGCCGCCGTCAGGACAACTGAACGCGGGCAGACTTGTGGGGGTCTATCC
>CAVEDD010000106.1:0-7502 GCA_963614515.1 Treponemataceae bacterium | reverse complement strand
GAATATGGACCAAAAAGAAACTCAAAAAATGAAAAATGTTTATAAGGTTTGTTTGTTAGGGCTGATAATGCTCCCATTGGCCTTGGGCCTGGGAGCACAGCCTAAAGACGGGGGGAAAGAAAAGTCTCAGGAGTTCTGGGAGAAGGCCAGGGCGGAGAAAGTGGAATTCATCAAGAAAAAGATGAATCTGTCCAAAGCGGAATGGGGCGCTTTCCTGAAAGTTTACAACGAAAGCGAAGAACAGAAAGGCAAGCTTTTCCACGAGCGTCAGGAAGCGTTCAAGTCTCTTAAGAAGGCTCTCGACTCCAAAGGGAAGATTGACGTGAAGCCGGCTCTGAGGAACTATCTGGATGCCCGCGAGAAACTTGAGGCGTGGGAAAATTCGGACTACGAAAGGTTTTCGGCCGTTCTTACGGATGAACAGTTCGCCCGTCTCATGGTTGCGGAGGAGGATTTCCGCAGGGAGCAGATTCACAAGCTCGACGGCAGGGGAGGCGGTCCGGGCGCTCCGCCCAAGGACGGGAACGGCCCGCGCGGGGAGATGCCTCCGGGAGGCTTCCGGAACTGATTGACGGAGACCTCTTCCGGGAACAAGTCAACGCTACATTTTCCGGAGCAGCAGAAAATCAGAAACAATATCGAGATATTGTTCTGAATACTTTCCATTCATATTTATTGTAACCCTCTCCTGCAGCACTTCGGCATTCCGCCCGGCGCTGCGGGAGAATTCCATTATTGTCCGGTAAGGTTTCTTCCGGTCGGAGGAGCTGACGCCCACGGTGCGGAAGAGTTTCAGATTATGGACGACCGCTGTCCTGCGGATTTCCGTTTCCTGTTCAGAGGGAAGTATGAGGCTCAGTCTGCCGTTTGCCGTCAGATTGGCGGCGGCAAAGGAAATTATATCCTCCGTCGGGAGGGAATCGGCGTGTCTGGCCTGCGCCTTCCGTTCTGAAGGGGAATGGAGCGTTTCGGTGAAGAACGGCGGATTGGAGAAAATCAGGTCGTATTCCGAAGTCGGGCGGAACTGCGACAGCGGGCAATGGTACGCGTGCAGGCTCTCCGCCCAGGGCGACCCCGCGAAATTCAGCGCGGCTTCCTCTGCGGAGTCCCCGTCGATGTCAATCGCGTCGATGACATACGGATGAGTCTCAGAGGGGATTCCGGGCAGGTTTTCTGAGGGAGGTTCAGAGGGGGTGTGAGCGGCCGTTCCGGCAAGGTGTTGCGCGGCCATCGGGGTGGAGAGTTCCGCGAGTCGCTGTGCGGCCATCAGGGCGATTGTCCCCGTCCCCGTCCCGATGTCCAGAAGCCTCCGGTCCTCCGGCAGCAGTTTCATCAGCGCCCCGAGCAGCACCCCGTCGGTGTTCACTTTCATTGCGGATTTCTCGTTCCGCACCTCGAATTGTCTGAATCTGAAAACGCCCATCCTGTCAGGTTTTTGCGGTGATGATTCCGCATTTGGCAAGCGTTAAGTAATCCTTAAAAAATAAGTTGGCAGAGATACGCGCCCCCAAGAAAACGGAGTTAACGCAGGTTCTCTATTTTGAGGATTGCGCCGTCCTGCATGGTGAATTTTCTGTCGCACATCTCAGCAAGTCCGTTGTCGTGGGTGACGATGACGACCGTCTGCCCGTGCCGTTCCCGCATATCAAAGAAAAGCCGGTGGATTTCCTGTTTCGTCACCGAGTCGAGATTGCCAGACGGTTCATCGGCGAAGAGCACGGCCGGGCTGTTCACGAGCGCACGGGCGATTGCGACCCGCTGCGCCTCGCCGCCCGAAAGTTCCGACGGCTTGTGGTCGAGACGGCTCTCAAGCCCCACTTCAGACAGCAGTTCCCGCGCCCCGGCCTCGGCCTCCCTGCGTCCCTTCCCAGCGATGAATGCCGGAATCATCACGTTCTCAAGCGCGGTGAACTCCGGCAGCAGATGGTGCGACTGAAAGACGAACCCGATTTTTCTGTTCCGGAACTCTGAAAGGCGGTTGCCCTTCATCGCGAGCACATCTTCCCCGTCAATGGAGAGACTTCCTCCGTCCGGGCGTGACAGAGTGCCGAGAATCTGAAGCAGAGTGGATTTCCCTGCTCCGGAGGCCCCGACAATCGAAACGACCTCACTCTCACCTATTTCAAGGCTTATTCCCTTGAGAACCCGAAGATTCCCGAATGATTTTGTTATATCCGTCGCCGTAATCATCCTGTTTTGTTTTTCCGGTCATTCAGTCCGCAAATTTAAGAAAAAAAGAGCGAAGCGACTGGGGGTGACTTCGTACCCCGACAAAAAAGAGACGATACATCGTATCCGCGACAAGGCGGCACAAGCCGCCGCGATGGAATGACGGAGTGTAACGGAGGAATGGAGTCGCCGGCCGAAGGCCGTATGCCCCTCGGGGCTGTCGCGAAGCGACTGGGGGTGACTTCGTACCCCGACAAAAAAAGAGACGATAAATCGTATCCGCGACAAGGCGGCACAAGCCGCCGCGATGGAATGACGGAGTGTAACGGAGGAATGGAGTCGCCGGCCGAAGGCCGTATGCCCCTCGGGGCTGTCGCGAAGCGACTGGGGGTGACTTCGTACCCCGACAAAAAAAAGAGACGAGAAATCGTCTCTTTTTTTGTCGGGGTACTGTGACTCGAACACAGGACCCTCTGGTCCCAAACCAGATGCGCTAGCCAACTGCGCCACACCCCGAGTTCCCCCGAAAGGGACTGCAAAGATAAGCCACTTTTTGAAAACGACCAAAAATTTTTGATTTTTTTGCCAGTTCCCGCACCCGGCACCGAAACGCGGCCAGGCAATGCAGGTTCAAAGCTCAATGACAAGCCGGTCATAGAGATGCCCGAAAAACAGGACATCGCCGTCCGGGCGGAATCCGAGGCCGGAATAATAGGCGCGCAGTCGCGGTCTGGACTTGTCGACTATGAGACTGACGCGGCGGAAACCCTTGCCGCGTCCCACCTCGATTCCGTCGAGCAGCAGCAGACGCCCGATGCGGCCGGTCGAGCCGCCATTTGCGAAAGTCATCACGCGATACTCCGGCAGAACGGCGAGAGTGTCGAGGTAGAACTCTCCGGGACGGCACTCAGACTCAACTTCAGATGACTCTCCGGCTCCGAGCAGCCCCCACGTCAGGGCGCGGAGCGACGGATAGTCGTCCGAAGAGTATGCCGTCAGAGTTCCGACAGGCTTCCCTCCGACACAGGCCACCCTGGTACGCATCCACGAATACAGGGTGTCTTCCCGGAGACAGACCTCGCTGAAAATCCCGACAGCTTCGCTGATGCTGAGACTCCTGCCTCCGATTTCAATTTTTTCTGCTGAACCGGAGAAAACGTCATATCCCACCCCGGCGAGAATGCTGCCTGCAATCAGAGTGCTGTCAGAAGGAACCGCGTCGCGTATGAGAAAGTCTCCGCCGCCCGGGGCGTCTCCGATACACTTTTCCGGATTCATTGCGTAACTCCGTGATTCATAAGTTGAACTGCCTGGAAAGCTGCGGCCGGATGTCAAGGTTCTCATTCACCGCCCTTGGGGTTGCGGCCGGAGCTTTTTCTGCGCCTTGAATGATTACCCTTGGATTTACCGCCGTTGCCGCCTTCACCGTCATTGCCACCCTTGACGCTCTTGCCGCTCTTGCCGCTCTCGCCGCTCTCGCCGACATTGCTACCCTTGCCGCCTCTGTGCGGACGTCCGTGCTCCTGACGGCGCGGAGCGCGTTCCGGCGCATCAGGCTCGACGAGCTCGTAGTCGAGCAGGCACTGGTCCTGATTGGCCTTCTTCACGCGGATGCGGACCGCATCACCGAGATTATAGACCTTGCCAGTGCGGCGGCCGACGAGGCGGTAGTGCTCGTCATCGAACTGGAAGAAGTCCGAACGGACATCGCGCAGGGCGACCATGCCCTCAATCTTCGTCGGCTCAATCTCCACATACATACCCCATTCCGTAAGTCCCGAGATATGCCCGTCGAACTCGTTGCCGACCTTGTCCTGCATAAACTCGACAAGCTTGTACTTGATGCTCGCCCGCTCGGCCTCCGCGGCCACTACCTCACGCTGGGAGGCGTACTTGCAGGCGGTCTCGTAAGTCGCCCGGTCGGCGCTCTTGCCTCCGGCGAGATAGGCGGCGAGCAGGCGGTGGACCATAAGGTCAGGATAACGGCGGATCGGGGAGGTGAAATGAGTGTAATAGTCGAAAGCGAGACCGTAGTGCCCGATGTTGTTCACATCGTAGCGGGCCTTCGCCATAGTTCTCAGAGACAGAAGTTCGATGGCGTTGAACTCCGGCCTGTCCTTGGCGGCGTTGAAGAGGCCGTTCAGCTCCCTGGAGAACTCCTTCCCGTCGGCGACCTTGCCGAGAGTGTAGCCGAAATTGCCCACGAATCCGCGCAGATTGTCGATTTTCGCCATATCAGGCTCGTCGTGCACACGATAGACGAAGGTCTTCTCCTCCTTCCAGCCCTTTGCCGGAGCCTTGCCGGTGACGGCATATCCGTCCTTGTCGAGATTCGCCCCGGTGGCGACGAACTCCGCCACGCAGCGGTTCGCCAGAAGCATGAACTCCTCGATGAGCCAGTTCGCCTCCTTTGAAATCTTCTGCGACACGCCCACCGGACGGCCGAGTTCATCGACCTCAACCTTCATCTCCGGGCGTTCGAAACTGATTGCGCCCGCAGCGAAACGCTTCTTGCGGAACTTGGCCGCAAGCTTGTTCAGGGTCAGAACAGCCTCCTGAACCTCGTCAGGCACGACGGTCGTCACCCCGTCGACCGAAGTCTCATAGCCTTTAACGACCTTGCCGGTCTCGATTATGGTCTGCGCCCCCTCGTAGGCGAAACGATAGTCCGAATCGATTATCGTGCGTCCGAACCACCTCGTGACCACTTTCGCGAGAGGGGTTATCTCGAACACGGCCGAGAAAGTGAGTTTCTTCTCGTGCGGACGGAGGGAGCAGAGCCTGTTGCAGAGCTTCTCCGGAAGCATCGGAACGGTGCGGTCCACGAGATAGACCGAAGTCCCCCGTGTGCGGGCCTCCTCATCCACGGCAGAACCCGGCTGCACATAGTAGGAGACATCGGCGATGTGGATGCCGACCTCAAAGTTCCCGTTCTCCAGCTTCCTGAACGACAGCGCGTCGTCGAAGTCCTTCGCATCCGCCGGGTCTATGGTGAAAGTCAGAGTTTTGGTGAAGTCGCGGCGGACTTTGTACTCCCCTGCGGGAATCTTCACCGGAATCTTGTCGGCGGCGTTCTCAACCTCAGGCTCGAACCTGTACGGCAGACCGAACTCGGAGAGAATCGCGTGCATCTCCGTCTCGTTCTCGCCCGGCATTCCGAGCACATCGATGATATGTCCGGTCGGGCAGCTGTCCCCTTTCTTCCAGAAATCCACTATGGCGGCGACTTTCATCCCCGTTTCCGCATCCGGATGTCTGTCAAGATCCGAAACCACGATGTCGTATGGCATATTCCTGCTCTGCATAAGCACCCAGGCCTGCCCGTCGAAGATGTGGAGTATCCCCACGAACGGGCGCTTCGACCGCTCGACGATTTCAACCACATATCCCTCTCTCCTCGATTTCTCCGTCTTTTCGCGTGTCACGGCGACCCTCACGCGGTCTCCGTGGAGCGCCCCTCCGATTTTCGACGCCCTCACATAGACGTCGTCCTCCTCCCCTTCCACAATGATGAAAGCGAATCCCTCCCTCGTCATCTGCACCGTTCCCTCCAACACGGGAATCTGCCTTTTTTCGCGGGCCTTCCGCGCACCGAATTTTCTTTTCCTCGACATAGAAGCTGTTTTGAATTTTATTATCTTTGCGGGCGCAAATTTAGACAAAATAAATAACATAACGATATGAGCAAGAAAGTACTTCTTATGATCCTCGACGGTTGGGGCGAGGGCAGACACGACTGGACAAACGCCATCTACACGCAGGGTGCTCCGTACATCGACTCTCTGCGCGAAAAATATCCGCATTCACATCTCCAGGCCTGCGGAGAGGCCGTCGGACTCCCGGAGGGGCAGATGGGCAACTCGGAGGTGGGACACCTCAACCTCGGCGCGGGAAGGGTGGTCTATCAGGACCTCGTGAAAATCAACATGGCCTGCCGCAGCCACAAGCTGCTTGAAAATCCGGAGATCAAGGCCGCATACGACTATGTGCTCAAGAGCGGGAAGAAACTCCATCTTATGGGCCTGATGTCGAAGGGCGGCGTGCACTCTTCGCAGGAACACGTCTATGAGTTCCTTTCTGTGGCGAAGGAATATGGGCTGAAGGATGTCTTCGTACACTGCTTCATGGACGGACGCGACTGTGACCCGCACAGCGGGAAGGGCTTCGTGGAGGAGCTTGAGGGCGAGATGGCCAAGACCTGCGGAAAGGTGGCGAGCGTCTGCGGAAGGTTCTACGCGATGGACCGCGACAAGAGATGGGACAGGGTGAAGGCAGCCTACGACCTGCTCGTGGGCGGTGAGGGGGCGAAGTCAACCTCCGCGACTGCGGCAATCGAGGCTTCCTACAAGGAGGACATCACCGACGAGTTCATCAAGCCTACGGTCATCACCGACGCTTCCGGAAACGCTCTCGGCAAGATTGAGGAGGGCGACGCAGTCATCTTCTTCAACTTCCGCAACGACCGCGCACGCGAAATCACCGCCGCGCTCACCCAGACCGACATGCCGGAGCACGGAATGCACAAGCTCCCGCTCTACTACTGCTGCATGACCCCGTACGACTCTTCCTTCACGGGAGTCCACATCCTCTTCCCGAAGGAGAATGTCACCGACACCCTCGGAGAGACGGTCGCAAAGGCCGGGAAAAGGCAGCTGAGAATTGCGGAGACCGAGAAATACGCCCACGTGACCTTCTTCTTCAACGGAGGACGCGAGGCGCAGTTCGAGAACGAGGACCGCATACTCGTGAACTCGCCGAAGGTGCCGACCTACGACCTGCTTCCGGAGATGAGCGCCGTGGAGGTGACAGACAGGCTTGTGGAGGCGATAAACACCGGCAAGGAGGATATGATCATACTCAATTTCGCGAACGGGGACATGGTGGGGCACACGGGAGTTTTCACTTCCATCTGCCGCGCCGTGGCGAAGATTGACCAGTGCGTGAAGCGCGTCGTGGAAGCCGCTGTGGCGCAGGATTATGCGATTCTGCTCACGGCCGACCACGGCAATGCCGACCACGCTGTCAACACCGACGGCACTCCCAACACCGCGCACTCGCTCAACACGGTGCAGTTCATCGTCATCAATGCGGGCGACGGGGTGAAGACGGTCGCCGACGGGCGGCTTGCTGATGTGGCTCCGACGATATTGAAGCTGATGGGTATTTCTCAGCCGGAGGCGATGACGGGATGTGCGCTCATATGACCGCACTCACTGCTGTTTTGCTGGGTTTTGCTGGGTTGAACTGAATTGCCCGCTGTCCATTGTGAGATGTGGACAGCGGGCAGTTCAGTTTTTTATATATACTTATTTTATATATACTTACTCGATGAC
>CAVEDD010000105.1:0-7558 GCA_963614515.1 Treponemataceae bacterium | reverse complement strand
CTATATTTGTTTTCTCATCGGTCACATACGCCCGGTATGCTCCCTCTTCAAAAAGAAATCTATCCTCAAAAATCTGATTCAAATCTCCCGGCGTTCCTTTTTGGAGAAATGTCTTGGCTGTAATACATCTTCCCGACTGTCTTGTTTTGGAGAAATGTGTCTTGGATGAAATACATCTTCCCGGCTGTCTTGTTTTGGAGAAATGTGTCTTGGATGAACAATGCTTTTGCTGAAAAATAGAAGTTTTGGTTAAAAGACGAAGAAATATAATATTCTCACTTGCTGTTGCGGCGGCGGTTGTTGTCGCGGTCGTTGTTCCGGTTGCGAAGATGCACGGGACAACGGGACAGACGGTCGTGACGGCGGAGCGGGAGGATACGGTTTTCCTCAACAGAGTGCTGACGAACGGGATGTCAGAACTGCCGGAACTTGAGAAAATGGACAAGGCGGTCGAGCGCTACATGCAGTACTGGCACATTCACGGTGCACAGCTGGCGGTCATGCGCCACGACTCGCTGCTCTTCTGCAAAGGCTACGGAATCGCCGATGACAATCCCGGACGGGAAGACGGATGCGCTCTCCCGGACGGTGAGCGGGACTCGACTTTTGCGGAGAGGATTGCCGCAGCGCCGGAGGAAATGACTCCCGGGCACATAATGAGGGTGGCTTCAGTATCGAAGCTCATCACCGCCGCCGGCATAATGAAACTCCGCGAAGAAGGGCTTCTGCACCTCTCCGACACGGTATTCGGTCCGGGAGGGATTCTGAGCGACTCGCTCTACACGGAGTCAATCAGGAACATGAATGACTACTCGAAGATTACCGTCGAACATCTCCTGCGTCATCAGGCCGGATTCCGGCGCGACCCTGTATTCTCGGCAAACGACGTGCGCAGACAGATGGGACTCGACCGGAGTCCGGAACTCGACGACTACTCCCGTCTCGTGCTTTCCCGCAGACTGCGATACGAACCTGGCGGTTCGCAGACCTATTCGAACTACGGCTATATGCTGCTGTCGCGGATTATCGAGACGGTGTCCGGAATGGACTACGAGGAATACATTCAGACTCACGTGCTGCGCCCGGCGGGATGTTTTGACATGCACATCGGCGGCAACTACTACAGCGACAAACGCCCGAACGAGGTGCGCTATTTCGTGCACGAGGGCAACGGAAAGCAGGTTCAGGAATACAACGGAAGCGGAAGGATGGTGGAACGCTGCTACGGCGGGAACGACATCCGGCTTCTGAGCGGGGCCGGGGCCTGGGTCTGCTCGGCGGCTGAACTCGCGAGGTTCGTGGCCTCAATCGACACCGTCACGGAACCTGTGCCGGATGTGCTCAGCGAGCGCAGCATAGACAGGATGACGGAATATATAGACCCGAACACCTATTCTCTCGGGTGGAACGACACCAATCCGGCCAAAGGCTGGGTGCGGACGGGAACGCTCGCCGGGACGAACGCGGTAATCAAATATTTCCCTGACGGCGAATGCTGGATATGGCTCACGAACACAAGCACCTGGAAAGGGCCGAACCACCTGAAATACACGTCGATGCTTTTCGACCGCCTCCGCCGCGACTACTCCGCCAAACTCCCCGCCCGAAACCTGTTCGCCCCAACTGAGAAACAAAATAAGTAATCCTTAAGAATCTTCCACGAATATCTCACGTGACTGAACAACAGAAAAAGAATCCCTCACAAAGATATTACAGACTCAACAACAGGAATGAAACACCAGAAAGAAAGGGGATGAAGAAAAGGATGGGATGCAAGGCGCCCGGTGCGGCCAAATACCGCAGCAACCTGTCGGTTGTGAGGATTTTGGCAAACCGGGCAACGCAGCAGACCGCCGTTTCTTCGCCCCGTCAAAACAGCCCGAACAGCTGCGCATCAATACGGTCCGTAATCTGAGCGAAATCCTCCGGACGGTTCTCGAAATCAAGGTCATCGCCCTCAATGGTTATGACAGTCCCCGGATAGGAGGCAATCCACTGTTCATACAGCTCGTTGAGCCCCGTGAGATACTCGATGCTCATTCCTTTTTCATAGTCCCGTCCCCTCTTCGCAATCTGCGAAACGAGATGGGGAATAGAGGACCGTATATAAATCAGGAGATCCGGATATTTCACCGAGGACATCACCACGTGGAAGAGTTCCATATAGGTGTTGAAGTCGCGCTCGGAAAGGTTGCCCATCAGGTAGTTGTTGCGGACGAATATCTCCACTCCCTCGAATATCGTCCTGTCCTGGACGATGGTCTCGCTGCTGCCGGCTATCGCCATCACATCCTTGAGTCTCTGGGCGAGAAAATAGGTCTCAAGGTTGTAGGACCAGCGCGGTATGTCCGTGTAGTAGTCCTCAAGGTATGGATTGTAGGTCACCGACTCGAACTTCGGAGTCCAGCCGTAATGCCCGGCCAGCATCCGGGTGAGGGTTGTCTTGCCGCAGCCTATGTTTCCGGCGATACCGATGTGCATATCATTCAGTTTTTGCTGTTGGAATTTCTATCTTGCAGTTGGTCGAACTCATCGCCCTCTCCACGCCGAGCGTGACGAATGTCTTCACTCCGGCCATGACCTTGTCGCTGATGAGCTGCATCGCGTCCAGTTCCTCGGAGCTGAGTTTTCCGAGCACGAAATCGACCTGATGTCCCCGACTGAAATCGTTGCCGATTCCGAGGCGGATTCTCGCGTATTCCTGGCTTCCGAGCAGCTCGGTGATGTTCTTCAGCCCGTTGTGGCCGCCGTCGCTGCCGTTTTTCCTCATCCTCACCGTTCCGAACGGGAGATTGAGGTCATCTGAAATCACGATGATGTTCTCTATGGGTATGTTCTTCTCCTGCATCCAGTACCTGACGGCCTTGCCGCTGAGGTTCATATAGGTTGAAGGCTTGAGCAGGATGAAGCGGTGACCCTTGAACGGAACTTCCGCCACATCTCCGTAACGGTCGGTATGAAAAACGGCATTGGATGCCTTTGCAAAGGCATCCAACACCATAAATCCCATATTGTGCCGGGTGTTTTCATATTCGGAACCTATGTTCCCCAGCCCGACTACAAGGCAGTTCATCTTTCAGACGTTTCCGGATTATTCAGCCTGGGCAGCCTGAGCGGATGCACGGGTAGGACGTACCGAGCAGATGATTGTAGCTTTCGGAGAGACGATGGTCACGCCCTCGTAGTGGAGGTCGCCGGCAACAATCTGCTTGCCGATATGGAGCGGGGTGCAGTCAACCTCGAGAGTGTCCGGAAGTTCGTTGATCATCGCGCTTATCTTGAGCTTGCGGGCGGAAACGAGGAGCTTGCCGCCGGCCTTCACACCCTCTGCGTGACCGGTTACGACAACAGGAACGTCGATTACGACAGGCTTGGTCTCATTCACCGCGAGGAAATCCACGTGGAGGCAGAGATCCTCAACCGGATGCCACTGGAGTTCGTGGAGAACGGCGTTGATTTTCTGACCGTTGCTGAGTTCGAGGTCGATGATGTATGAGTTCGGAGTGTGGGTGATCGGCTTGAGAGCCTTCGCGTCAACCGCAAAGTGGATGTTCTCCATTCCGAGTCCGTAGATGTTGCAAGGTACGAGTCCTTCCTTGCGGAGAGCCTTGATGGCTTTCTTGCCGGCAGCTTCACGAAGCTGGCCTTTGAGTTCAATGTGTTTCATTGAGTTGTTAAATTAAAATGTGTTACTCAGTTCCGTGTCGGAACGCCCTGAAAAGCGCATCGCCGCGTTGCGCTCCGCTTCAAAATCCTCACAACCGTCAGGTTGCTGCGGTTTTCCCGCGTCGTGCGCCTTGCGCTGCATCTTTTTATGGCGTTCCGCCTCCCTCACGGGGAGCACGGAACCCCATTGCACCAAAAAGTCCCTGACTTTTCCGGACTTTTTATCGGGGCTGCAAAGATACAACTTTTTTTTGATATTCAATTACAAAGAATCGAGTGTCGAATCGCGGCGTACCGGGCGGGAGAGCCTGAACGATTTTTTCAGGAGCGAAGGCCTCCCTATCTTATCAGCCCCGTCGCCTCGTTCCAGGCGAGGGTCTTGTAATAATTGTTGAGATAGACCCGCTCCGGATATGGCAGGTACATGCTCAGACCGCAGTGGGTGCGGATTCTGAAATCATTCATGAAATACGGGGTGGCGTTCTGCCAGATTATGCATTCTCCGAGCGCACTGTCGAGTTCCTGCAATTCATCCTCTGTCGCGCCCGCCGCCTCGGCTATGCTCCCGAGGTCGTAGAACCATCCGTGCTGGCTCTTGTAGGCGCTGCGGAAATACTGCTGGAGAAGACGCGAATCACAGGTGTCGGTACTGATTTCGTGCGCGGAGAAAATCTCATTGCAGACAGCGGCAAGTCGCGTCAGGGCGGAGCAGTCGATGAGCGAGATGGTGGCGGATCTCCAGACTCCGCTCTGAGTGTCATAGTTTTCGAAATATTCTTTGCTGACCGAGAGCAGGTCTGCGCAGTCCGAGCCGAGAAGATGGCTGAGCATCGTCTTGTAGTCCATCCCGTCACCGAGAATCTCCGTTTGGGAGACGCAGAGCAGACGGCATTTGTCCTTCAGTTCGTAAGCGACCTCGACCCCGCCCATGAAACAGGCGTCGAAAATAAGATAATCGAGCTTATAGGGAATCCCTTCCGCAAGTTCCCGGATGTCAGTCTCATACGCCTCCTTGCCTTTATCGTCCGTCACCGTCGCGCCGAAACTCCTGACCGGTATTTCACCCTCCACAGGGCTGTATGGAACGATTCCGGAAAGCTGGCTTTCAACCGGATGCAGCAGCCTTTCCGCAGCCGACGGACAGCCCTCCGCCACGGACGAGACTGAGTTCTCGTAACTCTGCGGACTTGAACTGTAGCCGGGAGGAATCCATCCGGTGCCGTGGGAGGACATCAGCACCCCGCAGGAAACCGGAGTGTATTTTTCCTTTATATAGTTGAGAATCAAGGTGATATTTTCTTTCGTGTTCGGAATGCTCCCTTCATCGAGTCTGAGCAGTTCTTCCTTGACGACATTTCCGCCACGGTCACGGTATAGCCTGTAGAGCACGGGGGAAGTCTTTTCAGCATAACCGCCGGAAGTGTTGTGACTGAACACGAAAAGCAGGTTTTCTCCGGAATCATTCCCCGGGATGAATCCGTCCTCAAGATCCCTGACATCCTCGGCGAGGTAGGAACTGAGATTGTTGAAGCCGAAAGTCATCATTATATGCGCTCTGCCCCACACCTTCTCCTTTGTGCAGGAGCCCGCAGAAATCAGCCCTGCAATCACGAGAACCAGCGGGATTATGCGTCTGAAGCATCGACGCGCCATATCATAACTTTTATCGGAAACCATAGCCGGATTATTTTTCACCTGTTCTGAAAACGGAAATTCCACGAGTTTTTACTAAATTTGCAAAGATATGAAAAATTCTCCGATACCTGAGGCATATATTTGCCGGACACAAATCGGGCACGGAACAGATACGGAACATAATATATTGAATATGAAAACTGTGGTAAAAATGATTGCAGCAGCAACGCTTATGGGCTGCGCCGTGTCGTGCGGCTCGCCTGAGAAGAAAGACGAAGTCCCTGCGGACTTCAGGTATCTCATCGACGAATTCGCCGACCTCAAGATTATGGACTTCAGGTATCTCATCGACGAATTCGCCGACCTCAAGATTATGAGATACCGTGTGCCCGGATGGAACGCATTAACTCTCAAGCAGAAGGAATATGTCTATCATCTGAGCGAAGCCGCGAAATACGGACGAGACATTCTCTGGGATCAGAACTGCGAGGTGAACCTGCCGGTACGCCACCTGCTCGAGGATATAATCGAAAAATATGAAGGCGACAAGGAATGCACTGAATATCAAGACTTTCTCGTCTACGCAAAGAGGGTGTTCTTCAGCAACGGCATCCACCACCACTACGCCGAGGAGAAGTTCTTCCCGGGGTGTCCGCGCGAATATTTCGCCTCTCTGATGGCGGCCGTGGGCGAAGAGAACCCGGAACTTCTCGAAGCGATTTACTCCCCGACTCTCTACCGCTGGAGGAAGACCGACGAGGGGGACATCGTGAAAGGCTCTTCCGTGAACTTCTACGAGGGTGTCAGCCGCAGGGAGGTCGATGATTTCTATGCCGCGCTCGCCGACCCGAACGACCCCGAGCCGGTGTCTTACGGGCTGAACAGCAAGCTGGTCAAAGGGGCGGACGGAGTGATCCGCGAGGAGGTCTATCGCATCGGCGGGCTGTACGGAGCGGCTATCTCCAAGATTGTCGGAGAGCTTGAACTCGCAGCCGGGGCGGCCGAAAGCGAACTTCAGAAGCAGTACATCGGCACTCTCATCGACTACTACCGCAGCGGCGACCTCCGCCTCTGGGACAAATACAACATCGAATGGGTCAGAGACACGCTCGGAACGGTGGATTTCATCAACGGATTCATCGAGGACTACAATGACCCGCTCGGACGCAAGGCCACCTGGGAGGGTCTCGTGAACATCCGTGACGAGGAGGCTTCGCAGCGCACCGTGAAACTTTCGGAGAACGCCCAGTGGTTCGAGGACCACTCCCCTGTCGACCCTCGCTTCAAGAAATCGAGCGTCAAGGGCATTTCCGCCAAAGTGATTGACGCCGTGACACTTGCCGGGGACTGCTACCCTGCGACCCCGATTGGAATCAACCTCCCGAACGCCGACTGGAATCAACCTCCCGAACGCCGACTGGATCCGCCGCGAACACGGCTCAAAGTCCGTGACCATCGCGAACATAACCCACGCCTACGACTACGCCGCCCAGGAATCCCCGAAGAGCACTCTCACCGAGTTCACCTGGGATGAGGACGAGATTGCCGCAGCGAAGAAATACCTCGCCCTCACCGACGAGATTCACACCGACCTTCACGAATGTCTCGGACACGGCAGCGGGCAGCTGCTCCCGGGAACTTCCCCTAACGCGCTCGGCGAGTTCAGCTCCACCCTCGAGGAGACCCGCGCCGACCTGTTCGGACTTTATTATATGGCTGACCCGAAGCTCGTGGAACTGGGCATAATTCCGGACGGCGAAGCCTACAAGGCGATGTACGCCAACTACATACGCAACGGCCTGCTCGTGCAGTTCTCCCGTGTGGAACTCGGCAAGAAGAACACCGAGGCGCATATGCAGAACCGCAAGCTGATTGCCCAGTGGTGCTATGAGAATGGGTTGACGGACAATGTGATCGAGAAGAAAGTGCGCGACGGCAAGACCTATTTCGTGGTGAACGACTACCCTGCCCTGCGCGGCCTGTTCGGCGAACTGCTCGCTGAAATCCAGCGCATCAAATCCGAGGGCGACTATGCCGCCGGCAAGGCCCTGGTCGAGAAATACGCCGTGAACATCGACCCTCAGCTCCACAAGGAGATTCTCGAGCGCTACGCCGCGCTGAACCTCAAGCCTTACGGTGGCTTCGTAAACCCGCGCATCACACCGGTCGAGAAGAACGGCAAGGTTGTGGACTACGGGATTTCCTACACGGACGGCTACCTTGAGCAGATGCTCGAGTACGGCCACAAGTACAAGAC
>CAVEDD010000104.1:0-7591 GCA_963614515.1 Treponemataceae bacterium | reverse complement strand
CAAAAAATCGCGTCAGGTGCAAACTCTCCGGTCCTTTTCTCAATCATCTGGTAGCTTTCTACGGAACACCCCGATGACATGAATGCTATATGATTGAACAGTCGTGCATTGGTTCATCCTGATAAATACCTTCGGCAGCTCTGGATTCCTCTCGGAGGAAGTCCGTCCGTTCAGAGTTACAGGAACATCGTCATATATGCCGGGAGGCACAGGATGTCTTCGTCCTTGCGGAGGTCTCTTACACGAATCTCAAAATGTTTTGGGCGGATTCCTGCACAAATCTCAGTTTTTGAGGGTATTCGACACGAATCTCAAAATGTTTTGGGCGGATTTCTGCACAAATCTCACTTTTTGTCTCAATAGACGATAGGGGCCGATTGATTACTTCCCGCAGATGCGGCAGAAGTTGCGGTAGTTTTCGAAGATTCTGTCTATGTAGGCTGTGACGGAGGTGTCAATCTCCTCACGGAGCGCGGAGTCTGACAATTCGGCTGCGGAGACATCCCTGAGGTGGCGCAGCACCCTTGTCTCTCCGGCATTGTAGGACGCGAAGACATACTTCAGACGCTCCTCCCCGTCGGCATATTTCCGGAAAAGGCGGTCGAGGTGTCCGAGGTAACTCGCTCCGGCCCGGATGTTCTCCTCCGGGTCAAGCACGTTCTCCACGCCATAGATTCTGGCTGTCAGCGGCATAAGCTGCATCAGTCCCTTCGCCCCGGCCGTCGAAGTGACATTTATCGCGAATTTGGATTCGGTGTAGATTACGGCGGCGAGCATCCTCCAGTCCCAGCCTATCGAGTCTGCCCAGACGCGGATGGTGCTGTCGTAGGGGCTGAGCTGCCGCCTTTCGTAGAAGGCCTTGTGCGGGCGGCGGGAAGAAGGCATCAGACGGAAACGTTCGAGCATTTCGCCGAACTCCTCGCGGCTTGTGTAGCCGTCTATCCAGGAGTTCACGCGGCGCATTTCGGCCGTTTCCCCGCTGCGCATGACCCAGCAGAGTTCTTTGCAGACCGGATGCGACTTCGCCACGCTGTCAACGTGGCTGACGTGGAGTACGGAGTCGAACTTCGGCAGCACGACGATGTCCGCCGCTCCGTTCCTGAGTGAATCAAGGCTGCTCTCCCTGCTCGTGAATGCGCGGATTCGAACACCGCAGCCGTTCTCGGAAGCGAAGTCCTGCAGCATCTCGTAACTCAGACCGGCGTAGAGTATGTCCCCTTTGAGTTCGAAGTGTCCGAAATCCAGCACGCATTCCAGCTCTCTCCCCTCGAACGGGTTGGAACGGAGGCGTGTCGCGAGACGGTAGGCGCAGCATACGGCGGCGGCGACCGCGGCCGCGCCGGCAAGCCCTGCAAGGAAAGTCACGAGTTCCCTGCGGCGTTGTCTGGCGTTACCTCTGTGCAGCATTTTTCTGTGCGCTTCGTCCTCCGGTGACTCCTCCCGCCGTGCCGGAGGAAGCCTTGCCGTTTTTGTTCGGTGAAATGTAGAACGGCCAGTAGATGCCGATTTTCACGGCTCTCTGCGTGTAGATGTTTCCGTGTGCCGTGAAATAATCCTTCGACTCCATCGGCCATCCCTGCCCGGCATTCATGAGCTTTATGAAAATGCAGGCCTTGTACCACTGGATGTTGATGAACGCATCGTAATAAGGGCAGTTGCCGTATTTCTGCTGATTCTGGTTGTACCACACTCCGAGCACCGGGTTGTAGCCCTGGGCGTACCACGATGTCGTGAAATAGGTGTTCAGACCGATCTGCATCTCCATCACATTCTTCACGACCGGGAACTGGATGTACCACCGCAGGTTCAGCGCGAGCATCGGAAGCGGAAGGACATCCGTGTTTGAAGAAACCTGGAACAGCGCCTGATTGTCGAGATGAATCTTCCAGAAAGTGAAGTTCTTCTTGAGATATGCGCTCATCACGCTCATCGCATCCCCGTTCTGGCGGACGATTCCCGCGCTGTCGTAGTAGAGATTGTTCGCGAGCAGGGCATATCCGAACGATGCCGTAAGGTCCCAACTCGGGATGTCGAGTTCTCCGAAAATCTTCGTCGCGGAGGTCTTGCCGAAACTGTTGCTCCACTTGAAATGGTTGGTGAGCAGGTTCTGCTGGTAGAAATCAGGCTCCTTGAGACCCGTTTCGAAATGGACCTTGAGTTCTATGGGGCTGAACTTGTCGCGTCTGAACGGATAGAAACTGAATTTCATATTCGCATCGACACGGAAGTCATTGACTTCATATCCCGCGAACGAATATCTTCCCGTCGCGTCCCATTCGACATATTTTTTTATCTTTCCGTTCGCCCCGGCATAGACATAGGCCGAATTGAGATAAGTGTTCTTCAGCTTTCCGGAAATATACAAGTCCTTGCTGAACAGGTAGTAAGACGCGAGCTTGTCTCCGATTCCGACGTCAATCTTCGAGACTGCGGCATCGCTCGCCCACGGCTGCAGCCGCAAGAACACCTTGTTGTCGAGACGCAGCGTCCTCAGGGAATCGGCCGATGCCGTCGGGTTCAGATAGAACGCGTCGTTGAAGAATGTCGATGCTTCGGGGTTCGACGAGCCGATTTCATCGGTATATTTTTTCGTGTATATGTCAAGCGTGCTGCTGTGCCCTATATATGCCGTAGTCATATCTTTGTCGAGACTGTCGGCGGAATAGGTGAATGTGCTGTCTTTTTTCGCCTTTATCCTGTTTATGAAGCTGAACGGGATGCGGAAAGTCTGGTCGAGGAAGAGGGTGTTCTTCTTCAGCTCGTTGGAGGCGTTGTGCAGGTTCACAGCAAGTTCTCGCGCATCGAGCGTGGTGTCGCGTATCATCGAAAGGTCGGTGACTCCTCCGTTTTCGCTTTTGGTTATCTTGTTGTGTATGAAGCCGGTGTGCATCATATACTTCTTCCCGAGCCAGTTCAGTCCCACGACCGCGTTGCTGTTGGTCACGTCCTCCCTCTGGAGCATTCCCTTGCCCCCGAACTTGTAGAATCCGAGAGTGAGGTTGAGCTGGGGGAGTATGTTCTGCGAAGTCCAAACCCTTACGTTCATCTCCTCCTTTTCGTCCTTGGCGAAAAGAGTCCCCCAGTAGGCGAGTTCGGTGTAGGGGGTCTTGGTGTTGTACTGCGGAAGGGTGGAGGCGGAGTAGCTGTAGTCGCGGTACGGGGTGTAGAATATGGCGTTGTCCTCCTCTTCGCGCTTGAAGAAGTTGTAATACTGGGTCGCCGAGCCGCTCACGCCCTGCCAGGTGATGTTCACGTCGTTGCGGAGCTGCGGGATGTCGTTGAACCAGTAATTGAAGGTCGTGTCCTGTTTTATATATTTGAACTGCTGGAAGTCCTGGTCGACGTTCCAGAGGACTATCCGCCTGTACTGGAGCGAGTCCGGGAAGGCGAAGGTTTCGAGTATGCGCGGGGTGTTCTCCCGGACGCTGTCCTTGTAGGCCTGGATGCTGTCCTGACGGTGCATGATGCTGTCCGAACGGTGCATAAGCATCGGGAGCTGCTGTTTGTAGTCGTATCTCTTGCGCTCCTTGCGGCTGAGGCTTCTGTACCACTTGTCGAAGGCGATTTTGGCGATTTCGGTGGAGTCCTTGACATAGAGGGAGTCAAGCCGGGCCAGTTCGAGGGTGTCGCCTGCGGCGAGCAGCGTGTCGCGGGTGTAGGCGCGGGTGGCCGAGTCGCGCAGGGCTATGTAGTACTTGAACTTGAACGGGTCCTTGAACTCGAGCGAGTCGGGGATGCGGATGGTGTCCGCCGGGTTTATCACCGGCTGTTCCGCGCTGTCGGCGACGGACAGAAGACTGTCGGAAACGGGCTTCAGAGAGTCAGTGCCGCTGATTTTCAGGCTGTCGGCCACGCCGGTTCTGAGACTGTCGGCCACGCCTGGCTTGACACTGTCCTTCAGGACGGAGGCCGAACTGTCTGTCCGAAGCAGCCTCTCAAGGGAATCGGCCGTGCGGCGCACGGGCACGCTGCGCCCCGCGTCAGTCCCGAACAGACGGAATCCCGCGAACGCCACGACCAGCAGCGGCAGCCATATTTTCTTAATTCCCTTTCTCATCTATATTCAAGTTCAAAAACGATCAACTTTTTGCGTCCCGGGAAACATCGGGGAGGCGACGGGCTTAAAAGGATGGAGTGCAAGGCTTGCGACGAAGTCCAAACCGCAGCAACCTGTCGGTTGTGAGGATTTGAACGAGGAGCATAACGCGGCAATCCGCCTTTTAAGCCCGTCGCCCCTATATGAGTTCAATGCCTTCGGCTTCCATCTCCCCGAGCGCCTTCCTGTGCCCCTCTTCGCTGACCCAGGCGAGCGCCTTCGTCAGCAGCCTGACCTTGAACCCCGCCTTGAGCAGATCCTCGCAGGTGTTGCGGACGCAGAACTCGGTTGCAATCCCGCAGACATTGACCGTGCGGACATCGAGCAGTTCAAGAATCTCGCCGAGCGACTGCCCCGCGCTGTTCCTCCCGTCGAATCCCGAATACTGTTCGCAGTCCCTGTCGCAGCCCTTGTCGAAGGTGAGTTCTTCGCAGACATACGGCTGCAGATCCTCGTGAATCTCCCCGCCCCGAGTCCCCGCGACGCAGTGCACCGGCCAGGTTCCGCCGAAGCCGGTGAACGAACTGTGGTCGGCCGGATGGTGGTCGCGCACGAACAGAATCGGGAAAGTGTCGAGAATCTCGACTTCCCCGTCCCCCTCCTGACCGTCCGTGTTCCTGTCGATGAAGCGCAGCGTCTCCTTCACTGCGTTGTCCGCGTTGATGCAGGCGAGCGAGCCGTCTATGAAATCGTAGAGTTCGTCCACGACGACGAGTGCCGTATTCTTTTCCATATATCCCTATATCCCTATATAATAATCATTTGCATATGTCCGTCATCCCGAACCCGCGAACGTTCAATTCCAAACCCGCGAACATTCAATCCCGAACCCGCGAATGTTCAGATTTCCCGGAATTCGTTGATTTCCTTCACGAGGCGGTTGATGATTTCGTTCTTCTTCGCGCTCAGGTCGTCGGAAATGTCCACCTTATAATAATGCGGGTTTATGAGACGTCGCTCCGAAGGGCTGAAATGCATCAGGGTGTTCCTGTAATATTCCCTCTTCTCCCCGAGACTGCGCTGCGGCGCGACTCTCTTTCCTTCGGCGACGGCGGGAATCTGGAGCGCTGTCGCGGTGTAGCTTCCGGCCGGGAAAGTCTTGAACTTGTAGCGGTCGTACTCGTCATAGACGGTGATCTCCTCTCCGCGTTCAATCTTTCCGCTGAGGGAATCTCCCCTCAGGCAGGTCACATCGACCTTGAACACATCGCCCTTCTCTTCGTCGTGCTTGAGGATGCGGTAGGTGATCTGGAATCCCGGGTTTATGAGCTTGACCTTGTCCTCGGAGCGTTTGAGCACCGGAGTGCCGTCAATCTGCACGAGCTTATAGACATTGCCGAAGCACGGGTTGGCCTTGCTCGTGGCAATCGCATCGCCCACTCCGTAGCAGTCGATCGCCGCCCCCTGGCGTTCGAGGTCGCTGATGAGGTATTCGTCGAGGGAGTTTGTCGCGAAAATCCTGCAGTTCCGCAGGCCGTTGTCGTCGAGTATGCGCCGGCATTCCACTGAAAGGTAGGCGAGGTCGCCGCTGTCCAGGCGCACTCCGTAGCCGAACGGGTAGCTGTCGTCTATTCCGTTGGCGCGGAAAGCCTTGATTGCGTTCTTGATGCCGCAGTGGAGGGTGTCGTAGGTGTCAATCAGCAGGATGAGGTTCTCGCCCTGATGGGTCTTGATGTAGGTGTCGAAAGCGTCGAACTCCCCGTGGACGGAGCAGCCGAAAGTCGTGACATAGCTGTGTGCCATCGTCCCCGTAGAACCGCAGTCGAAATAGGCTCCGGTGAGGACGTTGGATGTTCCCGCGCAGCCCGCGATGATTGCCGCCTTCGCCCCGTAGGTCGCCGCCCACGGCCCGTGCGCCCGCCTTGAGCCGAACTCGCTGACGGGGCGGTTGGTGCTGCGGCACACCCTTGAAGCCTTGGTGGCCACGGCCATCTGGTGGTTCATTATGCACAGCAGCGGGGTCTCAAGCACCTGGGCTTCAATCAGAGGTGCTTCCACGATGATCACCGGCTGGGTCGGAAAGGCGATTTCACCTTCCCTCATCGCATAGACATTTCCGGTGAAGCGCATCCCGGCGAGGTATTTCCTGAACTCGGCGTAGTCGTCGCCGGGCAGGAACTTCTCGAAGAAGGACTCGGGCCTGCCGCCCATCGAGAGAATCATCTCCACGGCTTCCTCCGTGCCGCTGACCACCGCCCAGTTGTTGTTTTCGGGCGCGACGCGGTAGAACAGGTTGAAGACCGCGATTGAGTCTTTCCTCCCGCTCTCATAGAATGACTTTCCCATCGTGTACTGGTACTTGTCCGAGCAGTATGCTATGTCGTCAAAAATCATAATTATCCGAGACTTATCCTGTCGCAGTATTATTCGAGGCTTATCCTGTCGCAGTATTATTCGAGACTTATCCTGTCGCAGTTAGACTTCTCCCCGTCCTTTATCTTGATGCTGCTGAATGCCGCCACCGCCGCCACGATGACGCACAGGCAGGCGGCGAACTCGAGCCAGTACGCCCACGGGCTGAGTACCTCCAGAAAGCTGTCGCAGTCCTCAAGCCCCGGAACCCTGCTCATCAGAGTCGCGAAAGTGTTGTTCACGCAGTGCATCAGCATCGTGAGTTTCAGGGAGCCGGTCCTGTAATAGACATATCCGAAGAGGCAGCCGAAAACGAAAGCCGGCAGAGCCTGCCAGGGGTTCATGTGTATGACCGCGAAGAAAAGCGCGGAAAGGACGATGGCCCATCCCGGTTTCATCTTCTGGAGCAGTCCCCTGAGAATCATCCCCCTGCACAGCCATTCCTCGAAGAACGGCGCGAAAATGCTCGCGGAGACGAGGGACACCCAGAGCGGACAGTCGGTCATAAGACCGCGCAGCAGCTGTTCGAGCCTTTCCGGCATCGGAGGCAGCACAAGGCTGAAGATGTCGTTGACGAAAGCCGTCGCGAGCGTGACGACGATGGCAATCAGGGCCGCGACCCTCCCGGGGAATCTTCCGAAGTTGTTGCTGTCCAGCGCAATCGCGTCACCGGTCAGGGCGTTGGCGCGTCCGACCGCGGAAGCATAGAGCATCGCCGGGATGAATATAATCGGATAGGAGATGAGCGTTCCATAGCCGGAAGCGAACGAAGCCCCGCACCAGCGTGCGAGCGCCCAGGTCACGCAGTTCCCGAGCGTGGCTCCGACCAGAAGCAGAATCACAAGCCAGAATATGCCCTTTCCTCCCGGGACATACCAAGCGCAGGCGCTGAGAAGGTCATATCCCTTCCCGCCCGAAATCTGTCGTCTCTTGAAAAATCCCATAAACCGTCGTTATATTAATAATCCCTGAACGAAACTCCTCAATTATCCTCAGTATAATCCCTGAAAGAAAATCCTGAATGAGAGGGGATGAAGAAAAAGATGGGATGCAAGGCGGACGGTGAAGATGAAACCGCAGCAACCTGTCGGTTGTGAGGATTTCATCAAGCCGTCCAACGAAGCAGACCGCTTTTTATTCGCC
>CAVEDD010000103.1:0-7771 GCA_963614515.1 Treponemataceae bacterium | reverse complement strand
CTGAAAAACTCGCAGGCCCTGAGGGTTCACGCGGTGGTCGCCGCCAACAGCGTCTGTCAGCAGCTCTCAGTCAACCTCGGCGTGACCTACAACTTCTGCATCAGCGACTTCTGGAACAAATAGATAAATCAATCATATAAAGATTTGTGATGGATTTTTGAGGACATAGACCAAAAATACACACAAAGACAAGAGAATGGCAAACGACATAATAATAGACATCGAGCACATCTCGAAATCATTCGACGGAGTGCAGGTTCTCAAGGACATAAACCTCAAAATCAGAAAAGGCGAATTCGTGACGCTTCTCGGCCCGTCCGGCTGCGGAAAGACGACGATGCTGCGTATGCTGGCAGGCTTCACGCAGCCGGACGAAGGACAGATTCTGATGGAGGGGCGGGACATCACCGAAATCCCTCCGCACCACCGGGAACTGAACACGGTTTTCCAGAAATACGCGCTGTTCCCGCATCTTGACGTCTATGACAACATAGCCTTCGGGCTGAAACTCCGCAAAGTTCCCACGGACGAGATTGACAGGCGCGTGCGCAAGGTTCTGAAACTGGTCTCGATGACCGACTACGAGGAGCGCGACGTGGATTCGCTCTCCGGAGGGCAGCAGCAGAGGGTCGCAATCGCCAGGGCCATCGTGAACCAGCCTAAGGTTCTGCTGCTCGACGAACCTCTCGCCGCGCTCGACCTCAAGATGCGCAAGGATATGCAGATGGAACTCAAGGAGATGCACCGCGAACTCGGCATCACCTTCATCTATGTCACCCACGACCAGGAGGAGGCTCTCACCCTCTCCGACACCATCGTCGTGATGAACGAGGGTGTGATTCAGCAGATTGGCACACCGGCGGACATCTACAATGAACCGTCCAACTCATTCGTCGCGGACTTCATCGGCGAGAGCAACATACTCAACGGTATCATCCCCTGCGACGAGAAAGTGCAGTTCATCTACCACGACTTCGATTGTGTGGACAAGGGATTCGCCCCGGACGAGCACGTGGACGTGGTCATACGCCCGGAAGACATCTACATCTTCAACACCAACCTCGACAAGGCGCAGTTCACCGGCACGGTGCAGTCCTGCATCTTCAAGGGCGTGCACTACGAGATGACAGTCCTCACAAAGGAAGGCTACGAGATTATGATTCAGGACTATAACGCCTTCGAACCAGGCAGCAAGGTCGGTATGCTGATCCGCCCGAACGACATCCACGTAATGCACAAGGAGTGCCTTGACAACAGATTCGTGGCGGAATGGGCCGGGGACGGCAAGGTGAAGTTCCTCGGAGCGGAATGGGAGGTCGCACCGGAGAATGTCCCTGAAGGAACCGCAGAAGGAGACGGTCTGCTTGCGGAGATCGAGTTCCGCGACATAGATCTTCTCGACGAGAGCGACGAGGGCACGGTGAGCGGACAGGTTTCTTTCATATTATATAAGGGCAACCACTACTTCCTCACCGTCAAGACTGATGACGGAGGTAAAGTCTATGTACAGACCGACGATGTCTGGGACAAGAACGACCTCGTCGGAATCAATGTCAGGCCGGAGAACATCCGTCTGAAGAAAGCGGAGGGTGAGCAGCGATGAGGACATTCAAAAGGTCATACTGGTCTCTGCCCTATTTCATCTTTATGCTGGCGTTCGTGGCTCTGCCGCTGGTGATGATTGCGATATATGCGTTCACCGATGCGTCGGGAGCGTTCTCGCTCGGCAATTTCAAACGCTTTTTCACGACCTCGGAGGACATCAAGACATTCGCCTATTCCATTGAGGTGGCGTTGATTACGACCATCCTCTGTCTCATCATAGGCTACCCTGCGGCGTGGATTCTCAGCAACGCGAAGCTCAACCGTTCGAAGGTCACGGTGATGCTGTTCATACTCCCGATGTGGATAAACATGCTCATCCGCACCCTCGCCACAGTCGCGCTCTTCGACTTCCTGCGGCTTCCGCTCGGAGAGGGGGCGTTGATTTTCGGTATGGTCTACAACTTCCTGCCGTTCATGATCTACCCGATTTACAACACGCTCGAAAAACTCGACCGTTCCTACATCGAGGCGGCGCAGGACCTCGGGGCGAATCCTCTGAAAGTATTCACCAAAGTAACCGTTCCTCTGTCGATGCACGGGGTGATGAGCGGGGTGATGATGGTGTTCATGCCGACTATCTCCACTTTCGCGATTTCGGAACTCCTCACCCTCAACAAGGTGAAGCTGCTCGGGACCACCATCCAGGAGAACATCAACAACGGGATGTGGAACTACGGGGCGACGATAGCGCTCATAATGCTGCTGTTAATCGGCATAACCACCCTGTTCTCCGACTCGGAGGAGACACAGGCGAATGAAACGGGAGGGCTGCTGTGATGAAGAAGTTTTTTGCACAGGCATATATCTGGATTCTGCTGATTATCCTCTACGCGCCGATAATCATCATCGCGGTCTATTCCTTCACCGAGGCGAAGGTGCTCGGCAACTGGACCGGATTCTCGCTTAATCTCTACAAAAACGTCTTCAGCGGCGGACTGAACAACTCGCTCATCCGCGCCATCGAGAACACGCTTTCGATAGGCCTGATTTCGGCCTTTCTCTCGACGATTCTCGGGACCGTCTCGGCGATAGGGATTTACAACCTGCACGGGCGCAGGCGCAAGGTTATGACCGCGCTCAACGACATCCCGATGCTCAACCCGGACATCATCACCGGTATCTCGCTCTTCCTGCTGTTCGTCGCGCTCGGCGTCAGCCAGGGCTACACCACGGTGATTCTCGCCCACGTCTCGTTCTGCACGCCGTATGTGATACTGAGCATAATGCCGAAACTCCGCCAGATGCCGTCCAACATCTACGAGGCGGCGCTCGACCTCGGGGCCTCCCCTTCGCAGGCGATGCGCAAGGTCATTGTTCCGCAGATAAAGCCGGGAATGATTTCCGGATTCATACTCGCGTTCACCCTCTCCATCGACGACTTCGCCGTCACGCTCTTCACCAAGGGCAACGGAGGTCTCGAAACCCTCTCGACCTACATCTACGCCGACGCGCGCAAGGGGGGTCTCACGCCGGAGATACGCCCGATTATGACGCTCATCTTCGTGTTCGTGCTCATTCTTCTGATTATCATAAACATAAGGTCAATCAAATCAAACAGGAAATGAAAAGGTTCTTATCCGCTCTCGCGGGCATTCTTTTCGGAGCGGCGATGGTATGCGGCGCCGCCGACAGGGCTCACACCCTCAAAATCTACAACTGGGCTGACTACATCGACGAGGATCTGCTCGAAGAGTTCAAAAGCTGGTACAGGGAACAGACCGGAGAGGAGGTGGAAATAATCTACCAGCTCTTCGACGTGAACGAGATTATGCTTTCGAAGATTGAACTCGGTCACGAGGATTTCGATGTCGTATGTCCGTCGGACTACATCATAGAGCGTATGCTCCGTCAGGACCTGCTCCTTCCGATCAGCCGCGACTTCGGCGGCACGCCTGACTACACCGTGAACGTGGCTCCGTTTATGAAGGAAAAGCTCGGAGAAATCGAAAGTTCGGGCAAGAATGCCGAGGACTATGTCGTGGCGTATATGTGGGGAACGACGGGAATACTCTACAATCCGAAATATGTCACCCGCGAGGAGGCGTCGTCCTGGGACTGCCTGAAGAATCCGAAGTTCAAGGGCAAAATCTTCGTAAAGGACGCGTTCAGGGACGTATACACCTCGCTCAACATCGCCCTCCACAAGGATCAGATTGCGTCCGGCGAGGTTTCGCTGCAGGATGTCTGCTGCGACTCCTCCGACGAGTCCATCGCGATGGTGGAGAACTACCTCAATGAGGTCAAAGGTAATGTGCTCGGATGGGAGGCCGACTTCGGCAAGGAGGCGATGACCAAGGAGAAAGGCTGGATCAACCTCTCCTGGAGCGGCGATGCGCAGTGGGCCATCGATGAGGCCGCCAAGGTCGGGGTGACGCTCGACTACGCCGTTCCGTCTGAAGGCAGCACGGTATGGTTCGACGGATGGGTGATTCCGAAATACGCGAAGAATGTGCAGGCGGCCCGCTACTTCATCGACTTCCTCTGCATTCCGGAGAACGCAATCCGCAACATGGACGTGATAGGATATGTGAGCGCACTCGGCGGTGACGGAATACTCGAGGCGATGACCGATGACGATTACGCTCCGCTCGACGCAAGCTACTTCTTCGGGGACGCGGCCAAGTCGGTACGCCTGAACCCCGTGATGTATCCTGACGCTTCAGTCATCGCGCACTGCGGCATGATGCACGACAGCGGCGACCGCACCGAGGAGCTTCTCAAGATGTGGTCACGGGTCAAAGGCGACAACGCCGGCTACTTCACCTATGTATGCATCGCCCTCGCCGCAGTGGCCGTCGTCGTTGCCGCAACGCTCGGAAGCCGCCGGAAGAAAGGGCGCAAGCACAGGAAACAGGGGTGAAACATTGTCGGGAAAAATTCAATGTTCAAGGATGAAGAACAATGAAGAATCTGACATAGAAAGTTACGACGCGCTGCTTGAGCGGCTTTTCCGCCGGTTTCCATCCTATCAGAAGGTCGGCGGGAAAGCCTACCATCCCGGGCTGGGGAATATGCTGGAGATGGATTCAAGACTCGGGCATCCGCATCGCAGCTACAGGACGGTCCACGTAGCCGGGACGAACGGGAAGGGGTCGGTATGCAATATGCTGGCCTCTTCCCTTTCCGCTGCGGGCTTCCGTGTCGGGCTCTACACCTCCCCGCACCTGCTGGACTTCCGGGAAAGGGCGCGGATAGTCGGAGAGGGGCTGATTCCGAGGCGCTATGTAACGGAGTTCTGCACGAGACTGTGGCCGGCGTTCGACGAACTCGACCTTTCATTCTTTGAAATCACCACGTCGATGGCCCTGAAGTGGTTCGCCGACGAAAAGGTGGATTTCGCCGTCATCGAGACCGGACTCGGCGGAAGGCTCGACAGCACGAACATAATCACTCCCGTGCTCAGCGTCATCACCAACATCGATCTGGACCACTGCAACATACTCGGGAACACACTCTCGGAGATAGCCGCCGAGAAAGCGGGAATCATCAAGGAGGGCGTGCCGGCCGTAATCGGGGAATCCGGACCGGAAAGCGACCCGGTGTTCATCGCGAAAGCGGAGAGAAGCGGCTCCGGAATTCATTTCGCAGACAGGGATTTCAATTTTCCCGACAGCCTTTTCAACCGTCTGCTCGGCGGACTCGACCTCAGGGGATGTTATCAGGAGAAAAATCTCAGGACGGCTCTCGCCGCCCTCACCGTACTGAATGACAACGGGACAGCCCCAGTTCCGGTGACGTCTCCGATCATCATCGACGCTCTGGAACATACTGCGGAAAGGACAGGATTCCGGGGACGTTGGGAAAAAGTCTGCGACTCCCCTCTCACCATAGCCGACATCGGACACAACGCGCACGGGCTGAAATACAATTTCGCACAGCTTGAAAGGATGGTCGGGGAAGAGGGGTATGAACTGATAATCGTCTATGGCAGCGTCGCCGACAAGGATTACGCGAGCGTGATACGGATGATTCCGCGCTGCGCGAAAGTGATTTTCACCAATGCGGCGGGTTCCCGCGCACTGCCCGCCGACAAGGCGCGGGCGGAGTTCGACGGTGAGGCCGAAATCCGCCATACGGTCGCCGAAGCCGTCTCACTGGCATTCGTGACGGCCGGAATGTGCGCCAGACCGCTGATTTACATCGGCGGAAGTTCCTATGTCGTGGCTGAAGCCCTGCCCTGTCTGACGGCGGCCGGCCGGTAACGGACATTCTGGAGAAAACTCCTCCACACAAGGAAACACATTTTCATCGATGGGATTTTACCTTCCCTGTCTTTCCGGGTATATATGTCGGGACGTCTCAAAAACGACATCAAGTAATCCTTAAAAACTCGGGATATGAAAATGGACATAACTTAGAAAGCATTGCCGATGAAAGAGAAAGATATAGTCAGATTTATGGAGCAAGACCTTCAGACGGGATTCCGGATTCTCCTCAAAGAGTACAGGGAGCCGATCTACTGGCACATCCGCCGGATGACGGTGAACAGCGAGGATGCGAAAGACGCCGCACAGGAGACTTTCATCAGGGTTTTCCGCTCATTCGACAAATATGACCGCAGCCGCTCCTTTACAGCCTGGCTCTATCGGATAGCGACAAATGAAGCGCTGCGGATCATCGGCAGAAGACACCCTTCAGTTGACATAGAGAACAATGCGCAGGCTCTTTCGATACTTGCGGACGAATATGTCAATCTTGAAGATGCCGAAGCCGTCAACCTCCAGAAAGCGATACTCGCGCTTCCTCTCAAACAGAAACTCACTTTCACTCTCCGCTACTGGGACGAGCTGAGTTTCGACGAGATTGCGGAGATCACAGACACCACCCCGACAGGGGCGAAAGCCAACTGGCACAATGCCAAAGTCAAAATTCAAAATCAACTGAAAGAGTACTATGGATAAGAAAAAAGAAATGGAGGGCATCGGCAGACGCATGCCGTACAAAGTTCCGGACGGAATGTTCGACGAACTTGAACAGAATGTCCTGAAGGCGACAGGCTGCGACAGGAAGCCGTCACACCGCTTCCGCACAGTCGGGATCTCCGTTGCCGCCGCCGCTTCGCTGGCTCTTGCGGTGACTTTCGCCTGGCATATGCAGCCCGCGCCGGAGGACTCACTCGCCGAGGTCAGGAAGGCATTCGCCGAACTCGACGACGCTGACCGGGAATTTCTCTCGGAAGTATATCAGGAAGACACATTTATGAACATTGATTTTTAAACAACTTGATTTTCAGAACACTATGCGCAACATAATCAGAACATCGATGATGGCGGCCATCGCCGTACTCATCTCCGCGTCACTTTCAGCACAGGACAGGAACCACAGAATCAGCCGCGAGGAACTGGCCGTAAAACAGGCGGAACACATCTGCGAGGCTCTCGCTTTCGACAAGCCTACAGCCGACAGGTTCAAGGAGACATATTGCAGTTATCAGAAAGAACTGTGGGCTCTGGGTCCTGTCAAGGGGAAGCAGGACGGCGATGCCGGGAAAGAGGACATAGAGCAGCGCTTTGAACGCAGCCAGAAGATACTCAACCTCCGCAAGAAATATTACGGAATCTACAGCACATTCCTGACCCAGAAGCAGATAACCAGGGTTTACGAAATCGAGCGGAATATGATGCAGAAACTTGCCGCACACAACGGCAGGACATCAAAACCGGCGAAATCACGCCGCAGGTGAGAAAGGACGGGAACATAATGAAAAATACGATGAAACACCTCAACATCTGCGTACTCGCACTCATTTGTTCAGCAGCAATGTCTTCTTGTCAGAAAGAAGACATTGCTTCCGGAGAACAGGATGACAATCAGGATTATGTGAGCCTCAGCGCAACCCTCGCGGACGGATTGCGGACTTCCTGGAGCGCCGGGGATGACATCACGCTGTTCTGCGGCGGGGAAAGTTTCACGGCCGGGATTCAGGAATCCGACGGAACAGTCAGGCTTCCCGGTCAGGATGGAAGCGTCTTCACAGATGAAAATCCTTTGTTCGGAGTCTGTCCGGCAGCCAATGCAGTCTCTTCCGACAGTGAAAGCGTTACGGTTTCCGTTCCGGTCACGCAAAGCGCCGGAGACGGGGGCTTCGATGCCGCTGCCGCCGTGGCCGTAGCCCGCACGGTCTCAAACACGATGATTTTCCGCTCCGTCTGCGGAGGCATAAGAC
>CAVEDD010000102.1:0-7992 GCA_963614515.1 Treponemataceae bacterium | reverse complement strand
GCCAATATGTGGCTCCGGGCTATGTCGAACCGGGCAAAGGCTCCGCACACAAGAACATCGACGCTACCGACGGGAACCTCGGCAATCCACATCTTGCGGACAAAGTGCGCAGAGGTGAAGTCGGCGCGTTCCTTCATGTGATGACGAGCGGCGAAGCCGTGGCCCTGCAGAAGCTCGCCTCCGAAAGCAGGTTGGGAATCCCGCTGCTTCTGGGCATTGACGCCATTCACGGCAACGCCCTCATCGGCGGATGCACCGTCTATCCGACAAACATCAATATGGCCTCCACCTTCAACCCTGGACTTATGGAGAAAATCGGCGGGGAGACTGCCATTGAAATGCGTCAGAGAGGTCTTTTCTGGGCTTTCGCCCCTAATATCGACATCGCCCGCGACCCGCGCTGGGGCAGGATGGGGGAGACTTTCGGAGAAGATGCACTTCTGGTCTCGGAAATGGGAAAATATGCCATCTGGGGGCTTCAGGGGCGTGACGGAAAATATTCCGGAGACCATGTTCTGGCCTGCGCGAAGCACCTCATCGCCGGAGGAGAACCCGCCGGAGGGCTTAACGCCGCCCCTATGGACATCTCGGAACGCAAACTCAGGGAACTGTACCTGCCGCCTTTTGTCGCCGCCATATCGCAGGGCAAGGTCGGTACGGTGATGGCGGCGCATAACGAAATCAACGGCATCCCGTGCCACGCCGACAAGTGGCTGCTGAACAGCCTGCTGCGCGACGAACTCGGCTTTGACGGCTTCGTGGTCAGCGACTGGATGGACATAGAAAGGTTATACTCGATGCACCATTTCGTCGCGGATTCAACGGAGGCTTTCGTTGTTTCCGTCGAGTCCGGGATTGACATGCATATGCAGGGAGACAAATATTTCGAGGCCGTGGTCGCGGCGGTGAAGTCCGGACGCATTCCGGAAAAACGGATAGACCGCGCCGCCGGGAAGATCCTCGCCGCGAAGTTCGCCCTCGGCCTCTTCGAAAAACCTGTGCCTGAAATCCCGGCACACATATCCGGGGCTGAAGAGCACAGGCAGACAGCCCTTGAGGCGGCTCGGCAGAGTCTCGTGCTCCTGAAGAACAACGGCCTTCTCCCGCTGAAGAACAACAAGAGAGCGCCCGGAGCAGGATGCCGTTCCTTCTGCGGGGCTTCCGGTCCGCGCCGGATTTTTCTTACGGGGCCGAATGCGGACAGCCAGACCATTCTCGGCGACTGGGTCGTGCCTCAGGCCGACTCTTCGGTCAGCACCGTCTACGACGGGCTGCTGGCTGCTTTCCCGGACTCCGACATAGACACGCTGTGCTTCGGAGGCAGGATTTCCAATGTCGATGAGGACGGAATAGCCAAGGCGGCGGCCAAGGCCGCACGGGCCGATGTCAGCATCGTGGTCGTCGGTGACAACTCACAGAGATATTCGGCTTTCGGCCGCACTTGCGGAGAGAACTGCGACCGCGACAATCTCGACCTTCCGGGTCTGCAGCAGCAGTTGCTGGAGGCCGTGACCGAGGCGGGAAAACCTGTGGTTCTGGTTCTGATGAGCGGCCGGGCGTTGAGCGCCGGCTGGGCCAAGGACAATGTCGATGCGATTCTGAATGTCTGGGAACCGGGACAGACAGGCGGGCAGGCGATAGCCGAGGTGCTTTCCGGGCAGGTCAACCCTTCCGGCAAACTTCCTGTCACCATTCCCCGTAATGCAGGACAGGTGCAGACCGTATATAACCACAAGCACTCACAATACTCACGCCTTTTCGCCGCTTCCGAGACCGGTTCTCTCTGGCCTTTCGGTTTCGGACTGAGTTACAGCGACTTCGTCTATTCGGATATGTCGCTTTCCACCCGTGAAATCAAACCGGACGGAACTCTCACAGCCTCAATCACGCTCACCAACTGCGGCTCGTACGACGGTGACGAAACTGTCCAGCTCTACATCCGTGACGAATACGGCTCGGTGACCCGCCCGGTGAAAGAACTGCGCGCATTCCGCAGGGTGAGCCTCAAAGCCGGGGAAAGCCGCCGCCTGGACTTCGACGTGACTCCCGAAATGCTCCGCTGCTGGAGCGCTTCCGAAAAATGGGAGGTGGAAAAGGGCGCGTTCACCGTCATGATAGGCTCATCCTCCGCCGATTCAGACCTTGCCTCACTGTCATTCGATGTGATATGAGTATGGACATAAGATTATGAAAAAGCGGTCCGCCGTATGACGGCAGACCGCTTTTTCATTCGATTTCGACCGGTTAGTCGCTGAGTGAGAAACGCTTGAATGCAAGCACCTGAGCCTCCTTGTCGGCCTTGGCGAGCACATCCTTCACGGCTTCCTTGCCGTCGCCCATCTGGTAGGCCTGCTCAAGAAGAGTGTTCTCCTTGAAGAACTTGCCGAGCTTACCCTTCGCAATCTGCTCGAGCATAGCCTCCGGCTTGCCGGCCATCTTAGGGTCGTCCTTCATCTGCTCTTTGTAGAGAGCGACTTCCTTCGCGATGACTTCCGCAGGGCAGTCAGCCTCTGAAACAGAAACAGGGTTCATAGTCGCAACCTGGATTGCGATTCCCCTTGCGATTTCTTCATCGACTTTCTTGTTGAAGCCGACCACAGAAGCAACCTTGCCGTTGTGGTGCACATAGGCAGCGGAGAACGGAGCGCTGATTGTCGCGTAGTAAGCCACGACATGCTTCTCTCCGGTCTTTCCGGTCTGCTCGGTGACAGCCGCCTCAACGGTCCTGCCGTCAGCGAGGACCACTCCCTTGAGAGCTTCCGCATCAGCCGGGAAAGCCTTGATTGCGGCATCCGCGATTGCGTTGGCGAGAGCCTGGAATTCCGCATTCTTCGAGACGAAGTCAGTCTCGCATCCAAGGCACACGAGTATGGCCTTGTCGCCTGCTATGCGGGCGAGGACGGCACCTTCTGTGGTCTCCCTGTCCGCACGCTTCGCAGCAACGAGCTTGCCTTTCTCACGGATGATTTCCTGTGCGCGGTCATAGTCACCTTCAGCCTCGATGAGAGCTTTCTTGCAGTCCATCATTCCGGCACCGGTCATTTGACGCAGTTTCATTACGTCAGCTGCTTTGATATCCATTGTCTTGAATTTTAATCTGTTCTTATTTGAATCTGTCAGCCTTCCCGTCACTCGGCATCCGCCGCCGGAGTCTCTTCTGCAGCCGGAGCGTTCTCCTCCGCAGGAGTTTCGGCTACGGGAGCAGCCTCATCGGCGTTCTCCTCACTCTTGCCGCCCTTGCGGGAACGGAGCTTCTTGCCTGCCGCCGGCTTCTCTTCGGAAACCTCGGGAACTTCCTTTTCCTTCTCAAGCTTCCTTTCGTTCAGTCCTTCATTGATGGCCTGGCAAAGCACGTCCATTATGTAGGCGATGGACTTTGCGGCATCATCATTTGCCGGTATCACATAATCAATCGGAGTAGGATCGCAACAAGTATCAACCATGGCGATTACCGGAATGTTGAGACGGTTTGCCTCCTTGACGGCATTCATCTCTTTCTGGACGTCCACTACGAAAAGTGCGGAAGGAAGGCGGCTGAGATCCTTGATGGAACCGAGGTTCTTCTCAAGCTTCGCTCTCTGACGCGTAACCTGGAGACGCTCGCGCTTTGCAAGCGTGTCGAACGTGCCATCTTCAATCATCTTGTCGATGGTGTTCATCTTCTTGACTGCCTTGCGGATTGTCGGGAAGTTGGTGAGCATACCGCCCGCCCAGCGCTCCGTGACGTAAGGCATATTGACTGAAGCGGCCTTTTCGGCGACGATGTCCTTGGCCTGCTTCTTCGTGGCCACGAAAAGCACCTTGCGGCCGGAGCGCGCAAGCTGTTTGAGAACATCCGCAGCCTCGTCAATCTTTACTATACTTTTATGCAGGTCGATTATGTGGATTCCGTTCTTCTGGTCGAAAATGTAAGGGGCCATCTTCGGATTCCACTTTCTCGCCAGGTGTCCGAAGTGAACACCTGCATCAAGCAGTTCCTGGAAATTAGATCTTGGCATTGTTTTCAATTTTACTTTGTTTTTACTTTCCTCCTTCGGATTGCCTTGCCCGGGGAGGCTCTTTTCTTCATTCCGTGAGCAGCGGCCTTGCCGGTCTCCGGAATTTCCGCAGTCAGGCAAATCTGTCAGGCAGCCCGCCGGGATTCACATCCCGAATCGGAGTCCCGCGATTTTGTGACCGGACTGTGCGTTGAGTAAATCAGACTGCAATGATTAACGTTTGCTGAACTGGAAGCGTCTACGTGCACCAGGCTGACCCGGTTTCTTACGCTCAACCTCACGGGCGTCACGTGTAAGGAAACCTTCGGACTTGAGGGCCGGGCGGTATGCCTCGCGGTCAATCTCGCAAAGTGCGCGGGAGATTCCGAGACGGGCAGCCTCTGCCTGACCTTTGATTCCGCCGCCGTCAAGGTTGATCTTGACGTCGAACTGGCCTTCAGTGCCTGTAGCAGCAAACGGCTGGTTCACGATGTAGCGGAGGGAATCCTCGCAGAAATAATCCTCGAGGGAGCGTCCGTTGATTGTGATGTTGCCTTTTCCTGCTGAAACATAAACGCGAGCAACTGCTGATTTACGTCTTCCAAGGGCGTTTACTACTTTCATGCTCTGCTTAAATTTCGTTTAACTTGATTTCTTTCGGATTCTGTGCCTGATGCGGATGCTCAGGACCAGCATAGAGATAGAGGTTGTTGATGATCTTGCTTCCGAGACGGTTCTTCGGGAGCATGCCCTTGACAGCCATCCTCACGAGTTCCGTAGGCCTCTTCCTGAGAATCTCAGCGGGCGTCGTGAAACGCTGTCCGCCGGGATTTCCGGTGTAGCGGACATACACTCTGTCGGTCATCTTCTTGCCCGTGAGTCTCACCTTGTCCGCATTGACGATGATGACATTGTCACCGCAGTCAAGGTTCGGAGTGAATGAAGGCTTGTTCTTACCGCGGAGGATAAGAGCGACTCTCGAAGCAAGACGGCCGAGCACCAAGTCGGTAGCATCAATCACAAACCACTCTTTCTTGATATCGCCGGCTTTCAGCGATACAGTTTTGTAACTTTGTGTGTCCATCTTGATTGTTAATGGTTAATACTTAATACTTTAGTTGCGTCCCTATACCACATAGGGGCTGCAAAGGTAGTAATTTTTTATTTCTCGGCAAAATAAGATTATGAACATATCTTCCGATTTAGTAAGCGTTAAAAAATAAATTGGTGGAGATTTGTGAAGGATTTTTGAGGATAGATTTCTTTTGGAAGAGGGAGTGTACTGGAGGTACATGACCGATGAGAAAAGAAATCTAGACCAAAAAGACACACAAAGATTACCAAGTTATTTTTTAAGGATTACTTATTTTTTCTAAATTCGCGGAAAATTAAAATAGTGACGCAATGGCAAATGAACTTGATGAAATGAATCCGGTCGTGAACGGAAACGGACGCGACATCAATGTCATCGAAAAACAGATTCCCGTAAAGACTGGGGCGGGCTCCGTGATTTTCGAAATATTCCTATGGGTGTGCGGAATCATCCCGGGAGTCATATTCCTTTTCAAGAAAGTGAAAGCGAAGAATTATCTGCAGCAGCTGCAGCAGAAAGTCCAGGCCGATGCGTCCACCATCGACAACTATCTTGAACAGAGAGTGCAGATTCTCCAGAATGTCGCCCCGCTGCTCGAAAAGGCCGTCGAACTCGACAGGGATGTCATGAAGACCATCGCCGCCTACCGAGGGGGAATCAATCCGGACGCCGACAGGAACGCCGTGGCACAGGACATCGACAGGGCATATTCCCGCCTGTTTCCTCAGGTGGAGGCCTATCCGGAGCTGAAGGCGCACTCCGCCATAGCGGACGCGATGCAGCAGAACTCTTATCTCCAGAAAGAAATCACCGCCGCGAGAACGCTCTACAACGACACCGTTTTCCAGTGGAACAGGGATATCTTCGACTGGCCGACCAAGATGATCGTCGCGGCGAAGGAGGGATATACGACCAGAATCCCGTTCACGGCGTCGGCCGAGACGAAAGAAAAGGCGAGACAGGTGTTCTTTTAGAAGATAGCCGTTCTCTCAGATGTCTATGGACGACATTCACGAACCGCTGGAGCGGTACAGGAACGAATTCCGGGACGCTTTCAAAAGAAACGCCGAAGAGGCCTTTTCGGAAATGGAAAGGCTTTCCGGGGTCGATGCGGAGGCGAACCGGATTCTGTGCAGAAAAATCGACGCGACAAGACAGAAGATTGACAGCCGGCGCAGTCAAATCCTCCTGGTGAAGACGCTCCGGATTTCCTGCATCGTGCTCAGTGCGGTCCTTATGCTCTCTCCATTCGCGAGGGATTTCATATATTGGCACAACGATGCGTTCCACAGATGGCTTGCCGACTGGTTCTACCCGCACCAGAAAGACTTTCTTCTTGGGATATTCGTCGCCGTGGCGTTTTTGGGGGCGGCGGCCGCAATCACCTCGATTGTCATCTTCGGGAAAAAGCTGAAAGCACTGAACGCGGCGCTCGCGGAACTCGAGAATGTGCTGAATTCTTCGGTGGATGAGGCCAAAAGGCAGATGGCTCCTCTCAACGACCTGTTCAGCTGGGACATCCCGGCGAAACTTATAGGGAAAACCGTCCCGAACATCCGTTTCGACCCCTATTTCAACGCCGCGCGGCTCTCCGAACTCGAAAATGAATTCGGTTACGACGGATTTCTGAACGATGATGACTCGTCCGTGATTTTCGCCCACAGCGGAGAAATCAAGGGCAATCCGTTCGTCATCGCGACGGTGAGGAAATTCACGATGGGGGTCAAGGAGTATGTCGGCTACAAGCACATCACCTGGACGGAAACAGAAACCGACTCCAAAGGCAACACCCACACGGTCGTGCGCGGACAGACGCTTACGGCGACCGTGACCAAACCCTGCCCGGAATACCGCAACAGGACATTCCTGATGTATGCCAGCGAGGCGGCTCCGAACCTCAACTTCTCCCGCAAGCCGGAAGGGCTGTCCGACGGTTCGGCATTCAACGGAATCCGGAAAAGGCGTCTGCGCAGGAAACTGGAGAAGTTCTCGCGGAATCTTGAGGATGACAGCGACTATACGATGATGGTCAACAAGGAGTTCGAGGTGCTGTTCAACACGAAGGACAGGGACAACGAGGTGGAGTTCCGCCTGCTGTTCACGCCTCTTGCCCAGAACGAAATCATCAAACTGATGAACGACCGCGCGGAAGGCTACGGAGACGATTTCAGCATCGTCAAATCAAGGATGCTCAATGTCGTCTATCCGGAGCACCTGCAATGTTTCAGCCTCGACACCGACCCGCAGCGTTTCACGGGTTACCGCTTCGACGAGGTGAAACGCAACTTCTTGGAAACGAACAGGGAATATTTCCGTGAAATCTATTTCGCGTTCGCTCCGCTGCTCGCCATCCCTCTCTATCAGCAGATTCGCACGCGCAAGGAAATCTACGGCGAATCCCTCGTCCGCAGTTCATCCCGATGGGAATGGGAATCTCTCGCGAACTCCCGAGGGGGCGTAAAATTCGCTCACAGCGAGTCTGTCACTGAAAACATAATGAAATCGGAACTGCTCAGCGACGGAGGGCACGGTGAGAAATCCATCGGAATAACGGCCAGGGGATTCCGCGGCGAGAATCGTACAGACTATGTCAATGTCTTGGGAGGCGACGGGTGCACACACAGCGTCCCTGTCGATTGGGTGGAGTATCTCCCGATTGAAAAAGAGACCAGGCTTACGATTGCGGAAATGCCGGACAGCGACACTGGCATCGCCCGCCGGCATACGGAATATCCCGCCGACCTGTTCCGCCGCCGCATCCTGATCAAGGACATGACCGTCCTGAGTGGGCGCTGATTGAACCGTCAGATTGATTGGACCGTCAGATTGACAGCACGTGCAGGACATTGATCAGCTCGCGGTCGATGGGCTTGTCAATCTTGATGGCCTTGTTGAACGGCACATAGACAATCTTGTCGTTCG
>CAVEDD010000101.1:0-8008 GCA_963614515.1 Treponemataceae bacterium | reverse complement strand
TGCTGGAGGAGCGCAAGGCGGCCAAGGCGGCTAAGGACTGGGCCACGAGCGACCGTATCCGCGACGAACTCAATGCGCTGGGGATTGCCATAAAGGATACAAAGGAGGGCACCGAATGGAATGTGATGTGATGTGAGCAAAGGAGCGGATTGCTTCGTTACCCGTCTTGCCGGAATCCTCACAACCATAAGGTTGCTGCGGTTTCGGCTTCACCGGGTGCCTTGCACTCCATCTCCTTATCTCACATCACTCCAAGACTTTAAGTAAGCGTTAAAAAATAAATTGGTGACGCAGGCGGTCATCGTACACCAGGAAGTGGAGGCTCTTCAGCGGGAACAGGTATTCCTTCGGCTCGCAGATAGCCTTCAATGGCATATAGCGGCAGATTCTCCATCCATCCCTGGTCTATGTAACTCAACATTGAGATTCGCAACCCTTTCAGATTCGGATGCGCGTCAATATAGGTTTTGAGGGACTTGGACTTGACGTTCTCTTCGGACTTGACTTCAACGGGAATCACACGTTTTTCCGTCTGCAGGGCAAAGTCTACCTCACACTCTGATTCATTTGACGAATGGTAGAATGTAGGAATCTGGATTCTGGCAAGCTGTTCGTTGACATAGCACTCCGTGAAGGCGCCCTTGAACTCCTTGAAGATGTCGTCGCCTACCAGCATCCGGGATGCCGGCACATCTGTCATCGCCCCGAACAGGCCGACATCCAACGGGAAAATCTTGAAGACATCGAAGTCTTCATAGAATTTGAGCGGATACTCTATCTTGCTGACGCGATGAACCTTGTAAATCAATCCGGCATCCTTGAGCCAGGTGATGGCCACTTCGAAATCTTTTGCCCGGGCGCCTTTACGCACCGCCCCGTAGATGAATTTCTTGTTCTCCCTGGCGAGGTGTGAGGGGAGAGAGTCCCAGACCATTTCTATACGGGGCACCTCCTTCTTCGGGGCATGCTTGGAAAAGTCCTTGCGGTACCCGGAGAGGATTTCCTTATGAATCTTGCGGACAGCAATCAGACCTTTCCCCTCAATGTAGCCGGAGACAGCCTCAGGCATTCCGCCAACATAGTAATACTGGCGCAACAAATCTATGAACTGCTGGCCGAGGGTATTCACGGCCGCCCAGTCGCAAGAAAGAAGCAGACGAGTAAGTCGTCCGTTGCCAGTGGCGTCCAGGAACTCATGTAGGGACATCGGGAACATCCTGACAAGTTCAACCATACCGACAGGGAAAGACTGGTCTTTGTGGATTGAGATCCCGAGTAGAGAACCTGCCACGGCCACATCATACTCCGAGAAGTCCTCCCTGAAATACTTGAGACACCCCAGGGCTGCGCTGCTCTCCTGAATCTCGTCGATGATGATGAGTGTGTCTTCCGGAACAATATCCACCCCTGTGTGCGCGGAAAGGGTGCGAATGATGCGCGAAATGTCATGGTCCGGCTCAAAGATGGCCTTAGCCACAGCATCCTTGTCCAAGTTGACATAGGAGTAGTTTTTATACTCCCTGCCGCCGAACTCTTTAAGGATGTATGTTTTGCCTACCTGACGTGCGCCGTCAAGCACTAGGGGCTTATGGTCCCTACGAGACTTCCACTCAAGCAGTTTTGAATATACCTCTCTTTTCATACCACAAAAATTATGACGAATATAAGACCGCATTCAACGGAAATTGCGACGAATATTATTGGCGAATGTACATAAATTCTGACGAAAAAGAAAACGAGACGTCAAAAACTTTTGGAGGTTTGCGGAATTGAGGTTTTTTAAGGATATAGCTGCGGCTTCACCGGTTTAATTAGGTAGAATTACTTATTGGAAAAGTGGCGGCACAGGCTCATCTTTGCACAAAATGATATCCGGGATGGAATGCGGACGCGGACGCGGATGCCCGGACGGGATACAACTCATCAGACAAAAACACAACTAATCCATAATCACATGAAAAAAGCTGCACTTATAACTTTAATAACCTCTCTCGTGGCGGTCATCCCGTCAGAGGGACAGAACTTTCTTAACAAGATGAAAAACTCAGTTCAGAACACAGCATCAGCCAAGACGCAGGATTCGGCTTCGACGCAGGGCTCAGCCTCTTCTGAGACAGGCTCCGGGAAGATTTATTATGTCTCCGCCTCCGGCAGCAACCGCAACGACGCACTCACCCCTTCAACGCCAGTGAAGGACCTCCAGAAAGCCATCGACCTTGCCGAGACGGGCTCAACTGTCCGCATCGCGGAGGGGAACTATCTGGGAAAACTCGACCAGGGTTATGTGGAAGTGAAGAAATACCTCAGCCTCGTCGGCGGGTGGAACAGCGGCTTCACAGAGCACGACCCTTTGAAGTACATTACCTCCATCCGTCCGGGCGCGACTCAGACGGGCACATCCGGCAGCCACGCCAGTCTCGAGGTCTATGTCCGGGGCGACAGCAACGGAGTGGTGCTGATTGACGGGATTGTTTTCGACAAGGGAGAGTACAACAGCTACTGCAGCTATGCCCCTGACGACACCCGCACAGGCTCTCCGGAGGGCTGCGAGACCGGACGGCTTCTCATCGAGGGGGAGAATCCTCCCGTGCCGAAGGTGGGCGGAGCGCCAATCGGGAAACCTCTGCTTCGGGGCGATGTGGAGGGGCAGGTCACTGTACGCAACTGCGTCTTTGTCAACGGCTACCACTTCGCCATCGAGATGGGCTGCGTAGCCGGCCACTTCGACATCTGCAACAATGTCTTTGTCGCCAACAGGATGTCCGCCTGCGAAATCCGGGGAATGAGCCCGGACCAGAGCAGAAGTTCGTTGGACTTCCACGACAACACCGTTCTTTTCACATGGTGCCGCACCAAGGTTCAGGAAAGTATGGGAGTGGGATTCAGGTTCATGACCGGCATCCAGAAGGTGAATGTGTACCGCAACATCTTCGGCTGCTCCAACCTCGGGGCTGTGGAACGCACTTTCACTGACCAGACCGCCGCAAAGGAGGCCGCCCGCGAGACCAATGTGACCGACAATCTCTTCTTTATGAACCGCAACAATATGACCTCGGGGGCGGCGGACCTCGTCCTCCCTTCAGGCGGCGGGAAATGGCTTTTCCTCTCGGCCGCACAGTTCGAGGACGCGGAGCAGCTCAAGGAGTATGAGGGCAACAGGGAGATGGAGACGAATGAAACTTTCATAAATGCCATAGACCCGGCCTATCTCAAGGGCTATATGGGACTGAACATCAAGTCCTCGTCAAGTTATGACCCTTCTTCCGCGGCCAACCAGGTCAACCGCCTCTTCGGGATGAACCAGCAGGGTACGGAGATTGTGCGGGCTTCGATGTTCGCCAACCGCTACCCGTGGAGGAAGACGCTCGACCTTTTCGGCGCTGTGGAGGGCTACGGAGCGCAGATTCCTCAGTAGAACGACCTTACTCCATAAAGGGGGTTGATGAATTAAAAGGGGGATGACTTTTCAGTCAGCCCCCTTCAGTATGTAACTTCCTCTGTCAGAGGATGGAAATCCCCCTGCTGCTGCGGCCGTCGGCGATGACTGTGAGCGGACGGTCGAGGCGGACGACGCGGAGGAATTCCGTCTCATGGACGGCCGGAAGAGCGTCGAGAACCGAGCTGTCGCAGCGGTCGTCCGGACGGGCCCACGGGTTCACGCTGATGTAGCCCGCGCCGGCCGAGGTCATGTTCTGGAAGAAATGCGTGCCCTGGCTCGGTTCTATGCGGAAATCTTCGAGACTGCATTCCACGATGGCCTTCGCCTCGGAGATGTCGCTCCACTGGATGGGAATCCCCAGAGAAGGGACGGACGAACCCCAGCGGCCGTAGCCTATGAGTATGTAGTTCCGCTTCAGACGGCGCATTTCGACGTTGACGGCGGTGAGGGACGAGGCGATTTCCCGGGTGCGCATCCTGTCGAAAGTCTCCCGCTTGAGATAGACTACATCGCATATTCCCGAAATTTCTCCCGGGCCTATGGCGCAGCCCGAACGGAGCCACGCCCCGGTGTCGTCAATCTTTGACCAGTCGATTTCACTCCGCAGCCCGTCGATGGAAATCGGGCGGATCTGGAGCACGCTGAACTCCATGTTCCCGTCGTCCCTGAAATCGGCGGCAAATTCAATCTCGACATCGCATTTCACCTCCGACTTCATGATTTCGAGCAGCGAGGAGAGGATTTCGGCGAGCGGCCATGTCCTGTACTTCAGAATCCTCGCGAAGGTGATGAACTTCGGCCCGGCCGGCGCGGCGGAATCGACCATGCGCATATTCTCGCGGTCCCAGGTGGAGACGACATGCCTGAAAGAGCGGAACTGTCCGCAGTCAGCGACCGGAATTCTTTCGAGGTTCACTGCGTCATCAACCGAAGTCCTGAATTTCTCGGGGCTGAGGCTGAGGGCGAGCATGGATGTCTGCGTCTGTGTCATCGTGAGTTCCGGAGTAGATGTCTGGAGGACATTGCGCGGGAATTCCGGGGAGAACCTGAGCACCTGCTCCCCGTCTACCACCGCCTTCCCGAGTCCGTAGGCGAGCTTCACGATGCCGTCTTCGGGAGTCTCGTTGCCGATGGGGTAGAAATTGACCGAACGGGCCACTCCGGAGATTGCCGGAAACCATCTTCCGCAGTCCTCGCTTCCGCAGACCTCCTGAAGCACTATCGCCATCTTCTCTTCGGAAATCACGTTGGCCGTGGAGGTGATGTAACCCCGCGAAGAGGCGAAGTAGATGGAGGCGTAGACGGACTTTATGGCCTTCGAGAGGAGACGCAGCTGCTGATCCTCATTGTCCGTGTGCGGAATCATGCAGGTGGAATAGACTCCCGCAAAGGGCTGGTAATACGAGTCTTCGAGTTTCGATGAAGAACGGACGGCGAGCGGACGGCGGGTCGTCCGGATGAAGACCCTCAGCGAGTCGGTCAGTTCCTTTGGAAGGGTGGAGGCGACAAATTCGGACAGGATTTCAGAGTCGGGCAGATCCGCCCCGATGACATACTGGAGTCCGTTTTCGAGTATGAAGCGGTCGAACCAGTCGGTTGTCACCACGATTGTGCGCGGAACGGCAATCCGGACATTCTCCCAGCGATCGTAGAGCCCGTATTTGTGGAGTATGTGGTTGAGGAAGGCGAGCCCCCTCGCCTTGCCTCCGAGCGAACCCTCCCCGAGTCTGGCGAAACGTATGGTGTCGTTGTAGCCGTCGTTGTCGAAGCGGGCTATGACTCCGACACCCTGACCGATGCGGAAGTCCCGGATGAGTTTCCGGTAGCTTTCCTTCGCGGCGGAGATGTCCTCGTCCCCCTTGAGGCTGATGGGGCGGAACTTGTCGGCAAGCGTGAACAGACCCCGGGCGTAGAGCCAGCGCGAGATGTAGTTGCGGTCGGCCAGACGGCGCAGCGCATTGTCGGGAAGGTCGCGGATGATTTCCTCGAAATCCCGCAGGTTGTGCCCCCGAGCGATGATTTCCCCGCTTTCCGGATCGGAGGCTATGAAGTCGCCGAATCCGAATTCCCGGCCGATGTACTCGCTCAGTTCGTGGGTGAGAGTCTTGGAGGACTTTAGTATGAATCCGGCTCCGAGACTCTCCGCAGTCCGCCTCATGCTCTCCTGCGAGGACTGCATCAGAAACGGCATTGTCGGGTCCTCCCCGCGCACGAGGCGGCAGAGGTCCACTCCGGCGTCAATCTTCTCGCTATCGGGACTGTCGCCCCTGTGGAGAACGAAGCCGATGTCGGAGATGACTCCGAGGAGGTGGCTTCCGTATCTGCGGTAGAGTTCCACGGCTTCGTCGTAGCAGGTCGCGAGCAGAATCTTCGGCCGCGAGCGCTTGCGCTGAATCTGCTGCTCCTCGTTGAGGGTGTCGCGTATGGACTCGCTGTTCTGCTGGAGGACGAGCTTGTAGAGCAGCGGAAGATAGGTGGAGTAGTAGCGCACTGAGTCCTCGACGAGCAGGATTGCCCGCGCCTCCATTCCGAGTATGTCGCTGTCCGCGTTGAGACGGTCTTCAAGCAGTTTGATTATGGCTATGATGACGTCGGTGTTGTTGTCCCAGCAGAAGACATAGTCTATGCTGGAAGTGTCGTGCTGCGCAATCCTGCGGTAGATTTCCTTCGAGAACGAGCAGAGCAGGACTGTCGGGGTGGCCGGGGATATGTCCCTGACTTGACGGGAAAAATCGAATACGTCGACTTCCCCTGGATTGTACATCGTGATTATCAGGTCGAAGCGCGTTCCTCCGCCGATTTTTTCGAGCGCCTCGGCCGGAGTTCCGGCCCGCTCGATGGACGGGGGATTGCTGAGGTTCAGTTCGGAATATTCCTGCGTAATCCGGTACTCGATGTGACCGTCCTCTTCGAGCGCGAAGCTGTCGTAGCTGTTGCAGACGAGGAGGATTTTCCGTATTCTCCGGGACATCAGTGTGTCGCGGCTTTTCATCAGACCCTGGGGTTTAAGGTTCAACTACACAAGCCCCTGGTCGAGCATCGCGTTGGCGACCTTGATGAAGCCGGCGATGTTCGCGCCCTTGACATAGTTTACATAGCCGTCCGGCTCCGTGCCGTATTTGAGGCAGGCGGCGTGGATGTCGGACATGATCCGGTGCAGCTCGGCATCGACATGTTCCGCAGTCCATTGGCTGCGGATGGAGTTCTGGCTCATTTCAAGTCCGGAAGTGGCCACGCCGCCGGCGTTCGAGGCCTTGCCCGGGGAGTAGAGCAGTCGTGCGTTTTGGAAGACGGCGATTGCCTCCGGGGTCGAAGGCATGTTCGCACCCTCCACGACGCAGGTGCAGCCCCCCTTCACGAGAGCCTCCGCGTCTGCCAGTTCAATCTCGTTCTGCGTGGCGCAGGGGAGTGCGATGTCGCAGGCGGTTTTCCATGGCCGTTCGCCGGGGAAATAGGTGGCTGAAGGATATTTCTCGGCATATTCACGAATCCTTCCCCTCCTCATGTTCTTGAGTTCGAAGACATATTCCATTTTTTCCTCCGTAAGTCCCTCCGGGTCAAAGATGAACCCGTCTGAATCGGAGAGCGTCACGACCTTCGCGCCGAGTCTCATCGCCTTCTGGGCGGCATACTGGGCCACATTTCCGGAACCGGAGACGAGAACGGTCTTTCCTTCAAAGTTTTCTCCCCGTGTGGCGAGCATTTCCTGGGCGAAGTAGCAGACCCCGTAGCCGGTGGCCTCCGGACGCAGACGGCTGCCGCCCCATCCGATTCCCTTCCCGGTGAGCGTTCCCGTAAATTCGTCACGAAGCCGCTTGTACTGTCCGAAGAGGTAGCCGACCTCGCGTCCGCCCACTCCTATGTCGCCTGCAGGGACATCTGTGTCCGGACCGATGTGCCTCTGGAGTTCGGTCATGAAGCTCTGGCAGAAGCGCATCACCTCGGTGTCGGACTTGCCGCGCGGACTGAAATCGGATCCTCCCTTCGCCCCGCCCATAGGAAGGGTGGTGAGCGCGTTCTTGAAGGTCTGCTCGAAGGCGAGGAACTTCATGATGCTGAGATTGACGCTGGCGTGGAAGCGTATGCCTCCCTTGTACGGCCCGATTGCGCTGTTCATCTGGACTCTGAAGCCCCTGTTTATATGAATTTCGCCCCTGTCGTCCATCCACGGGACGCGGAACATGATGACGCGCTCAGGCTCCGCCATCCGCTCAAGTATCTTCTGGTCGATGAGGTGGGGATATTCCACGACATAGTCGGCGACGCTCTCCACGACTTCCCTCACCGCCTGATGAGACTCCTTCTCACCCGGATTTTTCTCGACAAGCCCGGCCATGAACCTGTCGGCATAGTTTTTCGCAAATTTTTCCATAATCCGCAAATAGCAAATTTCTGCACTTTTTTACACTTGTTTTTTAAGTTTTTAGTAAGCGTTAAAAAACTTAAGTTTCGCAAGTAATCAGAAACGAAAAAAGCCAGGATGAAAATCCTTGAAACGTTTAGTCATTTCATTGATTTTCAGTATATTTGTATTGGCAAACAAAAATACGCTCCCAGCATGAACAAAGA
>CAVEDD010000100.1:0-8076 GCA_963614515.1 Treponemataceae bacterium | reverse complement strand
CACCTATGGCAGCAAGTGGACAATTTTCGGAGTGATGATTGTCTTGGAGCTGGTAATCGGCGCCGCAATTGGTGTCCTCGGAGGACTATCCGTTGTCATCGGACTGCTCAGCCCTGCGGTCGTAGTCCTGTTGGGGATTCTGGAACTGCTTGTCATCCTGTTCTTCGTATTCCCGGTAAGTCTGGGGATGACGGCCTCTATGTGGAGACAGCTTTCAGCGAACATCAGGGGCTGAAAATAAACAATACCGCCACCATTCTCCGCCAGGAAATGACCTTTTCCGGCGGAGAATTTATTTGATGGGGCTTGTTGCATATATATGAAACATTTTGTATGTTTGCAGCATTATGAGAATTGCGACACCAGAAATGATTAAGAATCTCCGCAAGTCCAGACGGCTTACGCAAGAGCAGCTGGGCTTGCTGGCAGGGATGACTAAATCCCAGATTTCGAGGATGGAAAACGGGACTTTGGGAAGCGAACAGACCGTGTTTCGCCTGTTGGATGCACTCGGGTATAATATAGATTTCCGGATTGTAGATAGGTATGGTGATGATTCCCAGGAAAGGGAAAGGTTTTTGGATATTCTCCGCGCTTTCAAGAAGTATCAGGGCGCACGGTACGGAATAGAGAGCATGGCTTTGTTTGGAAGCTGTGCCAGAGGTGAGCAGACGGCTGACAGTGATGTGGATGTCCTGATTCGCTTGAAGACGCCGTCTTTGTATTCTTTTGTGGAAATAAGTTCACTTCTGGAGTCTCTGTTGAAGCGAAAGGTTGATTTGGTTTCGGAAAATTCGAGACTGCGTCAGGATTTTATAAAAAACATCGAGAAGGAAAAGATATATGTATAGCGACAAAAACCGTGTTCTGACGTATCTGAAGACATCTGTAGAGGAGATGGATTTGGTTGAAAAAATGTCAGCGGAAATTAAGGAACCTAATGATTTTGGCCTAAGTATCTCCGGTATGACCGTTTTTCGGGCTTGCAGCATGAGTTTGCAATATATTACCGAGAATTTTGTCAAAATTCGGAATAAGGTTCCTGATGCATTCTTTGCCAATTATAAACAAGTACCGTGGAAAGCGGTTTTTGGAATGCGAAATTTTCTTGTTCATGAATATGCGGACGTTGACGACGAGGCTGTGTTCAACACTATTAAAGTAGATTTGCCAATCTTGAGGAAAACCACAGAAGAGATAATCAATGACCTTGAAGCTGGGGTACTTGATAAATTCTTTGATGAATAGTCCGTCGTTCAGAACAGTCCGTAAATCAGGTTCCACAGCAGGAAGCGGGCAAACTTGCCGACGAGCAGCAGGAACATTGTCGCCCAGGGGCGGGTCTTGTAGAAGCCGAGGGCTATGGCTATGACATCGCCGATAACCGGCACCCAGGCGAGAAGGGCAAGCCAGACACCGTAGCGGTCAATCCTGGCCTTCTGCCTTTCGAGCGTTTCCCGCTTGACCTTGAACCACTTCTCAATCCATTCCCACCTGCCTATCCAGCCCATCCAGTAGGTCACCACACTTCCGAGCCAGTTGCCGAGCGTTCCCACGAGGAGACATCCCGCCGTGTCTTTCGTGGCGGCGAGCACTGCGAGATAGAGCGCGTCAGAACTGAAAGGCAGAACCGTCGCGGCGAGAAATGTCCCGATGAACAGCCCGAACAGTCCGAGTGATTCCAAGTCAAACATATATTGAGTCTCCCCCGATGTTGAAAGATTTCCTACTTTCTCTTGTTCCGGAAAAACTCGCTGACAATCGAACCGCATTCCTCCTCGAGAATCCCCGGAACGACCTCCGTCTTGGGATGCAGCAGGGACGGAGTGAACTTCGAGAATCCACGTTTCGGGTCTGCCGCCCCATAGACGAGTTTTCCGACCTGCGCCCAGTTCATCGCCCCCGCGCACATCGGGCAGGGCTCCACGGTCACATACAGCGTACACCTGTCGAGATATTTCCCGCCCAGCGCTTCGGTGGCTGCGGTCAGCGCAATCATCTCCGCATGTGCGGAGGGGTCGTGCAGCCTTTCCGTCATATTGTGCCCGCGTGAGATGACGCGTCCGTTCCACACCACGACCGCACCGACAGGCACCTCGTCCCCGGCGGCCGCTTCCCTTGCCTCCCTCAGCGCCTCGCGCATATGACGTTCATCTTCGGTGACGGCGCCGCCGGCTCCGTCCGTGCCCTTTTCGGGCGTATCGTATCCAGATTCCATATATTCGGAAAAGTTATGTCCAGCCATATCCCCGTCAGCGGCCGGTTACGCGTCCTTTCTGCCGCCGGCTTTGACCGTCACTTGCGAGAGAACGACCCCCACGGCGCAGATTGCGACCCCGACCCATTGCCTCGGGTTCAGAATTTCGTGTCCGCAGAGCCAGGCTATGACCGCCGACGCCACGGGAATCAGAGCTGTGAATATGCTGGACTTCGCCACCCCGAGCTTCCTGATTGTTCCGACCCAGAGCGAGAACGCCAGACTGGAGCAGAGCACGGAAAGGCAGAGAATCGGCCGCCAAGTGTCCCAGCAGAGATAGGTTGCGGCGTCGAAGTCTTCAAGACCCTTGAAAATGAACAGCGGCAGAAGATAGACCGAGCCTATGAGAAACTGGTACATTACTATGTTCAGGCTGGAATAATGGTCGCTGAGTTTCTTCGTTATGCTCGCGTGGCAGACTTCCGCCGTCACCGCAATCAGCAGAAACGCCACCCCGAGGATGAAATGTTCTCCGAGCGAGCCTTTCGCCATCGCCACGAGGACAATGCCTCCGAGAGACAGCAATATCCCCAGAATGTTGATTCCGCAGATTTTTTCACGGAAGAACACGACTCCCGCGAAAATCGAGAATATGGGAATCGTCGCTATGGTCATCGCGCTCAATGTCGGAGAACCCGTCAGCTTTATCCCGTATGTTTCGAACAGGAAATAGATGAACGGCTCACAGAACGCCAGAAGCAGAAACCACTTGAAATCCTTCCTCCTGATTCCAGCGAGTTTCCGGCTTGCCGCGCTGAACAGGAAAAGCAGAATCCCGGCGATGGATATCCTTACGAATACGAAATAGAATATGGGAATGTTCCTGCCGATCAGACTGTCTGACCAGATGTAGGACGCGCCCCACAGACCGATTGCCGTCAGCGACAGCATATATGTCAGAAAATTTCCCCTGAACTCCCTGCTCTTCATCGTGTAACCGTCAAAAATCCCGATTCTTCGGGTTCCGTGCCCATTGTTCCATTCGACTCCGACGACCTGACACCGTCAGTTCCGCACCGCCGGTTTTCTCGGGCGTATTTTCCTGAATCTCAGCCGGAGCACGCCCCAGAAAGCCTCCCCGAATATGCTCCCGCTCATCTTCGACGTGCCCTCCTTGCGGTCCACGAAGATGACAGGAACCTCCACTATCCTGAATCCGAGCCTGTAGCAGCTGTATTTCATCTCAATCTGGAATCCGTAGCCGCACATCCCGATTCTGTCAAGATCTATCGTCTCCAGCACTCTGCGCCTGTAGCACTTGAAGCCCGCCGTCGTGTCATAGACCTTCATCCCCAGCACCGTCCGCACATAGACGGAGGCGTAATAGGACATTATCACCCTTCCGATGGGCCAGTTGATGACGCTGATTCCGTTGCAGTAGCGCGAGCCGATGGCCAGATCCGCCCCGTCTTCAGCGCACGCCTTGTAGAGCCTCGGGAGGTCGTCCGGATTGTGCGAAAAGTCCGCATCCATCTCGAATATATAGTCATATTCCTTCTCCACGGCCCATTTGAATCCGGTGATATAGGCCGTTCCGAGCCCGAGTTTCCCGCTTCTCTCAATCATGAACAGCCGTTCCGGGAAACTTTCCTGCAATTTCCTGACAATCTCCGCAGTTCCGTCCGGCGACCCGTCTTCAATCACGAGTATATGGTAATCCCCCTCCAGAGCGAACACCGCCCGGATGATTTTTTCGATGTTCTCCCTTTCGTTGTAAGTCGGGATTATGACAATTTTCCTGTCCATAAGATTGTTCTGAAAATGATTCGTCTTTCGTTGGAATGAAATTCAAACTGCAAAAATAGTGAAAAAATGAAAATGATTTTGAAATTCCGGTTACGATTGTTCATATCCCTGCAGATGTCGGCCCGGTTCCTGCCGGCATCGAACCGGAATGTAAATTATTCATATCTTTGCGACCGGTATGCTGACGCCTGTTGTCAAGCCCCCGATGTTATGAAAAATATCTTGAAATCTCTGTTTGTCCTTGCCGCTGCCGCGGCATCATCCGTTTCTTGCGGAAACGGGAACGGCGGCTGTGAAAATCCCGATTCCGGATTCGCGCCATATATCGAAGCCTACACCGGCGGGATGATTTCCGAAAGCTCCTCGGTGAAGATTCAGTTCGCCTCGACACCGGATATGTCCGTGCCTGCGGACGGGCTGCTGACTTTCTCCCCTTCGCTCAAGGGAAAGGCCCGCTGGGTCGGCTCCGGAATGATTGAGTTCGTCCCCGAAGACGGGCAGTTGAAACAGGGACGTGAGTACAGGGGGAAGTTCGCTCTCGACAAGGTTTTCGGGGTCGAGGCTCCCGAACTCAAGACATTCGGATTCACTTTCAGGGTCGCTCCGAAAAGAGCCGCTCTCGCCATTGACGGGGTGAAGATTCTGCGCAGTTCTCCGGATGCCGCTTCGGTCGAAGGCCGTCTGATGCTCAGTGAAGGCATACCGGAGGACGAAGCAGCGAAGATGCTCTACCCCGAGGGCGGCTCTGGTTCGGCCAAGGTCAGTCTCAGGCAGGGGGCTGAGGCCGGGGTCTATGAATTCAGCATATCCCCGGTGAACCGTCTTGCCGACGACGACAGGCTGACGGTCGTCTTCGACGGGCATTCTTCAGGATTCGGGAAGACGGTCTCCGCCGACGTCACGATTCCGGGAACGGACGGGTTCAGAGTCCTTTCCGCAAAAAAGACCGACGGGGACGAACCTTATGTACAGGTGGTTCTGTCCCAGCCGCTTGATCCGCTCTCGGACATTTCGGGGATGTTCACGCTTTCCGGAGATATGCGCAGTCATGCGACGGTATCCGGCAACATTGTCCGGGTGTTCTTCGACAAGAAGGCTCAGACCTCGGATTTGAGGCTCACGGTTTCGGAGGCGCTCAAGGACTGGCGTGGCGACCGTCTCGGAGCCGACTGGACCGCCGATTTCACCTCCGGAGAACTGAAACCGGCCGTCCGGCTGCCGCGCCGGGGCAACATCCTTCCCGACGGGGACAACCTGCGTGTCCCGTTCCAGGCGGTGAACCTGCGTGCCGTGGACGTGAAAGTCGTCAAGATTTACCGCGACAATGTCCTGCAGTTCCTTCAGGAAAATACATTGGACGGAGACAGCGGACTGCGCCGTTCCGGACGGCTGATTTACAAGAAGAGGCTCGCTCTCGACACGAATCCTCAGACGGACCTGCACCGGTGGCAGAACTTCTCGGTGGATCTTTCCGGGCTGATGAAGCGGGAACCGGGGGCAATCTACCGCCTGTCACTTTCGTTTGTCCGCGATTATTCCGTCTATGGCAGGAGCACCGTCTCCGCCCTTTCCGGAGGCGGGGAGCTGACGAGGCTCGCCGACGGAGAGATGACGGCGGCGGATGAAGAACTGTGGGACATACCGCAGCCATATTACTACGACAATTTTTACGACTGGGACCTCTATGAATGGGAAGAGCGCGACAACCCGCTCAATCCGACCTATTATATGCAGTCCGACCGTTTCCCGAGCGTGAATCTCATGAACTCGGACATCGGACTCGTCGTGAAGTCCTCCGGGAACGGACAGCTTTGGGCATATGCCAGCGACATAATCACAACCTCTCCGCTTTCCGGGGTGGAGATCACGGCATACGATTATCAGCTCCGCAGACTGTCTTCGGCCAAGACGGATGCCGAGGGACGTGCCGTCCTGAACTATGAGGGGAAGCCTTTCGCCGTCACCGCAAAATCTGCGGACGCGGTTTCATATCTCAAGGTCATCGACGGGCAGGAAAACTCCCTGAGCCGCTTCGACGTGGGCGGGGAGACCGTGGAAAAGGGGCTCAGAGGCTTCATCTACGGTGAAAGGGGAGTCTGGCGGCCTGGCGACACCATGCATCTCGTGCTGCTTGTCGAGTCTTCCGGGAAAAAACTGCCTCAGGATCACCCCGCCGTCCTTGAAATATACGGGCCGAAGGGTCAGCTCTTCGAAAGGCAGGTCTGCCCGAAATCGTCCGACGGGTTCTATCCGTTCGACATCCGTACATCAGAGGGGGATATGACGGGGACATACCACGCATACGCCAAGGTCGGAGGCGCGGTCTTCCACAAGCCCCTGCACGTTGAAAGCATAAAGCCCAACCGCCTGAAAGTGGCGCTGACGCTTCCTTCGGACGTGCTCGAGGCCGACTCTCTCACGACATTCAGACTAAGTTCATCGTGGCTTACCGGAGCCGTGGCCTCATCTCTGCCGGCGAAGGCTTCGCTCCGGCTGACTCCGGGGAAAACATCTTTCAAGGGCTTTGAGGGATATGTGTTTTCAAATCCTCTGTCTGAATTCAGCTCGGAGGAGAAAGAATTGTTCAGCACGGTGCTCGACTCTCGCGGCAACGCTTCAGTCAGCGTGCGCGTGCCCCAGGCTCCGGATGCCCCCGGAATGCTGAACGCCACCGTCGTGACGAGGGTTTCGGAACCCGGAGGAAATGAAAGCACTGTTTCCCGGTCAGTCCTCTACTCTCCGTTCTCCGCCTATGCCGGAGTTCTTATGCCGCCTTCCGAAGACGGCTGCATCGAAACTGACCGCGACTGGACCATAAGACTGTGCGCCGTGGGGAAGGACGGGCGGAGAATCGCCGGACATCGCCTTGAATACAGAATCTACCGCCTCGACAACAGCTGGTGGTGGGAGCGCGACGGGGAGAACCTCGCTTCGTTCGTGAGCGCTTCATCGGCAAAGGTATATTCTTCGGGTCAGATTGTCTCCGGCGAGCGCGATTCGGAAATACATTTCCGTCTGAACTATCCGGACTGGGGCAGTTTCCTTCTCTACGTCACGGATCTTGACAGCGGCCACAGTTCAGGCTCGACTTTCCTGTGCGACTGGCCTCAATGGCGCGCCCGCACGGACAGGGAGGAGAGCGAGTCGGCCTCCATGCTTTCATTCTCGCTTGACGCTGATGAATTGCAGGTCGGCGACGAGGCGGTGATCCATATCCCGGCCGCAAAGGGGGCGCGGGCTCTCGTCTCTCTCGAAAACGACAGCCGCGTAATCGCCTCATCCTGGGTGACGACATCGGCCGATTCCGAGACCGCGTTCCGCTTCAGTCTGACAGAGGAGATGGCCCCTTCGTGCTATGCGCACGTGACCCTTCTGAATCCTTACGCCAGGACGGCCGACGGGCAGCCGCTGCGCCTGTACGGAGTAAAGCCGATTCAGGTCAGCAATCCTGAGTCGCGTCTTGAACCGCTGCTTTCTCTGCCGGAAACCATACGCCCACAGGAGGAGTTTGAAATCCGCGTGAGCGAAAAGTCCGGAAGGCCGATGTCCTACACTCTGGCCATCGTTGACGAGGGGCTGCTGGACATCACCGGGTTCAAGACTCCGGATCCGTGGGCGGAGATGAACCGCCGGAGCGCTCTCGGGGTCAAGACCTGGGATCTGTACGGCAACGTGATGGGGGCGTACGGGACTTCGTTCGCTTCAATGTTCAGCATCGGAGGTGACGAGGCTCTTCTGAACGCGGGTTCAGTGCGCGACAACCGTTTCGAACCGGTGGTGAAATTTCTCGGGCCGTTCACTCTCGGCCGTGGCGTGGATGTCCACAAAGTCAAGCTGCCTATGTATGTGGGATCTGTCCGCGTGATGCTTGTCGCAGCCCGCGACGGAGCTTTCGGGTCGGCGGAAAGGACCGTGCCGGTGCGTTCCCCGCTTATGGTTCTTCCGACCCTTCCGCGCACGATGTCCACGGGGGAGAAAGTGACCATGCCTGTGAATGTTTTCGCGATGGAGGACTCTGCCCGGGATGTCGAGGTCACGGTTTCCGCTTACGGGCCGCTCCGTCTAAGCGGTCA
>CAVEDD010000099.1:428-8095 GCA_963614515.1 Treponemataceae bacterium | reverse complement strand
GTATGTGAACGGCTACAGAATCCGTTATGCAATGGACTGTTTCAGACGCAACCCGTCTCTCAGGGTGACAGATCTGTCCGCCATGTCCGGTTTCCGCACGGTGGCCTCCTACAACATGGCATTCCGCAGGTTTGTCGGCGAGGTGCCGTCCGAATGGATGAGACGCACCGGCAGCCTGATCCGCCGTAATGCGGCGAAACTCGGCTCCGCCGCCCCGGTGATGCAGGCCGGCTGAGTCCGCCGGTTTCTGACAGTCGTGCCCGGCAGGTCATGTCCCGTCTTGCAGTTTCCGACAATCGGATGTATCTTTGCAGTCCGTAAAAACGATTTCATTCTATGGCGGACGAAAAGATCATTTTCTCGATGAACGGCGTGGGCAAAGTGCTCCCGCAGAACAACAGGGTCATACTCAAGGACATATACCTCTCTTTCTTCTATGGAGCCAAAATCGGCATCATAGGTCTGAACGGTTCCGGAAAATCCACACTGATGAAGATTATCGCCGGAATCGAGACGCAATATCAGGGCGAGGTCGTGTGGGCGCCGGGCTATTCCGTGGGCTATCTTGAGCAGGAGCCTCAGATGGACCCGTCCAAGACAGTAATCGAGGTCGTCAGGGAGGGCGTGCAGGAAGTGATGGACGTGCTGAAGGAGTACGAGGAAGTGAACCTCAAGTTCTGCGAGCCTATGTCGGACGACGAGATGGCCGCTCTGATAGAGCGTCAGGGCGAGCTGACCGAGAAGATCGAGCATCTTGGCGGATGGGAGATTGACGCGAAGCTCGAAAGGGCGATGGACGCGCTCCAGTGCCCTCCTTCGGATGCCGTCGTTGCGAATCTTTCGGGGGGAGAACGCCGCCGTGTGGCTCTGTGCCGGCTTCTGCTTCAGCAGCCGGACGTGCTCCTTCTCGACGAGCCGACCAACCATCTCGACACGGAGTCCATCCAGTGGCTGGAGGAACATCTGCGGCAGTACAAGGGCACGGTCATAGCCGTGACCCACGACCGCTATTTCCTCGACAACGTGGCCGGCTGGATTCTCGAACTCGACCGGGGCGAGGGCATCCCGTGGAAAGGTAACTACTCGTCCTGGCTTGAGCAGAAGAGCCGCCGTCTCGCGATGGAGGAAAAGCAGGAGAGCAAGCGGCGCAAGACTCTCGAAAGGGAGTTGGAATGGGTGAGGATGGCTCCGAAAGCCCGTCACGCGAAATCAAAGGCCCGTCTTGGCGCATACGAGAAGCTTTCCGCCGAGGACGGAAGGGAGAAGGAGGCCAATCTCGAGATTTACATCCCGAACGGTCCGCGTCTCGGGAACAAAGTGATTGAGTTTCATGACGTTTCCAAGGGTTACGGGGACAAACTTCTGTTCGAGCATCTCTCGTTCGTGCTTCCGCCGGCCGGAATCGTCGGCGTCATAGGACCGAACGGAGCCGGCAAGACCACTCTTTTCAGGCTGATTATGGGCATCGACCGTCCCGATTCGGGTGAAATTGTCATCGGAGACACGGTGAAACTCGCCTATGTCGACCAGCAGCACAAGAGCATAGACCCGGACAAGACCGTCTATGAGACCATCGCGGAGAATTCCGATTTCGTGAAACTCGGCAAGCGGGAAGTCCCGGCGAGAGCGTATGTTTCGCGCTTCAATTTCACTGGAGCCGATCAGGAGAAGCTCTGCGGAGTGCTTTCAGGCGGCGAACGCAACCGACTCCATCTCGCTCTCACCCTCAAGGACGAGGGCAATGTGCTTCTGCTTGACGAGCCGACCAACGACGTGGACGTGAACACCATCCGCGCCCTTGAGGAGGGTCTGGAGAATTTCGCCGGCTGCGCCGTCGTAATCTCGCACGACCGCTGGTTCCTCGACCGCATCGCCACCCACATACTCGCCTTCGAGGGCGATTCGCAGGTCTATTTCTTCGAGGGTTCCTATTCCGAGTACGAGGAGAACCGCAAGCGCCGTCTCGGCAACGAGGAACCGAAGCGCTTCAAGTATAAAAAGTTGATGGATTAGTTATTCATTAAGAAGCTTTTCATGAAATCATTTAGGTCGCCGTCCAGCACCCCCTGGGTGTCGGAGGTCTCGTGCCCGGTGCGCAGATCCTTGACCATCTTGTAGGGGTGCAGGACATAGCTCCGAATCTGTGAACCCCACTCGATTTTCTTCTTCTGGCCCTCGAGTTCGGCCTGCTTTTCCTGACGCTTCTTGAGTTCGAGGTCGTAGAGTCGGGACTTGAGGATGCGCAGGGCGTTCTGGCGGTTGTCGAGCTGGGAGCGTGTCTCGGTGTTCTCGACCATGATTCCCGTAGGGATGTGCCGCACGCGCACTCCGGTCTCCACCTTGTTGACGTTCTGTCCGCCTGCTCCGCTGGAACGGTAGGTGTCCCATTCGAGGTCGGCCGGATTTATCTCGATTTCAATCGTGTCATCCACGAGCGGATAGACGAAGACTGACGAAAATGTTGTCTGCCGCTTGCCCTGGGCGTTGAACGGGGATATGCGGACGAGCCTGTGGACTCCGCTCTCGGCCTTGAGGTAGCCGAAGGCATAGTCCCCCTCCACCTGAATCGTGGCGGACTTGATGCCGGCGTCCTCACCTTCAAGCAGGTCGGTGACTGTCGTCTTGTAGCCGTTGCGCTCCGCCCAGCGCAGATACATCCTCATCAGCATCGCGCTCCAGTCGTTCGCCTCGGTTCCGCCCGCTCCGGAATTTATCGTCAGCACTGCTCCGAGCGAGTCCCCCTCCTCTCCGAGCATATTCCTCAGTTCAAGTTCTTCGACCGTTTTGACCGCATCGACGTATGCCTGAGCCAGTTCCTTCTCCTCTTCGGTCTCCGCGGCATCCTCATCGGACGATTTTGACCCGACGGACTCCTTCGCGAATTCATAGAGCACGTCAAGGTCATCAACCGCAGATGACGCCCTGTCATAGCCGTCCACCCAGAACTTCAGTCCGGCGGTTTCTTTCAGGAACGCTTCGGCAGCCTTCGGGTCGTTCCAGAAATCCGGCGCGGCAGCCTTTTCCTGACGCTCCGCCACCATCCCGCGCTTCTGTTCCACATTCACGCATTTTCCCAAAACATCGACCCTTTCCCGAAGTTCGTGTATCTGTTCGTTCGAAATCATATCCTTTCAAATGAGTTTTATTTCAGTCAGTTCCGCAGCCCGCCGGAGATCCCGCAGCCCGCTCACAGCATCCTGCGCCTCTTGAAGACGAGGAACACCGCCACGAGCGACAGCACCATCAGCGCCACAATGATGACCCAGTTCCACGGCGAGTCTCCCGGAATCATCGGCAGCACGACGTTCATCCCGTAGAAAGACGCTATGAGCGTCGGCGGCATGAGCAGGAGCGACACGAGCGTGAAAACCTTCATTATCTTGTTCTGGTCGAGGTTGATGAGACCTATGACCGTGTTCTGAAGGTATTCGAGACGGTCGAAGCTGAAATTGGTGTGGTTCACAAGCGACGAGGTGTCCTTGAGCATCACGTTCATCTTGCTCTGTATGCTCTTGGGGCACTTCTGCGATTTGAGTATGCTGGAAATCACCCTCTGCTTGTCCACGATATTCTCGCGGAGGAGTATCGTGTTTTCCTGCAGGCGGTTGATGTCGAGGAGGAATTCCTCGTTGATGTCCTCGCCGAGGCTGACTTTCTTGTTGTACTGCGAAATTTCCTTGGAGAGAATCTCAATCATGTCGGCGTCGGAGTCGATGCGCTGCTCCATTATGCTGCCGAACACGGTGAAACCGTTCGGATACATCTTGGGGAAGACGTTGAGGCGGCGCTGGAGTTCAGTGAAACTGCGGAGCTGGACTTCGCGGAGCGTCGTGAGTATATTGCCTTTCAATATGAATGAGACCGTCTCCATGGAATATTCCTCCGGACCCGGGATGACGAAGTTGGTGTTCGCGAAAATCGCGTCCTCCGTTTCCGAGAAACGTGAAGACGACTCAATCTCCTCGGCGGTGGCACGGCTCTGAATCGTGGTCCCGAGAAACGTCTCCACAGCCCGCTTCTCCTCGCCGGTGGGGGTGAGAAGATCAATCCAGACCACATCCGATATGTTTATCGCAGAGAGTTCGGCCTCTGCCCGGGATACCTGCATCTGTCCGTTCACCCTGTAGAAGATTTCCACCATGTCCAGCCTCATTTTGCTCCGGCAAACTGTCGGATGGGTTTCACTTCCGGAATAAGCCGCTTTGCGACCTGAAGCAAGCCGCTATGCGGCGCCAAAGAAAAACGGCGCGCAAATATAAGATTTTTTCCGTAATTCAGCATCATCCCCGAGCTGACAGTCACACTCTTTTTGAATTTCCCGGATTGACGGGAGCGATTCATTCGGGCTGCCCGGATGTTTGTCAATCCGATAATTTTGTCTATATTTGCAGACTTTTTGTCGGAAAGGGTATGTGGCTTCGGCTGCATGTTCTTGAGACATAAGTTATTGTAATAATGTTAAACCCCTAATTAGTTCAAGAAACAATTATGGAAGAAATCAAAGTAACCGAGCAGGAGTCACCGGCGGTAGAGGCTGCGGAGGCTCGTGTGGAGGAAGAAGAAACCAAGAAGCAGCCCGCAGTGAGCAATGCTTCCGTGAAGCCTGAGGACTTCGACTGGGACGCATTCGAGAGCGAGGGCGAGTACGGCGACAGGAACGAGGTCGCCGCAGAGTACGAGAAGACCCTTTCCAAGGTCGTCGAGGGCGAGGTCGTTGAAGGCACCGTCACTTCAATCGGAAAGAGGGAGGTCGTTGTCAACATCGGCTACAAGAGCGAAGGCGTCATCATGGCTCCGGAGTTCCGCTACAATCCTGACCTGAAGGTCGGAGACACCGTGGAAGTCTATGTCGAGAACACCGAAGACAAGAAAGGACAGCTTGTTCTTTCTCACAAGAAAGCGCGTCAGCTGCGCTCTTGGGATATGGTCAACGATGCGTTCAGCAAGGACGAAATCGTCAAGGGTTATGTCAAGACCCGCACGAAGGGAGGTATGATTGTCGATGTGTTCGGCATCGAGGCGTTCCTCCCTGGCTCACAGATAGACGTGAAGCCGATTCGCGATTACGACCAGTTCGTAGACAAGACAATGGACTTCAAGATTGTCAAGATCAATCAGGAGTTCCGCAACGTGGTCGTTTCGCACAAGGCTCTCATCGAGGCCGAAATCGAGGCTCAGAAGGCCGAAATCATCAGCAAGCTCGAGAAAGGTCAGGTGCTCGAGGGCACGGTCAAGAACATCACCAACTACGGCGTGTTCGTGGATCTCGGCGGTGTGGACGGTCTCATCCATATCACGGATCTTTCTTGGGGCAGAATCAACCATCCTGAGGAGGTCGTATCGCTCGACCAGAAGATCAATGTCGTAATCCTCGACTTCGACGAGAACAAGAAGAGGATCGCACTCGGTCTCAAGCAGCTTCAGCCGCATCCTTGGGAGGCTCTCGATCCGAACCTCAAGGTCGGCGACAAGGTCAAGGGCAAGGTCGTTCTCATCGCGGACTACGGTGCATTCGTCGAGATTGAACCGGGTGTCGAGGGACTTATCCATGTTTCAGAAATGTCGTGGTCTCCGAGACTCCGTGTCGCTCAGGATTTTCTCAAGGTCGGCGACGAAATCGAGGCTCAGATTCTCACCCTCGACAGAGAGGACAAGAAGATGTCTCTCGGTCTGAAGCAGCTTGTCGAGAATCCGTGGAAGAATATCCGCGAGAAATACCCTGTAGGCTCAAAGCACAGCGCAACCGTCCGCAACATCACGAATTTCGGCGTGTTCGCGGAGCTTGAGGAGGGAATCGAGGGACTCGTCCACATCAGCGACCTCTCTTGGAACAAAATCAAGCATCCTTCAGAGCTTGTTGCTCCGGGAGACAAGATTGACGTTGTCATCCTCGATTTCGACGAGGACAACCACAAGCTCAGTCTCGGTCACAAGCAGCTCCTCCCTAATCCGTGGGATGAGATTGAGGAGAAATACGGCATCGGCACAGTTGTAGAGGCCAAGATTGCGGAAATCAAGGAGAAGTTCGCCGTGATTTCTCTCGATCCGGCTGTCGAGGCAATCTGCTTCAACAGGGAACTTGTCAAGGAGGACGGCACTCAGCCGGCCGCAGGCGAGACTCTTCCGTTCAAGATCGTGGAACTCAGACGTTCCATGAAGAGGATTGTACTTTCCCACGTGAAGACTTATGCCGAGGCGAAGGCTGAGAAGGTCGCAGTCGAGGCTGACAACACCAAGAAGGCTGTCAAGAAGATTAATTCGAATGTGGAGAAGACCACTCTCGGTGACATCGATGCTCTCGCAGCTCTCAAGGAGAAGTTCGAGAAGGGAGAGTAATGAACTTTACTCTGAATGTTCTGGGTACGGCTTCGGCCAAGCCCTCTGCAAATAGAAATTCAAGCGCCCAGGTACTGGATGTACGGGGGCGCTTGTTTTTGATTGACTGCGGCGAAGGGACTCAGCGTCAGTTCTGCCGCAGCCGTCTTTCGTTCGACCGTATCGATGCGATGTTCATCAGCCACATCCACGGTGACCATATTTTCGGCCTCTTCGGTCTGCTTTCCACAATAGGTCTTGCGACCAGGCGGTCGAATGTCCGTATTTTCGGGCCTCAGGCTCTCGGTCCCGTCCTGAAATTCTACCTGTCATATTTCGGAGATCAGGTGGGTGTGAACATTGATTTCACCCCAGTCAGGGTCAAGGCTCCGGAGATGATTTTTGAAAACAGATTCCTGACTGTGGAGGCGTTTCCGCTGAACCACCGCATAGAAACCTACGGCTACCTTTTCCGGGAGAAGACTCCGCAGCTGAATGTACGCAAAACGGCGATTGAGGAGTACGGACTCGGAGTGGCGGAAATCTGTTCGCTGAAAAAAGGTGAGGATGTCCTGCGTACGGATGCGGACGGCAACCTGCTGCAGAGGATTCCGAACTCCGAGGTGACCTATCTGCCATATCGCCCGAGGTCGTTCGCCTATTGCAGCGACACGGCTCCGTTTCCGGAACTTTCCGGATGGGTGAGGGGAGTGGATCTGCTCTATCACGAGACGACCTACATGGCGGACATGGGAAAGGATGCCGCCGCCCGTTTCCATTCCACGACATTTCAGGCGGCCCGGTGTGCGCTCGATGCCGGAGCCGGCAAGCTTGTCGCCGGCCACTATTCTTCGCGTTACCGCGACACCGCTCCTCTGCTCGCGGAACTCCGCTCCATATTCCCGAATTCATTCACAGCCGAAGACGGTGACGTGTACGACATCCCGATGGACAGGTGAAATTTGGAACTTTCCCCCGATATTGAATATATTTGCATTCAGGACAACATTGCAAAATTAAGAACAAATGGACGACTTTGATAACGATGAATGGGAGGACAGCCTTCTTTCCGAAGATGCCAAGTGGATAGAAGAGAAGATATCCTCCGATGTGTCGGAGAACGCAAAGATATTTCTGAAAGAACTCAAAAGGAAAATGCGCGATGAGATTGCAGTATCCAACGAGCTTCTTATCGATGAGAAAGACGAAGGGAATCATCTCGGCATTTTTTTCTTTCGCACCATCTTTCACTATTTTACAATCGGCATCGCCAATCCCGAGACACGACACATAAAGAAACAGATTACCGCCGATTCTTTCCGAGACGCAATGAATATTGAACTGTCTGACTT